>CAZOPN010000078.1:0-11427 GCA_964581685.1 uncultured Sangeribacter sp. | reverse complement strand
TTTTTTTGATATAAATCAAAAATTTTGTAAATTATTTAACGTAAATATCCCTATGCTTATTATTCCACTGCGTAATATTGTGGTCTTAAACCGTCAGGGGGGAGAATCGAGGCAAATATGTGGGTAAGAACATTGAAAAAATATGAGGGATTTTTAGGTCCCGACTTAAACTTTTCAGGGTTTGAATTGTCATAAATAAGTAAGTGTTCGAAATTAATTTATACTATATGCTACTTTATTTTTGTGATAATTTCTTTGCGGAACGAAGGAAAATATATTCATATTTGACTGAGTGACAATAAGAAATTGGCCAAAAAGAAAAGGCAGAGAGTATAAAAGATAACATTAATGCTTAATATCGTTTAATTTTGAATACTTACTTATAGGTAATTGTCGCAGACATTGCCGAAAATAATAAAACAATGCTATCGCGACAAAACGGAGCTGAGGCCGAGGCCTTGCTCCGTTTTTCTTATTTTGTAATAAGGTGTCTTGCTTGGTTATTGAGAAGATTAGGCAGCAAATATTTTATGATTCGCAGCCTTAGGCCCCAACCCCATTTTTTATGAGTCGGGGCCTTAGAACTCGCTGGAGAAATGGAAGCGAATTTTAGGGAAATCGTTCTGAGCCATCTGCAGCACATAATTACTGTCGGCCAAAAATACGTCGCGTCCTTCTTTATCGGTGGCCATAAACTGATGTTTACGTTTCTTGAAGGCCTCAAGAGCGGCTTCATCATCGCTTTCAATCCAGCAGGCTTTATAAAGGCTGATCGGTTCCCAGCGGCATTGTGCTCCATATTCATGAAGCAATCTGTATTGGATCACTTCAAACTGCAGCTGACCGACTGTCCCGATTAGCTTTCGCCCATTAAAGCTGTTTGTAAACATCTGGGCAACCCCTTCATCCATGAGCTGGCGAATTCCTTTGTCGAGCTGCTTGGCTTTCATCGGGTCTGCGTTTTCAATATATTTGAACATCTCGGGCGAGAAAGAAGGCAGTCCCTTGAAATGAAGATTCTCTCCCGCTGTCAGGGTATCGCCAATCTTAAAATTGCCGGTATCGGGGATTCCGACGATATCACCGGGGTAGGCTTCATCAACAATATTTTTTTTCTGAGCCATGAATGCTGTTGGGGCCGCAAAGCGCATCATCTTGTCGCTGCGCACATGCTTATAGTTCACATTGCGCTCAAACTTGCCCGAGCAAACTTTCACGAAAGCGATACAGGAACGATGGTTGGGATCCATATTCGCATGAATCTTGAAAACGAAGCCCGTGAAAGCCTCTTCTTCCGGTTTTACAAGTCGTTCCTGAGCCATGATAGGGCGTGGCGAAGGCGCAATCTTGACAAAACAGTCGAGGAGTTCCTTCACGCCGAAAGTGTTGAGGGCGGATCCGAAGAAAACCGGAGCCACCTCTCCGCGAAGATATGCTTCCTCATCGAATTCGGGATAAACCCCTTCTATCAGTTCCAGATCTTCACGCAATTTTTCAGCATCGGCCGATCCTATAAGTTCATCAACCATCGGGGAGGAAACATCATCGATCTCTATACGTTCACTGACGGTTTGCTTAGAGGGCGTGAATAGATCGAGTCCATGCTCATAAATGTTGTAGACTCCCTTGAACTTCGCGCCGATGTTTATAGGCCAAGAGAGGGGACGCACCTGTATCCGGAGCTCTTTTTCAAGTTCGTCGAGTATATCGAATGGATCACGCCCCTCCCGGTCGAGTTTATTGACAAAGATTATGACGGGCGTTTTTCGCATACGGCACACCTCCATCAGTCGACGGGTCTGTGTCTCCACACCTTTGGCAACATCGACCACAATAATTACGGAATCAACAGCGGTCAGTGTGCGGAAAGTGTCTTCGGCAAAATCTTGGTGACCCGGAGTGTCGAGGATATTAATCTTATAATCGCCGTAGTTGAAACCCATCACGGATGTAGCTACGGAGATTCCTCTCTGCTTCTCAATCTCCATCCAGTCGGAAGTGGCTGTTTTTTTGATTTTGTTGCTTTTAACAGCGCCGGCCACATGAATTGCTCCACCGAAAAGGAGGAGTTTTTCGGTAAGTGTGGTTTTACCGGCATCAGGATGCGAGATGATGGCGAACGTGCGCCGTCTGGAGATCTCTTTAGTCAGTTCGTCAGCCATAGGTCATTATCGGTTTTCGGAAATGCGTTTTAGGCAGAGTTTGAGTGAATCGCGCCACCAGGGAATGTCGATTCCGAATGTTTTCTTGATTTTTTGCTTGCTGAGCACGGAATAAAGCGGACGTTTGGCCGGGGTGGGATATTCCGAGGTAGGAATGGCATTAACGTTTATAGATATTCCGGACAGTTCGAAAATCATCTTTGCGAAATCATACCATGAAGCAACCCCTTCATTAGAAAAATGATAGAGTCCCGGTTTCCATTCCGGATAATTGATGATATGATGAATGGCTCTTGCCAGATCGCCGGCGTATGTGGGGCTTCCAATCTGATCGCAAACCACATTCAACTGTTTTTTTTCTTTTGCTTTGTCAAGCATGGTGCTGACAAAATTATTCCCGAATTCGGAATATAGCCATGCCGTGCGGATAATGAGTGCCTTGGGGCAGAAGGAGAGTAGAAGGCCTTCTCCTTCGAGTTTGGTGCGTCCGTAGATGCTTTGAGGATAAGGTTCATCGTTCTCGGCGTATGGACGGAACCCTTTGCCGGAAAAGACGTAGTCGGTAGATATATGAATTATCTTGACGCCATGTCGGGCGGCAGCCACACCGAGGTTGCCGACGGCTCCCGTGTTGATGGCAGCAGCCATGATATTGTCGGTTTCGGCACGGTCTACAGCCGTATAAGCGGCGCAGTTCACGATAATGTCGGGATGATTGTCGCTGATGAAGCGTTCTACGGCTTCACGATTGGTTATGTCGAGCAGGGCGACATCTGTGAAGATGGCATCGATGCCGGCATCGTCAGCTATTTCGCATTGAAGTGCTTTGCCTAACTGGCCGTTGGCACCGGTAATCAAAACTTTCTTTGACATGTAGTAAAAATGATAGAAGTCATTGCAGACCCGCAGATATCAGTCTTCGAGTTCGTTGTTATAATCTTTTTTATAATAGTCGGAAAGGAGGGCCAGAAAGCGGGAAATCTGTCGGGATGCCGCAAGGGTTTCTTGCGATATCTCCTGTTTTTTAAGTCGGAGCATTAGAATTCCGTAGAGGGCATCGAAACATGTTTCGATCTCCTCTTTCTTATTCTCGCCTGCTTTGGCACGAATCTCCACGATATAGGGGAGAGTCTTGTAATATTCGGCCGCATAGTCGGCATATTTTGTGTCGGCAAGAAGGCGCCGGTGAAGGTTGGAGAGGTCGAGGGCCACATTTTTATTTAATTGCAGATGCCCCTCTTTCTCAACTCCTTCTCTTCTCATCATGTCGATAAGCGATTCATACCATTCCGTCATCTGCTTACGCTGTTCGTCGGAAAGGTCAGTGTGTCCGTCGATGATGTTTGCCTTTATCTTGTCGAGGTCGAGCCCGAAAGCTCTTATTATGTCTTCTATCTGCCACATATAGAGCAGATACTCGGCGATATTTTCTTTTTTGAGAGCTGATGCTGTAATCATAGCTGCAAAGATACAAAATATTACGACAAAATGCAAAGTGAATATGGGGAGACGAGCGCTATATATTCCGTTCCCCGGGCTATGCAATCGGGATCGGCATAGAGGTCGAAACGTATGGCATCTTGCTGATATTTTTGCTGTTCCGTTTTGTTGCCGAGACCAAAATGCATAGGAAAAAAATGACGTGTGAATATTCTGCGGCAGAATATCCGGGCTCCGGTGAAATAGTCGGTCCCTATCCGCGAATCGACCGGGAACATGGCCGCATCAATAGCGCTGTCTCCAATAAAAGCTGATATTGAACTCACGATATTTTCAAATCTGCCTATAGCCTCGCTGATTTCTTCCGGAGTTGATTCGTCTTTCCATATCCAAGCGTTCAGATCGCCTGCGTGAAAGATTGATTTGCCGGCTGAGATCGCAAGATATGAATTGCCGATATCTGTCGACGCGAATGCCTTAAGAGAGAGGCCGGGTGCTTCAAATGTATCGCCCGGGCTTAGGATTGCGACTCTTTCAGGAGAGGGTTTTACACCGCGGTAGACAGATGTGGGACTAAGGATGTGTCGGCACATCCTGGCAGCATCGCGGCTCAGGATAAAGTGAATGTCCGGATGATGAAGAGTCCAATCGAAGATTGTTCTGTTGAAATGATCTTTATGATGATGTGACACTATCACGTAGAGTGGTTTGGAGCGGTCTGCCTGACGGAGAAATCCGGGTATCTCATTTTTTTCAACTGTAGGATCTGTCCAGTAGTCAAAGACGAGATATGCTTCAGACGTTTCGACCGTGAAACAGTCGTGGAAAATATATCTTACGGTAAACAATGTTTTAGAATTTAGAGCGCGTTTCTTTAAGACTTCCCGGCGGCGACATGGGCCGACGGTTCAGATGAAAAAAGGCACGCATCTATGCGCGCCCTTTTCTGATTTTGGGGTTATACTTATTAATAATTTCAGTTTTAATAATTTTGGTTTCAGTTTGAATCTCTGTGGAGATAAAACATCAACCTTATTCCTTATCTATAGTCTTTAAGAAGTTCCTGCAGGCGTTTGCGGGCGAAGAAGATACGGCTCTTCACCGTGCCTAACGGAAGATTCATCTTTTCAGCAATCTCATTATATTTATATCCGGCCACGTACATTGTGAAGGGCTCGCGGTAGCTTTCGGAGAATTCGCTGATTGCTTTTGAAATCTCTTTTGCTGCAAATGTTCCTTCAGGAGTGGAAAGACCTGATTCCTGAGAAAGATTAAGGTGATAAAGATCTTCAGTGGTGTCAATGATTGTGGCACTTCTCACCTGACGACGGTAATTATTGATAAAAATATTACGCATTATCGTGAAGACCCATCCTTTAAAATTAACGTTATCGACATATTTCGATTCGTTGTCGAGAACCTTAAGGGTTGTATCTTGTACGAGGTCCTGAGCGGCTTCTCTATTAGTAGTGAGCTGATATGCGAAACTAAGAAGATTACCTTGCAATCCTAATAATTTCTGTTTGAATGTTGATTTCTCTGTCATAGCTGTTTTATTTAATAGTGGAACAATTTTGTCACCACTCAGGACTCTGTCACTGTTCGGAGTGTTTTTATACTCATATAACAACACAAAATAAAAAGTTATCATGATTTATATTATTTTTTTTAAATTTTTTAGGCTTCATTCTCCAAAAATTGCGCAATTGAGTCTAAATAATTAAATTTGCATCTCAGACTCCCGATGTAATCCTCGAAGAAATGTCAAAATGGCTTAAAAAAATGAATTTCAGAATCAGGCGTAAGTCGCCGATTGCCGTTCTGCTCATTGGCGGAATGGTGATTCTGCTGTTGTTTTTTAATGAAGACACGTCTGTGAAGCTCAATATGGAGTATCAGAATCGTATCAATGAGCTCACGCGCGAGATAAGGGAGAATGATGATTCTGCACAGTATTACCGTGCCAAGCGTGACGAGCTGCTGCACGGCACGGAGGATCTTGAGCGAATAGCCCGTGAACAATATAGAATGCAGAAGCCTACGGAGGATGTCTATTTATTGAAATGAAAAAGAAAGGAAACAGAAGCGGGGCGGATCTCGCCAGGTTAAGACGTAAGGTGGAGACATTCTCCACTTCCGGTCTGCTCCTGGTGGCTGTGGGGTTGGTGGCTCCGTTTGTCAGCGTGGAGAATGCGTTGCTTCAGACGGTGTTCAGATGGGTTTATGCCGTTGGTGCCATTATATATACGGTTGCCCGTATGATAGATGTGAATGACCCTGCCGATAGTCTGCGTCTGCGCCGTCTGCGGCGTCTTGAGATGTGGGCCGGATTCTGCTTCTGCACCGGTGCGGGCTTCTGGTTTTATAATGCGTGGAGGTTAAAGGCATTCCTCTTCTCCATGGGTGTGATGAAAGATACGGTGATGTTTACTCTGGCCGGCGCCCTCATCCAGATTATCGCATCCTGGATGATTTCACACAGGATGGCTAAGGAGAGCGGGGCCCGAAACACTGTTGATAAAAAATGACAGCTCCTGTATCGAGACGCATCCTTACCGTCGATATCGGCAACACTGCCGTGAAATGTTCTCTTTTCGAGGGGGAGGATCTTGTCTCGGTATGCGCTTTCCGGGTTGCTGAAAATGCTGTATCGCTCCATGAACCGGAGCTCAGGCAGTTGGCCTTATTTGCCGACGGGGCGATTTGCTGTAGTGTCGGTAATTGTGAGGAGCTCATGGTTATGCTGGAGACTCTTTTCGGAGACATGCTTTTGGTTATGGATCATTCCACTCCTCTGCCTTTGGCGATCGATTATCGGACGCCGCTCACTCTTGGGCTCGACCGTATTGCCGCAGCTGTGGGAGCCGTTGTTTCCGATCCGGAAGGGTCAATGCTGATTGTTGATGCAGGCACGGCGGTGACTGCCGATCTGGTCAGTGCGGGGCGATTCCTGGGAGGCAACATCTCTCCGGGGTTGCGTTTGCGCTTCGAGTCTCTCAACCGGTTCACGTCGAAGCTCCCTCTTGTCGGAGTTGAGGGCGAGATTCCGCAGTTCGGCTTCAATACCGAGACTGCGATAAGAGCCGGCGTAATAGGAGGCCTCACGGCCGAGATCGCCACTCTCTACGAGGGGGCGGCTCAAAAATATGATGATGTCAAACTAATTGTTGCCGGCGGGGATGCCTCGCTTCTTGCGGAGCGGCTTGCGGCACGTGGGCTAAACCCTATTATGGATTCTTCCATTGTGGGCCGAGGCCTGAAAGCAATTTATAATAATTATTTTAATGAATAAGCAACTGATAACCGCTGCTATGGTCGCTATCTCTGCGGCCGCTACTATTACGGCGCAGAACACGACTACTCCTTATTCTATGTATGGATACGGTATAATCGGCGATCGCGCCACATCGATGCAGCGTCAGATGGGTGGTGTGGGTTATGCTATGAATTCGGGGCGCCAGATCAACGTTATGAATCCGGCTTCTTATGCCGCTGTTGATTCGCTCACTTTCATTTTTGATCTTGGCGCCGATATCTCTTTCCTGCGCAGCAAAGAGGGTTCGGCAAAGGAACATTCCATCGGAGGCGGTGTGGATTATGTTACGATGCAGTTTCCGATTGCCAAATGGCTTGGAGGTTCTGTCGGCATGCTCCCTTACAGCTCCGTTGGTTATGCTTTTGGAAATGAGATACGTCACGGAACGATGGAGAATCAGGGTTCCGGCGGCATCAATCAGCTTTATCTCGGCTTTGGCGGAAAAGTGGGCGGCTTCTCCCTCGGTTTTAATGTGAGCTATGATTTCGGAAATATTGTTAATGACGTATTTTCAAAACCTTCCGGCTCCGGACAATCGAAGTTTGAACATGTGATGGAGGTGCGCGACTGGAATATTAATATCGGTGCCCAGTATACGCAGCGGTTCAACCGTTGGAATAAGCTCGTGCTTGGCGTAACTTATTCTCCGAAAAAAACTTTGCTTGGCAAGACATGGGTGACCGCACAGGAAACATCTCAGGAAGCCCTGCCTGATACAATCTCTTTCTCGCGTCTTAAAAATAAGTATTATATGCCCAACACCGTCGGTGCCGGTCTCAGTTATACATACGAACGTAACTTCCGGCTTGAGGTGGAGGCGGATATGACGTGGCAACAATGGTCGAAGGCCGCCTATTCTCCTCTCTATAGTAACGACCCGAAACATACGGATGTAGTGGTGTTTGAGGGAGAAAAATTCTACGACCGTGTGAAGTATGCCGTGGGAGCCGCTTACCAACATCGCGTACGCGGAAGCTATCTGCAGCGTATCACGTATCGTCTCGGTGCTTATTATTGCGACGACTATCTTAATATCAATGGTAATCGTCTGAAAGAATATGGCGTCACCTGCGGTTTCGGTTTGCCGACCTATGAAGGTAAGACGTTGATTAACCTCGGTTTTGAGTGGAAGCGTAGAGCTGCTGCTCCACAGGAACTTATCCGCGAGAACTATTTCAATATCACACTCGGCGTGAACTTCAATGAAGTCTGGTTCTGGAAGCGTAAGATCAAGTGATGTCTGCGTGAAGCAGTTCGGTCTGCTGAAAGCGGCCTTTCCCGTAGTGTCCCTTCTCGTATGGCTCATGCTGGCTGCCGGTTGTCGGCACGAGAAGAAAGTCGATGTGCTGCGCGGACTTGACGCATCCCGGATGCCGACAATGGCTACGCGAAATATCTCGACACTTATCTCTGATTCCGGAGTGATTCAATATCGTATTGTCGCGCCGTTGTGGAGAGTATATGATCAGGTGGATACCCCTTACTGGGATTTCCCGGAGGGTCTCTATCTTCGCAAATACGATCGGTATATGCAGGTGATAGCAACTGTGGCTGCCGACTCCGCCAGATATTATAAGAATGAAAAACTCTGGCGGCTTGAGGGACATGTGGAGATGACCAAGAAGCCTCGCGATCTTTTCTTATCGGAGCGAGTATTCTGGGATCAGCGTCGTAGTGAGATCTACAGCGATACCTTCATACATATCGAGAATGCAACTCATGTGCTTGAAGGCACCGGGTTTCGCTCCAATGATAAGCTTACAGACTATCGGGTGCTCAATCCGGAGGGTATTTTCCCCGTAGAAGAATCTGACCGGCGTACCCCTAATCGTTCAGATTCCGTAAATGAAAAATAGAATAAGGGATGGTTGCCGAGTTCAGACGTCATCTCGATAGATGCAGATTGGGAATTGAAAACCGAAACTATCTCTAACCTCTAACCTTTATAAAAATGACTACATCCTTAGCAATCATAATCGCTGTTGCTGCCATACTCTTTTCCGGTTTTTTCTCCGGGTCTGAGATAGCGTTTGTGCAGTCGAGTAAGGTAAGAATGGAAATCGATGCTGCGAAAGGCGGACTTATCGACCGGATCATCCGTGGCTTTTCGCGACATGAGGACATGTTTATTTCCACGCTTCTTGTCGGGAATAACGTTGTGCTTGTAATTTACGGAATTGCATTTTCGGCAATCGTGAATCCCTTATTCAATATATGGTTTGATCATAACGAGGTGCTTGTGCTGGTATGCAATACACTTGTCTCTACAGGTATTATTCTCTTTACGGGAGAATTCCTTCCTAAAACCACATTCCGGATCAATCCTAATTTTACCATGAGGCTTCTGGCCCTGCCTCTTTTCCTCGTTTATCTTGTCTTTTATCCTATATCATGGTTCGTGTCGTGGATTTCAAAAGGAATGATGAAGCTTTTTGGTCTCGATAGTGGAAGTTCCTCAGGAAAAGCCCTGACCATGGATGAACTCGACAATTATATCCAGCAATCGATAGATGAACATAGTGATAAGCGCGAGGTTGAGAATGAGGTCAAGATTTTTCGGAAGGCTATAGATTTCAAGGATACGCAGATATCGGAATGTATGAGGCCGAGAAATGAGATTATTGCCGTGCCTCTTGAGGGAACCGATCGCGATAAGCTCATCAAGGTCTTTATTGCGACAGGTCTTTCTAAAGTTGTAGTCTTTCGTGAAGATATTGATGATGTAGTCGGATATATTCATATCTCGGAGCTCTTTAATGCTGATGCCGATTGGAGAAGCCGTATCAAACCCGTGATCTTCACTCCTGAAACTATGCTTGCCAATAAAATGATGAGGCGTATGATGGGGGAGAAGAAATCGCTCGCAATTGTGGTCGATGAGTTTGGCGGGACAGCCGGTCTTGCCACACTTGAAGATCTGGTGGAGGAGATTTTTGGAGAGATTGAGGATGAGCATGATCAGAAAATGCTTGTCGGTAAGCGGATAGGAGATAAGGAATACGAATTTTCAGGACGTATAGAGATCTCCGCTCTTCGTGAAGATTTCGGAATCGATATTCGAGAAAGCGATGAATACCACACTTTGGCCGGATATATACTTGAAAATCTTGAGGCATTGCCCTCACAGGGAGATTCTTTTACTCTCGGTAAGTTAAGATTCAAGATTCTTCGTATGTCGGCCACGCGTATTGAGCTTGTCCGTATTGAAATCCTGACAGACGAAACCTCGGAGGGGTAGGGATAGGCAAATTTGCTTTTTGTTCACGTAGATTTTATGTTTTAGAGCATATTTTTAGATAAAAATTGATATAGGATTTTGTTTTCATCAAAAAAAGCATTAACTTTGATGCAAGAAATGAGCCTGATTCCAAGTTGATCCCAGCCAGACGGCCAAAGTCTCCCGGGGAAACGGCTTAGCTTAAAAACACACCCAAAATTATTTTTTACCTTTATTCATTATTAAATGAGCAGTAAGAACAGCTTTCAGAAATCCGTAATTGGAATGCAGGGCCACCTTCTTTCTTTTGCGCTCAAGCTTACGGTGAATAAAGATGAAGCGCAGGATCTCGTTCAGGATACAACTCTTAAAGCCCTGAACAATGAAGAGAAATTTGTCGAAAACACCAACTTCAAGGGGTGGATGATGACAATAATGCGCAATATCTTTATCAACAACTATCGTAAGAGCGTCAGAGAGAACACTATGGTTGATGCTTCAGAAGATCTTTACCATCTGAACCTCAGCCAGGACTCAGGGCTTGAGACTCCCGACGGAGCGTATGGCGTCAGCGAGATTTCGCAGATTATCGCCAAGTTCCCTGCCGACTTCCGTGAACCGTTTTCGATGCACGTTGCCGGCTATAAATACGAGGAGATCGCAGAAAAGCTTGCTATGCCTCTCGGCACAGTGAAGAGCCGCATTTTCTTTACGCGCAAACGCCTGCGCGAGATTCTAAAAGATTACCGTTAAACAAAAATCCTTCTCTCCTTTAACGGCCTTTTGTGGCTTACAGGTAAAAACCGACCGGATCAAAACTCAGTTTTGATCCGGTCTTATCTTTTTATAGAATGCCGAAGCCGGTGCGGGGGAAGTTGTGCTGAAACTGCGTAGCCGTCGGTTTGATGTCCCCTGAGTACTGCGTAGCCGTCGGTTTGTCAGAACGGTGTCAGATGTGGTGCCGTCGAGGCTGAGATTGAGGGAGCAACCTTCCGGTTGTGACCGAAATCGAATGCCGAAGCCGGTGCGGGGGAAGTTGTGCTGAAACTGCGTAGCTGTCGGTTTGTCAGAACGGCGTCAGATGTGGTGCCGTCGAGGCTGAGATTGAGGGAGCAACCTTCCGGTTGTGACCGAAATCGAATGCCGAAGCCGGTGCGGGGGAAGTTGTGCTGAAACTGCGTAGCTGTCGGTTTGATGTCCCCTGAGTACTGCGTAGCCGTCGGTTTGTCAGAACGGTGTCAGATGTGGTGCCGTCGAGGCTGAGATTGAGGGAGCAACCTTCCGGTTGTGAC
>CAZOPN010000077.1:0-12007 GCA_964581685.1 uncultured Sangeribacter sp. | reverse complement strand
AGTAGGTAATCGCCACCTTAAATGAGAGCTGAAGCAGATGCTTCGGCTCTTTTTTATTTGAGCCAATTGGAGGCGATTGGAAGGATTGGAGAAATTGGAATGATTGGAGGGATGGGAGAGATTGAAAAAAGTAATTAGAATTATTGAAGCGAGGGTGGGAGGTTAATTGTGCTTGTGGGCAATATCAACGGGGTTGGAACGTTTATTTGATATGAGATTTTTCGTTTGGATCTGTTTATTCACCATTTCTTTGTTCACATTCAATATACTTGCGGAAAATGTGAAGATTTCCGGTAAGGTCGTGGATAATGAAGATAAACCGGTGGAATTCGCTACTGTAAGAGTAGCTGCGTCTGCTATTGGTACTAATACTAATCTTAAGGGCCAATATACACTTAGTGTTGCAGAGAAGGATACTATTAACCTAATTTTTAGTTGCATTGGATTTAAAACAGTTGAGCATAAGCTAATTAATCCAAAGGGTGAGCTTACGCTAAATGTAAGAATGTATGCTAATGATACAGAGCTTGATGAAGTGGAAGTTCTCGGCTTCAGAAATAGTATTAACGGTATGCAAACGATGGATACTGAAGCATTTAAATTATCCGCAGATGTATCCGGAGGAAGTGTTGAAGCTATGATTTCAACTATGCCGGGCGTTAATTCCTCGAATGAGATGAGTTCGCAATATTCGGTAAGAGGCGGCTCTTTTGATGAGAATTCTGCTTATATCAATGGTGTGGAAATTTATCGGCCTCAGCTTATAAGTAGTGGACAACAAGAGGGTCTTTCTATCATTAATCCTAATATGGTTGGTAATATCAAATTTTCATCCGGAGGTTTTCCAGCACGATATGCTGATAAGATGTCTTCGGCACTTGATATAACTTATCGCGAACCGGAGGCATTTGAAGGTTCCGTTTCAGTTGGACTAATGGGAGGATCTCTTACATTGGGTCAGAATTCAGGTAAATTTTCACAGATTCATGGTTTTAGATTGAAAAAGAATAATTCTCTTTTATCTTCTATGGATACAAAAGGAGAATATGATCCAACATATTTCGATTATCAGACGAATATGACTCTTAAAACGAATGATCGATTCAGTCTAAATTTCCTTGGAAATATTTCGTTAAATCATTATAATTTTAAACCGGCCGACCGGGAAACCTCATTTGGAACATCTCAGGATGTTAAACATTTCAAAGTTTATTTTGACGGAGAGGAGAAAGATAAATTTGAAACTTTCCTTGGCTCATTACAAGCTTTATATAAGTTAAACCGATCGACAACATTCTCTTTGGGTGTCTCCGGATTTCTAACTAACGAGCTTGTAACTTATGATATCTCCGGAGAATATTGGCTTGATCAAGCAGGCACAGGAGGAGAAGGTGGTGTTGGTGGCGAGCTTGGCGTGGGTAAATATATGGAGCATTCCCGTAATAGGCTCAAGGCTTCTGTTCTGCAGGTGGCATTTAAGGGAACATCCCGTCTAAAAGGTAATAATTTCTCTTACGGCTTGACATATCAACGTGAAAATTTCCGGGATCGAACCAAAGAGTGGGAGTGGCGTGATTCAGCCGGATATTCTTTACCTACTTTGCCAGAGGGAGTCCATTTAATTTATAATTTAAGTTCTAGGCAGGATATTTCTGCCAATAGACTTGCGGCATATATTGAGGATGCCTATTATTTCGATACAAATAAAGCTTATATCACTCTAAATGGTGGTATCCGCTTTTCTTATTGGGATTTTAATAAGGAATTCCTGATTTCGCCGCGTGTGAATATTTCGGTTGCTCCTGTTAATGTCAATAACTGGATTTTCCGATTTGCAACCGGCTTATATTATCAGTCTCCGTTTTATAAGGAATACAGGATGGCTGTAACAGATGCTCTCGGGAATATGTCGGTTGAATTAAACCGGAATATTAAATCTCCTATGAGTCTACAATTTATTTTTGGAACGGATTATGTTTTCAGAGCGATGAACCGCCCTTTCAAACTTACCGGTGAAGTTTATTATAAAAATCTTTCACGTCTTATTTCATACGAATATGACAATCTTAAGATAAACTATTCGGGTGTAAATGATTCAAAAGGTTATACGATGGGGGTTGATCTCAAGCTGTTTGGACAGTTTGTTGAAGGTTCAGATTCATGGATAAGTTTCTCTCTTATGAAAACACAACAGACCCTTAATGGGGTGAAATGTCCTTTGCCCAGCGACCAACGCTATGCACTTAATCTTTTCTTCACTGATTATTTTCCAAAATTTCCGAAACTCAAATTCAGTCTTAATGCAGTCTTATCTGATGGCCTGACTATGACTGCACCTCATACAAGCCGTTCCGTTTCTTATTTCAGAGCCCCTGCATATAAGCGTGTTGATGTTGGCTTAAGTTATCAATTTGTCGGTGCTCCTTCCGAGGGGGTAAGACCATATAACTTCTGGCGTCATTTTAAAAGTATCGTATTAGGAGTAGATTGTTTTAATCTTCTTGATATAAGTAATGTAAGTAGCTATTACTGGGTTACGGATGTGAATAATATTCAGTATGCGGTGCCAAATTATCTTACGAGACGACAATTTAATGTGAAATTGACAATAGACTTCTAAATCTTTTAGTTAATTTTGTAAAAAAGTAAATCCTATGGATTTTATCATAAAAACAAGATAAAATGGCACAAAAACCAAGTATTCCGAAAGGCACACGGGATTTTTCACCCGTTGAAATGGCCAAACGCAACTATATATTTGATACTATAAAATCCGAATTTAAGAAATTCGGATTTCTTCAGATTGAGACTCCTGCAATGGAGAATCTTTCCACACTGATGGGGAAATATGGAGAAGAAGGTGATAAACTGTTATTTAAGATCCTTAATTCTGGTGATTTCTTGAAATCGGTCGGAAGTGAAGACTTTGAAGCTCACAATCTACCTTTTTTAACCAATAAGATGTGTGAGAAAGGCCTACGTTACGACCTCACAGTGCCATTTGCGCGTTTTGTTGTACAACACAGGCAAGATTTGCAAATGCCTTTCAAACGTTATCAAATTCAGCCCGTCTGGCGTGCAGACCGTCCACAGAAGGGGCGTTACCGTGAATTCTACCAGTGTGATGCAGATGTTGTTGGTTCCGATTCGTTATTTAATGAAATCGAACTTCTATCGCTTATTGACCGAGTTTTTCGGAATCTTGGGATAAGAATCTGTATAAAGATTAATAACCGTAAGATTCTTACCGGCATAGCAGAAATTATAGGAGCGGCTGATAAGATCGTTGATATCACGGTTGCAATAGACAAGATTGATAAGATCGGTATAGAAAATGTCAATGCTGAGCTTCGAGAAAAAGGTCTTTCCGAGGAAGCTATTGAAAAGCTTCGTCCGGTTCTTGAAATGACGGGAACCAATGAAGAGAAACTTTCAGTCATGTCAGAGCTGCTTGCCGATTCGGAAGAAGGTAGGGTTGGTATAGACGAAATGCGGTTTATTCTTGATGGATTTGAGGCTGTCGGACATGAATGTAAGGTTGAAGCTGATCTTTCTCTGGCTCGAGGATTAAATTATTATACCGGTACGATACTTGAGGTCAAGGCTCTGGATGTTGAAATCGGCAGTATAACCGGAGGTGGACGATATGATAATCTGACAGGAGTGTTTGGCATGCCCGGGCTTTCCGGTGTTGGAATATCTTTCGGTGCTGACCGGATATATGACGTTATGAACCAACTCGAGCTATATCCTGAAAATATTGCATCGTCCGTGAAGATTATGTTTGTGAATCTGGGTGAGAAAGAAGCGCTAACGAGTCTTCGCTATATTGGAATACTCCGCAATGCCGGTATTCCGGCTGAGTTATATCCCGACAATCTTAAAATGAAGAAACAGATGGGTCTTGCAGACAATGAGAAGATTCCTTATGTCGCTTTTATCGGAGAATCTGAAATGGAGAACGGGACAATCACATTAAAGAATATGACTACCGGAGAACAGTCGAGTACGAACATCTCTGAATTAATAGATCTGTTGAAATGATTGATAAGAAGAGTTTTCTTATATGGCAACCGACTTTTCCGGAAGAAGTCTCTACCGATGAGTATTATCTTGAGGTTGCCCGGCACATACTTGGATTATGGGAGAAAAATGATTTCATTAAGGATCTTTCTCCTCAGCTCAAAGAGAAAAACGCAATTTATCTGACATGTTATTTTCAGGATATAATAGCTGATTCCGGTATATGGCGAAATTTTGTGGATGAATGCCGTCATTTATACGGCTACTCAGTGCCTTTTCATGAAGATAACGAGGAGTATGTGGATTATGAGCTTAATCGTGCCGATATCCGTTTCCTGTTGTGGTATGGAATAGCGATGATGGATGAGAATAAACGTGATCTTTATCCTCATGATCATGATTTAATCAAACTTGCTGATGTTTTCTATGAATATTTGGAAAGCATTTATGAAGATTCTCCCGAGCCGGTGGGTCATGATTTTGCAAGGGGACTCGAATTTAATGATCCGGAAGATAGAGAGAAATTGTATAATCTTGCCAACTGGCTTTTCATGCATTGCTATCTTCTTCAGCCTGCATTTAGCCTTGATCTTCATCAGATTGTGTCCGATTCATTTTCTGATGGAAAAGAAGATTTCGCAAAGTTGCGCAGCAATCTGGAAACAGCAATGGTTGAGAATCCTACCGGTCCGCTTGCGCTTTTTGTTTCAGAATGGCTTTCTCTTATTGTTGAAGGAAAAATTCCTACTGTTAAAGAGACTAAGCCTAAAGAATTGCATTCTTATTATAAGCTTTTCATTGAAGCAACCGGAGGGAAAAGAATACAATATTTTAAGGATTACGACTCCCTTAACCGTTTCTTTATTGATAAGTTGCATTGGGAAGCAGGAGAGGAACATCTTCCAATGATGAAGGGGAATAAGGATTTTGTATTGTTTGTAGATCCTTATAAAGGAATGTTAGCTGCAAAAAATATAGCCGGGATGATTGCAGATCCTGATAATGAGCTATATGATAAAGACTATGCCTCAAAGCATGCATTTTCAATGCTAACGGAGCGAGGTCTATGTCCTGCGGATCTGTTGAAGTTTATCTATGAAAACGGATGGGTTCCGGACGCGGTTTTTCCCGGCACAAATAACACCGGGATAGTAGCTGCTAACCATGATTTCATTGCCCGTTGCTATTTGCAGCAGTTCTATAGGGGTGATTGATCGTCTTATATCAAGATGAAGTATATACTTACTTTAATTGAAGATTAACTCAACAGAAATTTTTTCGGTTGAAGATGCTTCCGAGTTTTAGTTTAATAACTCCGAATACTGCTTCTCCGAAAATACTCGAATTCATTTTAGAAGTGCCTAATTGTCGATTTATAAAGATGATGGGCACTTCTACTATTTTAAATTTTTTGAAATGTGTCTTGAATTTCATTTCAATCTGAAAGGCATATCCCTTGAAGCGTATCTTATCGAGATTGATAGTTTCAAGCACATTACGACGATAGCAAACAAAACCGGCTGTAGCATCGCGTAGCTTCATTCCTGTAATAAGTCGAACATATACTGAGGCAAAATATGACATGAGTACACGTCCCATGGGCCAGTTCACGACATTTACTCCTGATATATATCTGGAACCGATTGCCATATCGGCATTATTATTTTTACATTCATTCAAAAGACGGGGTAGGTCTTCCGGATTATGTGAGAAATCGGCATCCATCTCAATCAGATAATCATATCCTTTAGCCAACGCCCATTTGAATCCGTGAATATAAGCTGTGCCAAGTCCAAGCTTGCCGGCCCGACATTCCATATTGACTCGCCCTGGATATTGTTTCATTTTCTCTTTAACAACATCCTGAGTTCCGTCGGGCGACGCATCATCGATTACAAGCACATCAAAATTATCTTCGAGTCTCATTACGGCATCGATGATATTGGCAATGTTCTCAATTTCGTTATAGGTAGGAATAATAACAATCGCGTCACTCATATCCAAAATATATAAATCAGATGCAAAAGTAAATAAAATATTGTAACTTCTGCAATATAACAGCCCGACTTTTTCAGATAATATTAGATATTTTATTCATAATCTTCGTGGGGTGATATGATTCCTTACTTTTACGTAATGATTCATAACCCATGTCTTCTTCTCGGTTAAGATATTTTACAGCCGGGTAATTATCTTTAATCTGTTGTGCCAGACGTGATGAAAGGGCCTGATAAATTCCTTGATACTCCATTAGACCTTTCTCCACATGGACGAAACATGTGTCTCCTATAACCTCTCCAAAAGAATAACCGGCTATTTTATCGTTGATCGTGATATAGATACCGGTAAAGGGATAATTAGAATAATTGTTGAGTACGTCAATCGTTCGTTCACTTTCATATTTCGCAAGACTTGACTCATCATGATTATTCTCAAATTCTTCAGTGAGAGGAATGAGGGATTTTGCATTTTCAGGATTAATCTCAAAAACTTTGAAATCACAATAATGCTTCTCAAAATAATTGAGATGATTGCGCTTTTTTGCCATCTTTTTGCCGCTGAAACCCAAGAACTGCGTGATATCATACAGATATTCTTTCCAGTTATCTATAGTATAGTCAGCATCCCTGAAATCGTTTAAATATTCTTCAAATGATGACTCCTCGTTTGAAATCAGTATGCACGGGCCCGGACGATTATAGTCTTTAAAGGCGGTCTTAAGTATATCAATTTTTAGACGTGCATTTGTTTTTCCGATTGGACGGTAGTAAAGTTGCACCTTTTTCTCCGGATCAAACCCTCTGAGAAATAATGTATCGTCTAAAATCGCCATTTCATATCGAAAATAATCTTTCCACATAAGAATTCCTCCGATGGAAAAATCGCAGCTTCTCGATGGATATCGGTCAAAAAAATCGACAAGTGTGGTAATATCTCTTTCTGTAACAGCTCTGAAATTAAGAGTCTGATCAAGCAGACGTGTTCTATCAGATTTTACAGAAATATGATTTTCTATATAATCAGAAAGTGCTTTTAAAACACTCTTCTTAGATTGGCCTTGTGATGATCTGAGCAGATCTGCCGTTTCAAGTGTTGTGGCTATTGCTTCCGGCTGATCAGTCGGTATAAAATTCCATGTGTGATTCATAGTGGATAAGTAAATATAAAAATTTATAAATAATATTTCAGTTTACTGATATAACAAGCGAACCCTTAATTTGTATTAAAATAAGTTGTTTCAGGCTTGAAATTTGTGAATATTGTAACACGTTTCTTTGAGGAGGAATTGACTTTTTCCAGAATCTGATTCAGAGATGTTTGTCGAAGTTAATTCCTAAATATATAGTAAGTTAAAAAGAACTCTGGATCTAATTAAAATGGAACTTAAAAATATAGATAATCTCGATATAGTAAGCTCATTTTTGAGGTTATACAGTGATACGGTAAAGGAAATTGGATCTTTCTATAAAAAGGATATACGATTTTTTCTTCTTAAAGATGAAGAGAACATTTATCGTGACAGTATTCTAAGTTTTAACGGGGACGTATATATTTCTCCGGTTGAGATCGGGCGTCTCGGTCTCTCCATCCCGGAGATTTATGCTGCAATCGCTCATGAAATCGGTCATATTGTCTATCGCACTCATCCATGGCGTCATGATTCAGAGCAGATAGCCGATTCTTTTGCGGCCGACCTTGGACTTCGTAACCAAATGATAAGTGTGATCGATAGACTTATTTCTTCAAAGCGTCATCGAAATCTTGTAGCGGAACATGTGAGACGTATACAATTTTTACAAAACGTATCATGAGCCGTCATTCGTGAACATTTCATGGTCTGTTATCGTTAGAGTAATAAAATTATTTTAAAGACTATGAAAACAGTATTTTTTAATGGAATGCCAATGCATCTGTCGGGTGAACTTCCTGTTGCCGGCGAGCAGGCTCCTTATTTTGTGCTCTGCGCAAAAGATCTATCAGATATAAACCTTAATGACTATAAAGGTAAACGAGTGGTACTTAACATTTTCCCGAGTATTGATACAGATGTATGTGCCACATCAGTCAGGAAATTCAATGAAATGGCATCAAAATTGCCTGACACAGTTGTGCTCTGTGTTTCAAAAGATCTACCCTTTGCAGCCGCCCGATTCTGTGTTGCAAACGGAATAGAAAATGTAGCTCCTGCATCAGCTTTCCGATCGGATTTTGGCGATTCTTATGGATTGACAATAACTGATGGGCCATTGCGCGGTCTTCTTGCACGTGCCGTCATTGTAATTGGAAAGGATGGAGAAGTGCTTGGTACATCCCTCTGTGAGCAAATTACAGAAGAACCTGATTATGAGTTTGTAAAGACTATTTTAGAAAAATAGTTGTGTGTCAGGGCTGCTTGAAGCCGTCTGATGACTTCATATAAAGATTAATTAATGGAATCGGCATAAATTGCAGATTCCATTAATTTTTGTACCTTTGCAAAAACTACGCCGTTACTTAAGGTTTTTATCGGCGTCCGGAAAGAAAAAAGGTCTTGATGAAAGTATTGAAATTTGGAGGAACTTCGGTCGGTACCGTTGAAAGCCTCACAAACGTTAAGCGAATAGTCGACGGGCTTGAAAGTCCGGCCATAGTGGTTGTTTCCGCTCTCGGAGGTCTGACAGATCGTCTGATCTCTACAGCTTATAAATCAGCATCGGGAAGTAAGGATTATATTGAGGAAATTGAGCAGATCGCTCGTCGTCATTATGATATTGTAGATTCACTTGTTCCAGAAGATAAAAGAGAAAAGCTTATTGACGAACTATCGGTTCTTATCGATGAGCTGAAGAATTATTATACCGGAGTAATGCTTATTCGTTATCTGCCGGAAATCACGCTTAATACGATTGTAAGTTTTGGGGAAAGAATGTCATCAAAAATAGTTGCGTGCATTCTTGAAAATGCTGAACATTTCGATTCTCTGGAATTTATAAAGACTGAGAAGTGGTTTAATAAAAATATAGCAGATAGGGAACTAACAGATAAGCTTATTCGAAATACGTTTGATGGAAGTCTTGTAAAGACCGTTGTTACCGGAGGATTCATATCTCGCGACAGAGATACCGGAGAGATAACTAATCTTGGACGTGGAGGAAGTGACTACACAGCGGCTCTGATAGCAGCTGCTTTGGATGCAGATGAACTTGAAATTTGGACAGATGTCGATGGTTTTCTAACATCCGATCCCCGCATTATCAAGGAGGCTTCGATTATTCCTGAAATGACATTCGTGGAGAGTATGGAGCTTTGTACACTTGGAGCAAAAGTGATCTATCCTCCTACTATCTATCCGGTGTTCCATAAGAATATCCCGATTCGTATTCTTAACACCTTTAACCCTTTGGCGAACGGGACGCTCATTACCGATAAAAAAATAGACGAAGGGCGTGTCACAGGAATTTCATCGTTGAATAACACGTCGTTGATTATTCTACGAGGGAAGATTGCATCTGACATGACGACAATTAATTCCCGAACCTATAATACATTGTCTCGAAAAGGGATTAGTGTTTTCGTTGTGGCTCAGCCTGAAAAAAGTGCGTCTTTCTCCATAGCCCTTCCCGGCACTGATGCTGCTAATGCTGCTGAAATATTAAAGTCGGAATATCGTCCTGAATTGCTTGATGGTTCTCTGGAATCTATTGAGGTGCTTGATTCACTTTCCGTAATAGCCGTGGTCGGTGAGAAGATAAGGGAACTGCGCGGTTTGGGAGCCCGTCTTGTAAATACACTTCAAAGAAACGGTCTGGATGTTTATGCTGTTTCAGACGGTATGTCGGAAACAACTATAAGTATTGTAACGTCCGGTGAAGATGTTACCCGAGGGTTACAACTTATTCATTCTGCATGTTTTGGAAGTTGAAAACTATAAATTAATGTATTTACCTTAAAACTCAAGACTATGGATATCAAAAATATAAAATTTGAAATTAGTAATAGCGATGTTAAGGCTTGTCCTGTGACCGGTGTTCCCGAATATGCTTTTATCGGACGTTCCAATGTAGGAAAGTCTTCGCTGATAAATATGCTTGGGAAGAACAAAAAACTTGCCAAGACTTCACAGAAGCCCGGAAAAACGTTGTTAATCAATCATTTCAAGGTGGATGACGGAGCTTGGTATCTTGTCGATCTTCCCGGTTACGGCTATGCTGCGCGGGGAAAAGAACAGCGAGAACAGCTTACAAAAATAATAGAAGACTATATTCTTGACCGAAGTCAGCTTACTTGCTTGTTTGTGCTCGTTGATATTCGTCATGAGCCTCAGAAAATAGACATGGAATTCTTCGAATGGCTCGGAGAACATGAAGTGCCTTTTGCCATAGTCTTTACTAAGGCAGATAAGCTTGGGCCGGTGGCAGGAGAAAGAAGAGTAGAAGAGTATAAAAATGAACTTCTACTGCATTGGGATGAACTTCCGCCAATATTCGTAACATCATCAGAAAACAACCGGGGTAGGCAAGAATTGCTTGATTATATCTATTCGATAAATGAAGAGATAAAAAAAGAATGTAAAGGCGATGAGTAAGGAAAATATTCTTAAGAGTCGTAGCAAGAAAGCCGAACTTATTCGTTTTGTTATTACGGGTGGTTTTGCAACTCTGTTGCAATATGGTCTATATGTGGTCTTTGTGCATGCAGTTAAGGTCCCACCAGTGGTTTCAACGATGATAAGCTATGCTATAAGTTTTATAGCTAACTTCTTTCTGTCAAGTTATTTTACTTTTAAAAGCAATCCGAATGCAAAAAAAGGATTGGCTTTTACCTTAAGTCACCTTATCAATATGGGAATGCAGACCGGCCTTGTAGCGATATTCAAAGGACTTGTCGGACCGACATTGGCCTTATTACCGGCTTTGGCTATATGTGTTCCGCTTAATTTTATACTTGTGAGGTTTGCTTTTAAATCGCGTCTTTTTCAAAACAAAAAGGAACGAGAGAGCAATGCAGTTATTGAAATAGAAGGACAAGAGTAGCGATTTTATATATAATAATATATCCATGAAAAAAATAGCATTTGCAAGTGATCATGCAGGTTATGATCTTAAAGAAGATATAAAGAAATATGTTGAGCTGAAGGGATATGTTCCTGTTGATTTTGGAACAAATAGCTCTGAATCGTGTGATTATGCTGATTATGCTCATCCGGCAGCTAAAGCTGTGGAAAGCGGTGAGTGTGAATTTGGCATTGCAATCTGCGGCTCCGGAAATGGAATAGGAATGACGCTCAATAAACATCAGGGGATTCGTGCCGGCTTGGCTTGGCTCCCGGAATTGGCATTACTTGCCAAGGAGCATAACAATGCTAATTTTCTTGTGCTTCCGGCACGTTTTATTACTAAAGATGAAGCGCATAAGATTGTAGATGCATATCTGGTTGCCGAGTTTGAAGGAGGGCGTCATCAACGTCGGATTGACAAGATGCCGGTAGAATGAGCCAATCTTTTGTTATCAGACTTTCAGGCCTTGAATTTCATTCTCGTATCGGAGTTTCCGATCAGGAACGAGAGGTGGCCAATGACTTTGTCGTAAATGTAGAATTACATTATGATGCATCCGTATTCGAAAAGGAGAATCTTAAAAGCTCAATTTCTTATGCGGAAGTATATGATTGCATTGTTGTGGAAATGCAAAAGGAGTGGTTACTCCTTGAAAGTGTGGCAAAGCAGATAGGAGAGGTTATAGTCAAGTGCTGGCCTCATATAAAAGAGGGCAGTGTCGAAGTTATAAAGAAGAGTGTTCCGCTCACCGGCATTGTTGGTTCTTGTGGTGTTGTGTACAAATTTGAGAACTGAATTGCGGATAAAATTTTAAATAAATAAAAAAAGTAATAAAAAAATTTGGAGGAATCAGAATAAATTTTTAATTTTGCACTCGCAAAACGGAAACGTTGAGCATGGTTCGTTAGCTCAATTGAATAGAGCATCTGACTACGGATCAGAAGGTT
>CAZOPN010000076.1:0-12069 GCA_964581685.1 uncultured Sangeribacter sp. | reverse complement strand
GGGAAAGCCCTGAAAGGGCGAAACAATTGTATCCCCGCATCGATATGAGGCAGCGCAGCGAACGAATATCGGTGTGGGGTTGCAAAAAGAAAGACTAACATAGCTTCGGAGAAGCGAGTCAATCATCGAGCCGATGTTTATTGTCCCGCTTCTCCGAAGCTTATTAGAGGGGATTGGGGCCTAACCCCACACCTCCTCGCTTCGCTCGTCGATGCGGGGATACAATTGATACGCTCCTTCGGAGCTTACACCCACGCTCGCCAGTGCTTATCCTCACGCTCGCCAGTGCTTATATTCTCGCCTCCGGAGGGGATACCCATACGCAATATTGCTTACCTCCACACTCGCCGGAGCGAATACCCCGTGGTGCCGAAGCTGCCGGAGAGGGGGATCACCCTCTATATATCCGTAAACCGGCTTTAACTACCAAACGCTCGAATTCTTCCTCATCACTGATTGTTAGATGATGTTGTTGCTGGCCTTCTATGTATTTGTACACAGGATCTTTGTGAGTAGCCGATAGCGAGAAGGCTCCATATTCATGAGACCATCCGTCGAAGATAGGAAATAATTGAGATTTCTTAATCCAAAGAGAAGATCGGCTTTTTAACTGTCTCATAAGGTTGGAGAGGGCAATTTCCGGATTGAGGCTAAGGAGAATGTGTACATGATTTCTAACCCCGTTTATTATCAACGCCTTACTTTTCATCGCAGCGATCTCGGAAGCTAACACAGCATATAATTTATCTGCATGTTCCGGGTTCAAGGAGCCCACACGGCTTGCAGTGCCAAAGACAACATGATATAAGGAAGTAACGTAGCTCATGTTACAAATGTAAAGTATCTGACGATAATTACAAAGTATTTCTTGAGAATTATTATTGGCTCGCTTCTCCGAAGCTTATTAGAGGGGAGGGGCCTAACCCCACACCTCCTCGCTACGCTCGTCGATGCGGGGATACAATTGACTCGCTCCTTCGGAGCTTCCACCCCCGCTCGCCGGCGCTTATCATAGGGATTGGGGCCTAACCCCACACCTCCTCGCTTCGCTCGTCGATGCGGGGATACAATTGCCTCGCTCCTCCGGAGCTTACCCCGACGCTCGCCGGCGCTTATCATAGGGGGAGGGGCCTAACCCCACACCTCCTCGCTTTGCTCGTCGATGCGGGGATACAATTGCCTCGCTCCTCCGGAGCTTACCCCCACACTCGCCGGAGCTGATACACTCCGCGGGTTAATTATCTTGATCGGGGTTTTCAAAGAGTTTGCCGGCATCTTCGGGATTGGCGGGGCGCGCAAAGGCTCCGAGTGTGGGATTTCCATCCGAGAGGCGATTGTCGCCAAGCATATCGTAGAGCGATAGCTCAGTGACTAAGGCCGGATTCCCTTTGCCGATCACCGGCGAATCGGTGGCTACACGATAGTCGAAAATGTAGTCAGGGCGAATTGTGAGAAAAAGAGGATCACACTCCCAAAGACAGTCGATGAAATGGTCGTCATTGGTGCCGCCTGATTTCAACGAGACATTCCGCAGATAGACATCGGAGCCGGTGAAATCGCCGACATTCAGATCGGCTGCCAGGCCGTAGATGATGGAGTTTTCAAATGAGGCCTTCATCAGCGGGTTCGGATCGTCCGGTCGGTCGAGCTGTTCGCCCGGCAAACAATAGTAGAGGGATAACAGAGGCTGCGAGATGGCAGCGAAGAGATAGTTGTTGGCTATCGTGCATTGCACGAAAGAATGTTCGCCCCCCGTGAGGCTTACCACAGCATCGGCACTTTCGGAGAAGCATACGCCGTAGGCATCCACCTTGGCATAGCGGGAGGTGAGTACGGAGGATTGCGAATTATGAAGCCATGAGTTGCGGAGAAGCAACCGTGACTGAGTGAGGTCGGCCGGGACATTTTCCGATTCCGTCCCATCGACAGTCAGCCCTTTTGCCGTTGAGCGCATATTGACGTATTCCATGCGGTTGCCGAAAGATGTGGGTGTGAACCTCACTCCCTTCCATTGGCCGGCGAGTATGTCGTAGCCCACATCAGGAAGCACATTGTCAAGACGGTCGCCACGCATATCGATCATCTTTCCCGGTTGGCCGACGGCTTCAAATGTGCCGTGAACGATCAGTTCCGCTCCATCGTGAAAGAGAAGCTGTGTGCCGGGCTCGACGGACAGTGTAACGCCCGGGGCAACCACAAGCGAGTCAAATATGATGTATGGTCGCTCAGAGGTGAGGCGTGTGTCGTTTTTAAGGGTAGTGGCCTTGAGACGTGTCACATTCCGTCCATACGCCTCCAGTTTGACAGTCTGTGTGACGCCGTTGGTGACGAATTCCAGTTCGTCTTCAATTAGGAAAGGCTTGTTTGATTGGTCGGCAGGAATGTAACATTCTATAAAAACATAAATGGAGTCGCGTCCTCTTATCTCGACGTCGCTGAAAGTTTTTCCGCTCACACCATCTACGTTTATGCTGAAAGCCGACTCCTGCTTGCGAAGCCGGATAGAGGAGATTACAATTGCATTCTTGGCACGGTTAGAGACAATCAGGCGTGCTGTCGGCGTGCCCAGATCGGTAAAAACCGTATCGAAATCCACTTTCTCCCGGGAGAAAGAGAGAATATCGGAGGAAGAAGTCGATATTTTATCGCTGATGCATGAAGAAACGATTAAACTAAACAGCGCAATGGCTGTCAAAATAAAACGGCGCATACTTTTCATATACGAAAAACGGCGTCATCAACGTATTATTATAGAAAAGACTTAGTAAGACCCCATTTCATAAAATTTTTGAGGCTTCCGCGTGGGATGCTTGAGGTGGGGTTTTAGAAAATAAGCTTAGAGATGAAATATGTTATCATCGCCGGAGAGGCTTCGGGCGATCTGCATGCCTCCAATCTTATAAAATCACTGAGAGAACTCGATAAGGAGGCCGACATACGTTTTTTCGGAGGCGATCTTATGGCCAAAGAGGCACGTCGCAAACCCGATCTGCATTATGATGAGATGAATGTGATGGGTTTCAGCGAGGTTTTTCGCAAACTTCCCCAGATATTGCGTAATATACGTCAGGCCAAGCAACTTTTGACCGATTTCCGGCCGGATGCGTTGATTCTTGTAGATTACCCCGGGTTTAACCTGAAGTTGGCGGCCTACGCTCATAAACATGGTATACCGGTGCATTATTTTATTTCTCCCAAGGTCTGGGCTTGGAAAGAATATCGCGTACGGAAAATCAAGAAATATGTCGACAGGATGTATTCCATACTCCCTTTCGAAGTCGGGTTCTACAGGGATCGCGGCTACAAGGTGAAGTATGTTGGTAATCCTTCGGTTCAGGAGATTGCTTACGCGATGGGCCATATCCCTCCAAAACGTCATTTCATGGAACGTCAGGGCCTGAGCGATGACCGTCCCATCATTGCCCTTCTTCCCGGTTCGAGAAAAGGGGAGATCAGGAACAACCTGCCGCTGATGATAGAGGCAGCCAAGCGTTTCCCGGATTTTCAGTATGTTATTGGGGCGGCGCCGGCCATACCGGAGAAATTCTATCGTGAGGTGGCGCAAGACCGTGGCATAAAAGTCGTATTCGGTGTGACCCCGACCCTTCTCAAATATTCTCAGGCAGCCATCGTCACCTCCGGCACGGCTACTCTTGAAACAGCACTTATCGGCACGCCGCAGGTGGTGGTCTATCGTGCCAACGGAGTGAAGCTCTCTTACAAGATAATGGAGAAGCTTCTTAAAGTGAAATATGTGTCGTTGCCGAATCTGGTGATGGAGAATAGTATCGTGCCGGAACTGCTTGTGCATCTCTGTACGGCAGATTCGATCGCACGTGAACTTTCGCCGCTGCTTCAGCCCTCTCCCCGCCGCGACTGGCAGCTCTCCGGCTATAAAATGATCCAGCGAAAGCTCGGCAACTATGTCGCCTCGGAATATGCCGCCGAACTTATCGCCGACTCTCTTGGCGTTGGCGGTGAAGAAGAGGTAGCTCAGGAGGCAGCTCCGACAGAAGGTCCCGAAGCAGGAAAAAGAAGTGGCAACGGCTCTCGCCGTCGCCACCATCCTAACCGTCGTCATCGCAAATCTTCCGGTGATTCCAATCAGTCTGACTCATCCAATCCTTCAGATCATTCCCAACTCAAAGAGCAACAGTGATTTCCTCTCCGTTGTATTCAACGGGTCGGGAGCTGCCGTCGGGGAGGACTATGCTGAAATTACGCATGGCCTTCATCCCCGGGAAAGAGCCGTTGCGGGCGCCGATGGTGAGAACTTTCTTTTTATCATTGTAGCGGAACGGTATTGTCGAGAAGACTCCTTTTTCGTAGTTATAATTGTCGCCCTCATCTTCGTAGAGCACAAATTCGCCATCGGCTCCCGGAAAAACTTTTATCTCCAGGTTATCCCATGGTTTTTCTGTTGCATATTGCACATCCGGGCCTATGGGCACGATGCTACCGGCTTTTGCAAAGAGAGGAATCGAGTTAAGGGTCACGTCGCGTGTAAGCGTGGTGCCACCTTTAAATCTCTCACCCGAGAAGAAATCCCACCAGTCGGTGCCGCCCGGAAGATATACTGAATGAGATTTCGGGTCGTTGAAATTGACAGCTTCCTTATATTTCTTGTAATCATACGATCCACGCGGAAGATTAAGCCAGGCATCAGCCGAGATGGTTTCTTCGGGTGTATACTGAGCGTGGACTACGGGAGCAACGAGCAACGAACGACCATACATGAATTTGTCGGCACAATCGTGGACATTGCGATCGGCCGGGAAATCCATATTGAGCGCTCTGATGAAGGAGCCTCTGTTGGCCGACACATCATGTGCTGTAGAATAGGAGTAGGGGAGTAGGGCATATCGCAGTTTAATAGCATCGGCGATCGCATCGTAGACAGGTTCACCCTCTTCTCCGAAATAATAAATCTCGCGCTTGATGTTTTCGCCGTGCGAACGCATCATGGGAGAGAAAATGCCATATTGCAGCCATCTTACGTATAGTTCCTGAAATAGCGGATTTTTAGTAGCTGAGTTATCGCCGGAGTAGCTGCAATAGGCCGATGGGAAGAAGCCTCCGAGGTCGGTGTTGAAATTGGGATTGCCGGTGAGAGAGAAGTTGAGCCCTGCCGGAATCTGGTTGCGGAAGTTTTCCCAGGAAGAGGTGACATCGCCGCTCCATGTGTTTGCGCCGGTGCGTTGCTGGCCGGCGAAAGCGGAGCGGGTGAGTATGAACACGCGTTTTGTGCTGTCGGCCTCGCGTTGATGGCTGTAGACACCTTCTACGGCTGCCAGCGGATAGGCATTGCGCATCTTGCGGAAAGACCCCATCGCCGTGGGAGTCTCCAGATCGGAATCCTTGAAGCCGAGATGATCGGGCTCGGTAGAATCCATCCACCAGCCGTCGAGACCGAGATCGTAAAGGTTCTTCAGGTATTTCCAGTAAATGTCGCGGGCTTCGGGGTTGAAGGCATCGTATGCTTTCACTCCCGAGGGATAGTCGGCCCGGGGAGGCCAGCCTTCATAACCGCTGCTCGGCCATGTCTTGAAATCATAGAGCATTCCTTTAGGCTCCATCTCGCGGAACTGTTTGGTCATAGGTCCGAAAGAAGACCATACGGAGATGATTACGTGTGCGTTGTTGTCGTGAATATCGTTGATCATGGCTTTGGGATTGTGAAAGCCCGGATTAACGAAATCCATAGCGTTCCATTGATAGTTGTTTCCCCAATACTGCCAATCCTGAATTATTCCGTCGATAGGAATTCCGAGTTCGCGATGTTTCTTGACAACCTCTGTGATCTCTTCCTGGGTCTTATAGCGTTCGCGCGACTGCCAGAATCCGTATGTCCATAGCGGATGCATGGGCACGTCTCCCGTGAGCTGACGCATATTGGCCACAACGCCGTCGGCATTTCCTCCTCCAAGGAAATAATAATCGATGCAATCGCCTACTTCCGAATCGAAGAGCGTCCTCTTATCGTTATCGCTGAAAAGTGTCGGCGATGTATTATCCCAGAATACACCGTAACCTTTTATAGACTGGAAGAAGGGAACGTAATCCCAGATATTGTCTTGAATCATCTTGCGTTCGGTGCCACGTTGCGACATTTTGCCGTTTTGCAGGATTCCGAGTCCGTAGATCGGTTCATATTTATCGAGAATGAACGATTGGGCCACCTGATAGCTTCCCTTGTCGGCACCGGAGGTGCGCTCGATCATTGACGCATTCCCTTCGCGGAGGAGTTTCTTGCCTGAGGCGTCACTGAACGTTATCTCTCCGGTTTTTTTATCTACAGCGATTGAAAGACGGTCGCTGCTCAGGATGGTTTTGGAGCCTTTGTCGTGACGTGCGACCCTGGTATCGGTCGGAGCGGCGATAACTGACAAACTCTTTTTCTGTGGCTTTGTTTTGCCCGCGGGATACTTGACGACCCTGACAATGTCGGGAGTATAAAATTCAATTTCGCATGTAAGGCCATCGGCTGTGGGAACCACGGCCGGCGCAGCCGAGGCCGAAGGAATAATAGCTGCGACAAGAATCGCCCCAAGCGCCGCAATCATGGATTTGAGTTTCATAACGGTATATTAAAGATAAAAGGAGGCTCCCGGCCTTATGGCTCAAGAGCCCGGAGCACTCCTTAAGATTTATGATTTATCGGATGATATTAATTTTCGGGGGTGAACTCTATATCTTCGTTCACAGCAACGTGCCAGGGAAGGCCGGACACGGCGAGGGTTTCAAGGAAAGGATCCGGATCGAATTCCTCAACGTTGTGGACTCCGGGCATAACCCATTTCCCGGTTAGGAACATCATTGCGCCAACCATGGCCGGCACGCCGGTGGTGTAGCTGACGGCCTGAGCGCCTGTCTCCTTATATGCTGCCTGATGTGAGCAATTGTTCCATATATAGTAAGTAGACTCCTTGCCCTCCTTATCCAGACCGCTGATGCGGCATCCGATTGAAGTCTCGCCCGTATAGTTCTCTCCAAGAGAACCGGGGTCGGGGAGCACGGCTTTGAGGAACTGGATCGGAATGATCTCCTGTCCGTTGTAGATTACCGGGTCAATGCGTGCCATTCCGATATCCTGAATCACACGGAGATGAGTGAGATATTCCTGACCGAATGTCATCCAGAAACGCGCGCGCCGAATAGAGGGGAAATTCTGCACGAGGCTTTCAAGCTCCTCGTGATATAGCAGATAAGACTCGCGCTCGCCGATATTGGGATAGTTGAGGGGGCGGTGGATTTCGAGGTTTTCGGTCTCCACCCATTTGCCATCCTGCCAGTATTTGCCTTTCTGGGTTATTTCGCGGATATTGATTTCGGGATTGAAGTTTGTGGCGAAAGCTTTGCCGTGGTTGCCGGCATTGCAGTCTACTATATCGAGATATCTCATTTCAGAGAAATGATGTTTTGCGGCATAAGCCACAAATACGGCAGAGACACCCGGGTCGAAACCGCATCCGAGGATGGCTGTCAGGCCCGCTTTCTCAAATCTTTCGCGATATGCCCATTGCCATGAATATTCAAAGTGAGCCTCATCTTTGGGCTCATAGTTGGCTGTGTCGAGATAATTGACGCCGCATTTAAGGCAAGCCTCCATGATTGTGAGGTCCTGATAGGGGAGAGCGACGTTGATGCAGATATCAGGTTTGTGACGGTTGAAGAGTTCCGTGAGCTGATCGACGGAATCTGCATCTACCTGATCGGTAACTATATTCTTGGCACCTGTTTCAGCGGCAATACGGTCGCATTTCGATTTTGTGCGCGATGCGATTACGATTTCCGAGAAGACCTCCGGATGCTGTGCGCATTTGTGAGCCACAACAGTTCCGACGCCCCCGGCGCCGATGATGATAACTTTTCCCATTTTCTTTTTTTATTATTGTTCTAAGCGCAAATATAGCTAAAATATGCGAATTTTTAGAATGAATGTAGTAAATTTGCATGATGATGGAAATTAGAGTTAAAAACATCGATCAACTCAGGGAGGCGGCTGTCCGTTTTTGCGAGGCGGCCGGAGATTCGCGCCATTTCGCATTCCATGCGCCGATGGGAGCGGGAAAGACTACATTCATAGCCGAGTTATGTCGGGTTCTGGGATGTATCGACGAGGCCAGCAGCCCTACTTTCAGCATTGTCAATGAGTATGCCCGTGAGAATGACCTTTCGGTGTTTCACTTCGATTTCTACCGGATAGAGAGCGAGGCGGAGCTGATTGATATGGGGCTGGACGATTATTTTGATTCCGGAGCTTTCTGTCTTATGGAATGGCCCGAAAACGCTGCCGGTTATCTTCCTGAGGATGTTGTGGATGTGGAGATCAGTGTCGCTGACGACGGAATGCGCATTATAAGGATATGATGAATATCAGACGACTTGAATTGACCGATTCCACCAACAGCTACGTCGCCCGTAGCCATCGGGAGTTTGGAGTGGCAACGCTTGTATATGCCGTGGAACAGACTGCGGGTCGTGGACAGCGTGGCAACAGCTGGGAGTCGGAGCCGGGAAAAAACCTTACGTTCTCTCTCTTTTATCCGTGGAGGGAGGCATTCCCTGCTTCGCGTCAGTTTGCCGTCAGCGAGGCTGTGGCACTCTCTATTGTCGATCTGCTTGCCCGAGAGGGGATTGCTGCCGTCGCTAAATGGCCTAACGATATATATGTCGGCGACCGTAAGATTTGCGGAATCCTGATTCAGCACAGTGTCGCGGGGAACGGCCTCGAACATTCCGTGATCGGAGTGGGGCTGAATATAAATCAGCTTGTTTTCCGCAGCGATGCGCCCAATCCGGTGTCGATGGCTATGATTGCCGGGAGAGAATGGCTTCCGGACAACCTTGTGCCTGTAATAGCCGATATGCTGGCGGAGCGGCTTGAAAAGGCTAAGACAGAGAGGGGCCGAGAGGAGCTACACAGGGAGTTTCTCGAGAAATTATGGCGTGGCGATGGTCAGGCTTATCCTTTCCGCGATGTGGCCCGCAACGTATGTTATGAAGGGGTGATAGAGGATGTGGAAGCGGGGGGAACGCTTTGCATAAAGAGTGTGGAGGGAGATTTATACCGCTATGCTTTCAAGGAAGTGGAGTTTCTCTAAATGATCAGTTATGGATAAGGAAAATGCCGTAAAAGGAAAAGAGGAGAAGAAAAGTAAACTGAAAATCATAGGAGGCTACGTAGTGAGATGGCTTCTGCCATTGGCGCTTACCGTCCTTCTGGTGACCTACATGTTCCGGAAGGTTAATTTCTCCGATATGTGGCATCTGCTCCGTAACGGAGTGGATTACTGGTGGATTCTCTGTGCAATGGGAATCAGCGTTTTCTCGCATATCTTCCGCGCCCTGCGTTGGCGCATTCAGCTCCGGAGTCTTGGGGTTCGACCCCCGCTGATGGCTCTGTGCTGCTCGATTTTCGGGTGCTATGCGCTCAATCTCATCTTCCCCCGTCTTGGAGAGGTGTGGCGATGCACGTATATTGCGCAGCGGGAACATTCTCCTTTTGCCACGGTATTGGGGTCGATGGTTGCCGATCGTCTTTCTGATACGCTCGTAGTTCTGTTATTAACGGTTCTGACTTTCATAGTAGCCACTCCGGCAATCGAGGCTTTTCTTGTGAAATATCCGGTTGGCAAGGGGTTGGTGGATATGGTTTATTCTCCGTGGTTCTGGATTACGCTTGTGGGAGGCTGTCTGCTTGTGTGGGCTATCTTCCGGTTTGGAGGGAATCTTGGCATCGTAGCCAAAGTGAAGGGAATGGGAGTTCAGCTTTGGAAGGGATTCGCAGCTGTCGGCACAATGGAGGGGAAATGGCTTTTTATTCTTCTTACGCTTGCCATCTGGTTCTGTTATTACATTCAGCTTTATGTGGCCTTCTTCGCTTTCCCCTTCACTCGCGAATTATGCACGGAAGCTTCCTTGGCCTACGGATTCACACCTTGCCTCGTGGCATTTGTGCTTAGTTCGATCGGAATGGCCATACCCTCCAATGGGGGGCTGGGCCCCTGGAATATTGCCGTGATGTTCGGTCTGGCAGTCTACGGTATCTCTGATGAACAGGGCACAGCTTTCTCGATGCTTCAATGGTCGGGCCAGACTGTGATGTTGATTTTGCTCGGTATCTTCACGATGATTTATATCTCGCTGAACAAGAAAGGGACGCTCCCTGTTGAAAAGGAAGCTGCCGAGCTTCTTGAGAATGAGGGAGCACAATTATAGCAGAGCCTGTGGCTGCAGCCGGTTACAATTTAATAGATACTTATAAAATAAGTTTGGAGTAATGAAATTCAATATAGAAGAAGATAACGAAAAGAGCGATTATTTCGATGGTCCGGATATTCCTGCGGAAGAGCCGAAACCGGAGAAACCGGAATTCGAGCCGGACGATCCGCGATATTGGGAGCAGCCGGAGTCGGAATTCGAACATCTTAAACCGCCGCGCACAGGCGCCCTGCGCTTGTGGATTGCCGGAGGTTTCGCGCTGATTCTTCTTTTGATTCTTGTCTATTTCCGCTATTTTTCTCCCTATATTGAGGAGGCCACCCAATATGGGTATGTCGAGAAAATCGATAGGGAGGGCCACATTTTCAAGACCTACGAAGGGGTCTTGCTCCCTTACAAGAGCCTTATGGACACCACGCGCGTCTATGAGGGCGATTTCCGGTTTGCCACTCCTTCAGGAGAATTGGCCACGAAGTTGCGCCGGATGCAATATGGCAATCTGCCGGTGAGGGTTGTCTATAAGGTATATCATGCGCGAGTGCCCTGGCGCGGCAACAGCCGGATAATCCTCGAGCGAGTGGATAGCGTCGATCCGACACTCATCCTTCCCCCCGACCGTCGCCCCGAAATCCACAGATAACCCCCCCTGAAAAATAATCCGGAGGCAAACGATTCTGCTGCCTCCGGATATTGCAAGTCTATATTTTGTGTTAGTGGTCTATTCCACCATGACCTTTATAGTCTCCTTTCCTTGCTTCACGATATATGCGCCGCGTGCAAGCTGCGCTTGCTTAGTAATAAGTAAGCAAAACAAGTGAAATGGCGTCACAGAAGATAAACAGGATAAAAGTTGCGTTAGTTGAAAATGGTAAAACAGGTAAATGGCTTGCCGAACAGGTTGGTAAAAACGAAGCAACCGTTTCCCGTTGGTGTTCGAATAAGATGCAGCCCTCTCTTGATACGCTTGTGAGGATTTCTGAGTTACTTGATATTGATGTTAAAGACTTAATTGTAAGCAATAAATCATAGTCATGGATAAGAAAGAGATATTTGGTAGACGATTCGAAATCGTCTTATTTAAATAGCAAAAATCTTTTTTTATGGAAATTATAGATAACGTCAATAAGACATTACGCGACGATTTGCTCGTCACCTTGCGCTCAGGCTCTAAGGTCGCTATCGCCGCGTCATGCTTCTCTATCTATGCTTTCCAAGAACTCAAAGAGCAGTTGGGCGAGATTGATGAACTGCGTTTTATCTTCACTTCGCCCTCATTCGTCACCGAAAAGGTTGACAAGCAGTGCCGCGAGTTTTACATCCCGCGTCTCAATCGTGAGCGCGACCTTTTCGGCTCTGAATTTGAAATCAAACTCCGCAACGAACTTTCCCTGAAAGCCGTCGCCAAAGAGTGCGCTGAATGGATTAAGCGCAAGGCTTGTTTCAAATCCAACCGAACAAACGCCGGTATGCCGTCGATCGTCGGGGTGGATGATGTTGTCTATTCCCCTGTCAACGGATTTACGACCGTTGAACTCGGTTGTGAGCGCGGCAACTACCTCGCCACCATGATTACCAAGTTCGATGCGCCTTTCTCTTTACAGTTCCTCCAAAAGTTCAACGAGATATGGAACGATGGCGAGCAACTGCAAGTCGTCACAGAACAGGTGCTTGACAATATCACCAACGCATACAAGGAAAATTCGCCGGAGTTTATCTACTTCGTAACGCTCTACAATATCTTCAACGAGTTTCTTGAAGATATTTCTGAGGATGTACTCCCGAACGAGGCAACGGGGTTCAAGTCAAGCGTAATCTGGAATAAACTTTACAACTTCCAGCGAGACG
>CAZOPN010000075.1:0-12428 GCA_964581685.1 uncultured Sangeribacter sp. | reverse complement strand
AATATTTCATCGCAGAGGAGTTTGAGGTTAGCTTGTTCGTTATCGTCTATGAGAATGAAGATAACACCTCTATCAGAGAGAAGTTTCTTGGCAATGCGGAGGCGTTTTGACATAAAGGAAAGCCATTTTGAGTGTCGGTAGCTGTCCTCAGAGTCTACGAATGAGTCGTTATAGATGAAGTCTTTGTTGCCGGTGTTATACGGCGGATCTATGTAGATAACATCGATTTTGCCCTCGTGAGTGTAAGCGAGAGTTGTCAGGGCTTCAAGATTATCGCCCTCAATCAAAACATGATTAGGCGCGTCGGCACCACCCTCAGTGAGAGCCTTAGATTTATCTTCGACGAGAACAGGCAGCTCGTCGCGCAGACGTTCTTCCACATCCTCCGGCTTATCTTCCCACACAAGCCCGTAAGTCTTTGTTTCGTTTAGTAAGCCGAGTAAAGCCGACCGTTCTTCATCGGTCAGCCCCTCAAGAGAGCGTATGCGCTCAGCAAGTCTTATTTTATCAGTCGCTTTCATGGATAGCAACCTTTTTAAGTTAAAAGTCGCCGAATACCCCTATTGCGACAGGCTTGTAAAAAAAAGCGCAGGTATCTGTTACTATTGCTATTCTTCTCAAAGGTGACGTGGCATGAAACCTGACAGTAGAATAGCAACGCAGAACCCACGCCTATGCAGTTACCCCAAACCCACTCCATGCCAGTTAAGGCACAGAATGAGCCCGGATAGGTAAACACATACCCGTGAGCGCCCACTTTGCCATATTCTTGACTGTCTTAAAAAACTGCCACGTCTTTATGAGACAAGAATAAAGCGCGAGTAAACGCCTTTTATTTTATCCTCCCGCCTCGCTCCCTCTCTTGGAAGACGCACGGCGTGAGTCATTACGCAAATTTATAAAAAATTTCTGATAACAACAGTTATCGGAAATTATTCCAAAATTTATGTTTCATTATAATTTTGAAATCGTGTTATTCAGGTGATATTATAGCGCGAAATATGATTATCTATAAAAAACGGTATTTTTATTTCTCTGTCGGCGATCAGGAGCTCGCCCTTCCATACTGCCGACCCAATCACAACAATCGTACCAATTTAGCAATAATTGAACTTTATCGCGCTAAAAAAGTCGAATCGGAAAGAATAACCTATATCTCAAAAAAAGTTGAATCGGAGTAAGAAAAAATATGCGTACCATCTGCTCATATCCGGCGTGCAAAGCTCGATTTCGAGCTTAATCCCGCGCTTGGATTCCTTTCTAAATCCTTCAAACGCAGGGATATGGAGCGGCGATCTCCTGATCGCCGACGTGGATAAAGAATGATTCCAAGCGCAGATGGGCCGGCTCAGGCTGAGCCTGTCGCAAGATGAAAGCATAGGAAACGCAGATTTTTTCACTACCTTTTTCACTCCTATTGAGACAATTGCTGTCGCTGCTTTCAGAGGCACGATATGGAGCGGCGATCTCCTGATCGCCGTAAAAATAGACAAATGCCGCTTTTATTCTTATATAGTGTGGGAATATTAAAGAGGATTTTTTATTTGTCTGTCGGCGATCAGGAGATCGCCGTTCCATACCGCCGACATACTAACAGCAATTGGACCGAATTAGTTACAGACCAGAGAAAAAAATCTGCGAACAATCTGCCTAATCCGGCGTAAAAAGCTCGTTTACGAGCTAATCTGCGTCTGGATCCTTTTCGAATCCCTCAAACGAAGTGATTATTAAATTTCGATTATGAATGAATAAGTGTGTGTATCGCTTTCAGAGGCCAGGTATGGAACAACGACATAATAATTGTAATTGGTGTGACTAAGAAATATCGGAAAATATGACTACCTTTACATTCCGTTTTGATTCTGCACAAATGTAAATCTAACTTATGGAATTAAAAAAATCATTCATAAACAATTTTAAGCTTTTTAAAACCGACCTCCTATCTTATTTTAACGTTGCCGATGACCTTGAACCCCAGGCTGCAACTGAAGATTCGATTCGTTCCGGAGTATCATTTAAAGGAAGTCAGCTTATTGTACTTATTTTCGCTATATTCATAGCTTCCCTGGGTTTGAATACCAATAGTGTGGCTGTAATAATCGGCGCGATGTTGATTTCTCCGCTTATGGGGCCGATCATCGGCATGGGGCTTGCAATCGGTATTCAGGATTTCGAACTTCTCAAACGAGGTCTGAAAAATATTATCGCTGCCATCCTTGGATCGCTTGTGGCATCGGCTATCTATTTTCTTATTTCTCCCCAATTTGAGGGTGCAAGTCAGCTGCTTGCTCGAACTTCTCCCTCAATATATGACGTTTTTGTTGCACTCTTCGGCGGTGCGGCAGGTATCCTGAGCATAGCATGTAAGAACAAAGGGCAAGTGCTCCCCGGTGTGGCTATCGCTACATCCCTCATGCCTCCGCTGTGTACGGCAGGATATGGATTGGCCACCCTCCAGATGAATTTCTTTTTAGGTGCCCTCTATCTCTTCTTCACCAATATGATCTTCATTCTTTTCGCCACCTGGATAGGGGTGAAACTCATGGGATTTAAAACCGTTGTCTATCAAGATACTAAAAGAGTGAAGAAAGTCAGGGCTGTTGTCTGGACAGTGGTTTGTCTCACGATTGCTTTCAGTATCTATCTCACTGTCACGATGATTCAGAAAAACATCTTCCTGCAGAAAGCGGAACAGTTTGTGACACAAGAAATGGTATTCCCTAATACACAAGTACTTAACCACACGGAATATATAAAAGATCATAAACGGTTTATTGAAGTGACACTCATCGGGGAGGCTCTTCCAAAAGATTCGCTTCAACTGGCTATGATGAATAAACTTGACAGCGTGGGACTTGGCGGGACCGTGTTGAATATCAAGCAAGGCTTCTCATTGACTCAGAATGAGGTAGATCATGATCAGAGCTTCGATCGTTTCTATAATCTTATGCAGGCAGAGATTGCCGCACGTCAGAATGAAATTGATTCGTTAAAATCTATGGTGGCCTTACACAAACAATTTTCTGATGAAAGTATAAAAGTTTCTCCCGAAATAAAGGTTTTATTTCCTGATATTCATGATATAGCCCTCTCACAGATGGTTGCCTCCTCTGTTTCCTCACAATCGTCTGATACCGTCAATATGATCTTTGTAAATGCCCCTAAAGGACTTGGAGAGACGGAACAGCAAAAACTTATCAAATATATGGAGGTGAGAATGAATCAAAAGAATATCCACCTTACACTTAATCCGGTTAATTTCCCCTGGCCTTCACGTAAACAGACTTTACCGACCAATGATGTAGAATCTACAAAACAAATAAAAAAACAATAAGGGCACGCCCGACAACGTTAAGTGTATATGCGAAAGTCATTAATTCAAGGTTTGTTTTGCTCCTTTCTGCTTTTTTGTCCGGTTACATCGGTGCAAGCGGTAACGGTTTCTTTCATCGGAAGTGATAAACCGGTTATCTCCGTCACACCGGAAAAATCAACGGGACTTGACATGATCTTTGTTATTTCGGATATATCACCGGTAACTACAATGGAAATTAAGCCGGATAATAATATCAGCGGCCTCACTTTATCAAAATACAGCAATCTTGGCGGAGGATTCGCGCAGGAGGTAGCCACTGTTTATGAAGACGGCCTTCTGAAACTGAAAAATCCGGAAGGAAACATGGGGTATATCCTTAATCAGGATGGAAAAAACTATTGTTTCTGGGTGATAGATTATAAAAAGTCGGGACTTCCCGCCGCCGGCGAAGCTCATGAAGCATCTGTCCAGGAATGTGATAATACCGAACTTATTGTTTCCGGAGGACTAACTGTTCCCGTGCATTATTATACAATAAACGGGCAGCAGCGTAATCTCGACAGAGAAATAGAGGTTTCATATACCACCCTTGAATGGGATGATGAAACAAAAGCTTTTGTCACTAAACCCGAAACACGCAAATATTCATATTTGCCTGAACATCTCGTTATTTCGCCTGCAATATATTGTCCGACAGAATTTAAGATTATACAAGATAAATTCCTTAAGAGCTGGCATCTGGATCAAACTTTAGAGACCGGTGTGATCCAACCCAATGGCGTCGATGTGAGAACATACGCTGAACAGAACAATTTGAATGACGATGAAGAATCAAACATGATTAAAGGTGAAGATTCTTCTGTTTTGGGAGGATCCGCACCGGCAGATATTACGTTTTATGGATGTATAACAGATGCAGTGCTTCACACGGAATGGCAGATGGCAAGCGATCCCGAATTTGAATATATTCAGTATCGTTTCAATGAGCAGGACTTGAATTATACGTTTGAAGAAGAGGGTCAATACTACCTGAGATTCGTTGGCAGTAACGCCGATGGAAGTTGCGAAGCATATAGCGATACTTACACTGTCAGCATCGGAGCGTCCGATCTGCGTATTCCTAATGTTTTCTCACCTGATGGCGATGGCGTTAATGATATATGGAAAGTGGGATATCGCTCGCTTCTTGAATTTAAATGTTGGATATTCGACCGGAATGGCAATCAACTTTACTATTTTGACGATCCCCAGGGAGGTTGGGATGGTAAATATCGAGGAAAGACAGTAAATACCGGTGTGTATTATTATGTAATTGAAGCTCGTGGTGCTGACGGAAAAAAATATAAAAAAGGAGGGGATATCAACATTCTTAAATATAAGAAAATCGGAAACCCGGTGTCGGGACCGACAGAATGAAATTCTTAGGACTCATAATCAAATTTGGCATAATATTTGTTGAAAAATTAAGACTTCTGAGCCGGAGCCGTCTCCACTATAACCGGAGCAGTTTCAATTACAGGCTGGAGCTGTCTCCAAAATACGTTGGAGCCGCCTCTAAATATAAGAAGTTTTATAATATATGAATCTGAAAAATATTAAAGCCGCCGACACTGTAGATGTCTATGGTGCGCGCGTTAATAATCTTAAAAATATAGATGTCACAATTCCTCATAACTCTTTGAGTGTAATAACAGGACTTAGTGGCTCAGGGAAATCTTCGCTCGCTTTTGATACAATCTTTGCCGAGGGTCAGAGGCGTTATATCGAAACTTTTTCCTCCTACGCACGTAATATGCTTGGTTCGCTTGAGCGTCCGGATGTTGATAAAATCACCGGTCTCAGTCCCGTTATCAGTATAGAGCAGAAGACTGTTAATAAAAACCCTCGAAGCACAATCGGTACCACCACAGAAATTTACGATTTTTTTCGTCTTCTTTTTGCAAGAATGGGAGAAGCCAGAAGCTATCTCAGCGGTAAGCCGATGGTAAAATATACCAAGGATAAGATAGTAGACCTTATTCTTGAAAAATATGATGGAAAGAAAATATATGTGCTTTCTCCGCTCGTAAAGAATCGAAAAGGCCATTATAAGGATCTTTTTGAAAATCTCAGAAAAAAAGGGTATCTCAACGTAAGGATTGATGGCGAGATAAAGGAATTGACCTACGGACTAAAACTTAACCGATATCAGAATCACTCGGTTGAGCTTGTTGTCGATCGTATGAGAGCCTCCAGTGATGACCCGCAGCGACTACGTTCATCGGTCGAATCAGCATTAAAACAGGGCGATCGTCAGATGATGGTGCTTGATGTCGATAACGGAGAAATAAGACATTTCAGCCAGCTTTTGATGGATCCTGATTCGGGACTTTCCTATCCGGAGCCGGCTCCTCATAATTTTTCCTTTAATTCTCCGCAGGGGGCCTGCAGACGTTGCAAAGGACTCGGTTATGTAAATCATGTCGATACTGATAAAATAATTCCTGACAGGAACAAATCAATATACGACGGGGCTATCGTGCCTTTAGGTAAGTATAAGAATTCCCTCGTGTTCTGGCAAGTACAGGCAATTTGCGAATTACACGGATTCACGTTGAAAACTCCGGTTAAAGATCTCTCGGAAGAAGTTCTGGATGAGATCCTTAACGGAACTGATGCACGACTTCCTATTGCTAACGAAACATTATCAACCACACATTTCAATTCAAGTTACGACGGTCTGGTCAAGTATATTGAAATGCAACAGGATGAGGATGCCGGACATGAGGCTAACAAATGGAGCGACCAGTTTTTCTCCACAACCGTATGCCCGGAATGCGGTGGAGCCCGACTCAATAAAATTTCCTTGAATTTCTTTATTGATGGAAAGAATATTGCGGATGTGGCTTCAATGGATATTGCCGAGCTTTTTGAATGGACACAAGGTCTTGAAGATCGTCTTGATAAATCAAAACGCGTTGTTGCAGAGGAGATTCTTAAAGAAATCCGAAGTCGACTTAAATTTCTCATGGATGTCGGACTCGAATATCTGTCGCTCAACCGAAGCAGTGCAAGTCTGAGTGGGGGAGAAAGCCAACGGATTCGACTGGCCACCCAAATCGGTTCGCAACTTGTAAACGTGCTCTATATTCTGGATGAACCCTCTATCGGATTACATCAGAGAGATAATGTGCGTCTTATAGATAGCCTTAAAAAACTGCGCGACACGGGTAATACCATTATTGTGGTCGAGCATGACAAGGATATCATGAAGGATGCTGATTACATTGTAGATATAGGTCCGGCCGCCGGTGCAAGGGGAGGTGAGGTCGTATTTCAAGGAACTCCTGATAAAATGCTCGAAACACATACCGTAACTGCCAGTTATCTTAACGGAGAAAAAAGAATTGACATTCCTGAAAAGAGAAGAGAGGGGAATGGCAAGACACTGGAAATCAAAGGTGCTTCCGGCAATAATCTAAGGAATGTAGATCTTAAACTTCCTCTGGGAAAATTCATTTGCGTAACCGGTGTGAGTGGCAGCGGAAAATCGTCTCTGATAAACGGCACATTACATCCCATTCTAAGTAAAAAATTCTATCGTTCGCATGAGGAACCTCTTCCATATCAAGAGATAATCGGAATTGAGAATATTGACAAGGTTGTAACTGTCGATCAGTCGCCACTCGGAAGGTCGCCGCGCTCTAATCCGGCAACTTATACCGGTGTTTTCTCTGATATCCGCAAGCTGTTTGTTGAACTTCCGGAATCAAAGATCCGTGGTTACAAACCGGGAAGGTTTTCATTCAATGTCTCCGGGGGCCGATGCGAAACCTGTAAGGGAAACGGCTACCGGACTATCGAAATGAATTTCCTTCCGGATGTGTTGGTTCCTTGTGAGGATTGCCACGGAAAACGATACAATAGAGAGACGCTGGAAGTTAGATATAAAGGAAAGTCTATTTCCGACGTGCTGGAGATGACGGTTGATGAAGCTGTTGATTTCTTTGAAAATGTACCTCAAATTATCAAAAAAATCAAAATCCTTAAAGATATAGGACTGGGTTATATCCGACTCGGCCAACCTTCGAGTACTCTTAGTGGTGGAGAAAACCAACGTGTTAAACTTGCGGCCGAGTTAGCTAAAAAAGATACCGGCAAGACGTTATTCATACTTGATGAGCCCACCACGGGACTTCATTTTGAAGATATCAGTGTTTTGCTCAATATAATTAACCGGCTTGTGGATAAAGGAAATACGATGGTTGTGATTGAGCACAATCTGGATATCATCAAGACGGCCGATCATATCATTGATCTTGGTCCGGGAGGTGGACGAGAGGGAGGCTACATTATAGCTGAAGGAACCCCGGAAGAGATAGTTGAGAAAGATACTCCGACGGCGCAATTCCTTCGTGCCGAACTTCACACCTAACAAAGAAAATAAATCTGCGTACTATCTGCTCAAATCCAGCGTGCTTAGCTCGGTTTCGAGCTAATCCTGCGCTTGGATTCATTTCTAAATCCTTCAAACGAATATGGAGCGGCGATCTCCTGATCGCCGTAAAAATGAACAAAATGCCGCTTTTATTCTTACAAAGTATGGGAATATTAAAGTGGCATTTTTTATTTGTATGTCGGCGATCAGGAGATCGCCGTTCCATACCGCCGACATAATCACAGCAATTGGTCCTGCTTAGATACCGACCAGAGAAAAAATCTGCGTACTATCTGCTCAAATCCGGCGTGCTTAGCTCGATTTCGAGCTAATCTGCGCTTGGATTCCTTTCTAAATCCCTCAAACGCAGTGTATTAAGCGGCGATCTTCCGATCGCCGATGTAGATAAAGAATAATTCCAAGCGCAGATTGGCCGGCTCAATATGAGCCTGACGCAAGATGGCAGCAGAGGAAACGCAGATTTTTTTACTTTTAATACAGGTATCGATATAGCTTTCGGAGGCTGTGTATGGAGCGGCGATCTCCTGATCGCCGTTCCATAGTGACGACACAATCACAGCAATTGGACCAGCTTAGCTACAGACCGGGAAAAAATCTGCGTACTATCTGCTCAAATCCGGCGTGCATAGCTCGATTTCGAGCTTAATCTGCGCTTGGATTCATTTCTAAATCCCTCCATCACAGAGTATGGAGCGGCGATCAGATTACATCCAAACAATTGAAAATCTGAATTTCAAACTTTTTTATTCCCCGTACTTTAAAATTTAACATTGATATTATACTATTATTTGTTAAAACGATTTTTTTCTTTATATTTGCGCTCGAATTTGTAATAGGCTGTATAGACAGTCTCACAAATTCAACTTTTTGTTGATGACAGAGCAATCTGTCAAAAAAGGTGTTATTGAAATTTTATCTTCTATATCCAAACTTGGCGGTTTGAAACTTTAGTGAAGATAGAAAGACGATGACACCTGCATCGATTGCTATACCTATGCCTGAGAAGGCGCAATGTATAAGCGACTGGTGTGGGGCTGTCAGTCTTATCTACTAAAGTGGGTACGCCAAGACCCGGATATAAGATAAGACAAGATACAATCCTCACACCTTTTTCTATTGTATAACTATCTATCGTGCGGGGATTTTGACGATAAGGACTATTTATATGAAATGGTATTTAATTCTTTTTAAGTACAATGGCAAATGGAACATGGACATTATGATCCGAGAGGATATATATAACCATGAAAATGAACAGGATCGTCAATGGTTCCGCGATGCAACAAGATTTGCAGTCTCTCGACAGAAATTAAGAGAAAAAGATAAGAGGCATATTGAAGAAGCCTGCTTATATGAGATCGTGTGTAAAACATATCCTAAAGATGAGAGCAAGATTGCAGAATTCGTATATCCTCCGGCTGATGCGTTATCTGACATTTATCTTTTGGATTATGAGTCAGAATCCCCTGCATCGTTATGAATAAAATAAAATGAATATCCTCTATTTTCCCTAATGAATACACAAACATCTTATATTTATACAATTAGCATACTTTCAATTCAAACTAAACTATTTGAAAATCAAGAGATAGCTTAATTTATTGGGGATAATAGAGGATAGTCATTTAAAATAAAATATTTTCAATTTTATAAACGAAAAAATGAAAGAATATATATTAAAATTGGGACTAACAATTGTCTCATTACTGATGGCAATTCCATCATTTGCCTTTGACTTCGAGGTCGATGGTATATATTATGATGTCATATCGCTTGAAGATATGACATGTGAAGTCACATACAAAGAATTTCCTGATGGTTATACAGACATTTTTGAATATGTTGGAGAGATAGTAATACCGTCAAAAGTTTCATATAATTCTCGCGTTTTCAGTGTTATTGGGATTGGATATGATGCTTTTAAAAGTAACAGTTCTCTTACATCGGTAGAAATACCGAATTCGGTAACGAATATTGGAAATAACGCCTTTATGCTTTGTAAGTCCCTTACATCGGTAAAAATACCAAATTCGGTAACGAATTTTGGATGGGGCGTCTTTGATTATTGTAGTTCTCTTACATCGGTAGAAATACCGAATTCGGTAAAAACAATAAAAGCCTTCACCTTTAATTACTGTTCTTCACTCAAATCTATTATCATTCCAAATTCAGTAACCTCTATAGATGATAGGGCTTTTTCCTATTGTAGATCAATAAGATCAATAGATTTACCAAATACAATCACTTACTTAGGATTTGACGTTTTTATGCATTGTGACTCATTAGAATCCTTTAATATACCGACATCTTTGAATGAGTTTATTCAATATCGTTTGATAGAACATGGCAATTATAAAAAAGAAATAGAAAATGAAATCTTCTCGAATTGCACAAATCTTACTAAATTGAGAATAAATAACTCAACCGATTCACTTAAAATTGGATATAGCTATCAATCTAGCTATAATGATGATAAATTTATAGCCGGCTCTTATTTATCTTATAAATCAGCATGGGGGGATTGGACTTCTTCTCTTAAAGAACTATATATTGATAGGAATATCTCTGAACTTATTCCTGTTCCGGAGCTTATTAAACTTGAAATTGGTGAATCAATGGAAAGTGTCCCCATAAAAAACTTTCCATTTATAGAAAACTTAAATATAATCTATTCGTATGCACAAACACCGCCAACTCTTCCTGGAATTTCTAATAAACAAGCACTCCATACAATAGTTAAAGTTCCAAAAGGTGCGCTTGAGGCATATAAAAATGCTGAAAACTGGAAAGACTTTTGGAATCTTTCAGCATTAGAAGAAGCCGATGAAATTACTGAAGTTAAATCAAATATGCCAAAAGAAATTATTGACAGATTTGATATTACCGGGAATAAAGTCGATGAATACTATGATGGTCTTGTAATTATACTTTTTTCGGATGGTTCATCTAAAAAGATATTTCAGACTAAAAGTATGAGTTTATAAAAGCTTTTTTTCTCTGTCGGCGATCAGGAGATCGCCGTTCCATACCGCCGACACAATAATAGAAATTGGTCCGAGTTAGATACAGATTAGAGAAAAAATCTGCGTACTATCTGCTCAAATCCGGCGTGCTTAGCACGGTTTCGAGCTAATCCTGCGCTTGGATTCATTTCTAAATCCCTCAAACGCAGTGTATGAAGCGGCGATCTTCCGATCGCCGATGTAGATAAAGAAAAATTCCAAGCGCAGATGAGGCGGCTCAATATGAGCCTGACGCAAGATGGCTGCAGAGAAAACGCAGATCTTTTTTTGACTTGTTCATAAAGAGGGAGTCGCCAGAGGTTGTGTATGGAGCGGCGATCTCCTGATCGCCGTAGAAAAAGATAAAATGCCGCTTTTATTCTCATAATAAATGGGAATATTAAAGTGGCATTTTTTATTTGGCTGTCGGCGATCAGGAGATCGCCGTTCCATACCGCCGACATAATAATAGCAGATGGAGGGAGCAAGGGGCTGCAGAACCAGGCGGCTCTAAATTTATATCCTATTTAACATAATAGTGATTATGTATAAAAATATCCGACATTAACGCTTTATATTTTTATTCGTTAAAACAGCTATGATTCGTTCGGCTCAATATGGACATAAATAATCAGGTCGGATCCTAATTCTTTCTTTAGGCTGCATTCGACATCTGTAGCAATATCATGTGCGACTCTTACCGTAATATCCGGATCTACGTGAATGTTTACATCAATCACATAAGAATGGCCATTCTGCCGTGTGCGCAGATTGTGAACACGCTTAACTCCCGGTACCGACTTTATTATTTCTCTTATCTTTTTAATCTCATCTTCCGGCAACGATCTCTCCAGAAGTTCACTGAATGATGGACGCGCTATCTGTACTGCAGAAATGGCAATCAGAATGGAAACCAGTACACAAGCAATTGGATCCATTATTCTCCAGGTCGCGCCCATGAATATGGAAAATGCTACACCAATTAAGGTTGCAACCGAAGATAATGCATCACTTCGATGATGCCACGCATTAGCTATTAATGATGAACTGCCAACTTTCTTTCCATATCTGACCGTATAACGGTAACAAAATTCTTTAGCTAATATCGAAACCACGGCAACTACCAGCGTCCATATACTCGGTTTGGGTAAAATCTCTCCATTAGCAACATTAATAATTGATAGAACTCCTTCAATTCCAAGAACTAATGCCGTAATAAACAAGAAGATTCCTATAAATGCTGTGGCTACCGTCTCGATCTTTCCATGACCGTATGGATGCTCTCTATCTGCTTTCTTATATGCAGCTCCAACAAAAAACAAAACAATGAAATCGGTTACGAAATCACTTACCGAATGATAACCGTCGGCCACTAAAGCATCACTATGACCCCAGTATCCGAAGAATAACTTTATGATAACCAAAAAAAGGTTTATCCAAAAACCTACAAGCGTTACCTTTCTTATAGTCTTTATAATATCTTGATTTTGCATTGATGCTGCAGTTGATGTTTAAATAGCCTTAAGGTGAAACAGTATCAAACTCTCCCCTATTATAATAAAATTTTGTCATTTTAAAATTAAAAAAGCTGATTCATAGTAAACTATGGATCAGCTTCTCAGTTGCCTTGGAAAGACTCGAACTCTCACAAACGGAACCAGAATCCGGTGTG
>CAZOPN010000074.1:9534-12677 GCA_964581685.1 uncultured Sangeribacter sp. | reverse complement strand
CTCGCCATTACCATATAAGCAGCAGTATCGGGAAGAAACTCGGCGTAAAGGAAAACAATATTATACTGAGAACATATATCCGCACACTTCTAAAGGATCATTAAACTTATATTTTTTCTTTCTTCCCGTTTTTTATTTTATAAATTTATTTATTAATTTGCCCTTCGTAAGTAAGTGTTCAAAATTAATTTATACTAAATGTGAGCTTATTTTTTAGGCGATTTTGGTGCGGAGTGAAAGAGCATAGCAAGCTATGCGACTGAGCTACAAGTCAAAATCGTCAAAAAAGAAGCCACAGTTAGTATGAAAGATATAATATACACTTACTATCGTTTAAATTTGAATACTTACTTAATATTTCAATTTTCAAAAAAATGGCTCGTCTTTTCCTTCTGGATGCTTACGCATTGATATTCCGCGCTTATTATGCCCTTATAAAAATGCCGCGCCTCACCCGCGACGGATTTAACACCTCGGCTATCTTCGGTTTCGTAAATACCCTCGAAGAAGTGATTAAAAAAGAAAACCCTTCTCATATAGCGGTATGTTTCGATCCCTCCGGCCCAACCTTCAGGAATGAAGCTTACGGTGAATATAAGGCGGAAAGGGCAGCTACTCCGGAAGATATAAAATTATCAGTGCCTATTATCAAGGAAATTCTTAAGGCTTATAACATAAAAGTGGTGGAAGTAGAGGGCTTTGAAGCTGACGACGTGATAGGAACGCTGGCTAAGAAAGCTGAAAAGGAGGGATTCACTACCTATATGATGACTCCGGATAAGGATTTCGGTCAGTTGGTCAGCACAAATATCCTGCAATACAAGCCCTCATACCGCGGACAGGATTTTGAGTTGCGCGGAGAAAAAGAGGTATGTGAACGCTATGGCTTGCAGAACACTAAACAAGTGATCGATCTACTCGCACTTATGGGCGACAAAATCGATAATATTCCGGGTTGCCCCGGAGTGGGAGAGAAAACAGCCGTTAAACTCATAGGCGATTTCGGTTCTGTAGAAAATCTTCTCGATTCTACCGATCAACTCAAGGGAGCCTTGAAAAAGAAAATTGAAGAAAATAAAGAGCAGATTCTTTTCTCAAAATTTCTCGCCACGATCAGAACGGATGCTCCGGTAGATCTCGATATAGAGAGTCTTAAACGTAAGCCGGAAGATAAGGATAAACTATTTGCAATCTTCAAGGAACTTGAATTCAGAACTCTTTCCGAGCGAGTAGGGCGCCGCATCGATGCCGCTATGAAAACTCCTGCTACCTCACATCCTAAAAATGTTTCCGGAGTGCTCTCCCTATTCGATGAAGAGCCTTCGGAAGCTGAAGAGAAACCTGTCGTAGACTTCAGCAAGGAGAAAAGAGACTATAAGACTATAGAGAACAAGGAGGAGCTGGATACATTTATCAAGGAAACCGAAACCTGCCGCGAATGCGGAATTTTCATACTTGGTGAAGGCGAAAACGATATGGGATGTGTCTATTTGGGAGCTGCCGTCAGCCTAAAGCCCGGAAAAGCTGTCTGGATAAATGCCGACAATGCTGAAGGAACGGCCGTGCTACTCGATCTTATGGCACGTGGAGATATCGAAAAAATCAGTATCAACGCTAAACGTGATTATGTGATAGCTTCACGTCTGCGCAAAGACAACGAGACTCCTCTCGACAACTATTATGATATAGCTTTGGCTCATTATATACTCCAGCCGGAAATGAGACACGGACTCACGGAACTTAGCGCTACCTACCTGAACACAGAAACTCCTCAACGTCCCGTAATGCCGGGTAAAAAGGCTTCTGAAACCGATAAAGAGCTCTATTATGGTGAAATGGCTCTATGGGCATGCAGTCAGGCTGATCTCTCGCTTCGTCTTAAAAAACCTCTCAGCGATGAAGTTGAAAAAGAGAAGATGGGTAAACTCCTCTATGACGTGGAATTTCCATTGGTAAGAGTACTCGCGGATATGGAGATTACCGGGGTCAGGATAGATGTGAAGGCTCTTAATGAAGCTGCCAAGGAGATGGAAGAAAGGATAGGGGAGATAGAAACCGAGATCTTCGAACTCGCAGGAGAACCATTCAATGTAGGCTCTCCGGCCAAGGTTGGAGAAATTCTTTTCGACAAACTCCGGCTTGATGAAAAAGCAAAGAAAACTAAAACCGGACAATATTCCACCAGTGAGGATGTGCTTGAAAAACTCATGCCTAAACATCCCATTGTAGCAAAAATAATAAAGTTCAGAGCTCTCAAAAAACTTCTTTCAACTTATCTCACCGCTCTGCCTGAAAATATCAACCCTACAACCGGAAAAGTACACACCAACTATAATCAGACGGTAACAGCCACAGGACGCATTTCTTCTACAGCACCCAATCTGCAGAATATTCCGGTACGTGATGATGAAGGAAGGGAGATCAGACGCGCATTCATCGCCGACCCGGGCCATCTGTTCCTTTCGGCCGACTATTCGCAGATAGAATTGCGCCTGGTGGCTGACTTCGCAGGCGATGAAATAATGCTTGATGCCTTCCGGCACGATAAGGATATTCATGCCATAACAGCTGCCAGAATATATCATAAAGAGATAGATGAAGTGACGGCAAACGAACGTCGAAACGCAAAAACAGCCAATTTCGGCATTCTTTACGGAATTTCTCCTTTCGGACTTTCCACACGACTGGGAATACCGCGTTCCGAAGCCAAAGAGATAATAGACAATTATTTCGCCACCTTCCCTACTGTGCATAAATATATGAGCGATTCTGTGGAACATGCGCGAGAAAACGGATATGTGGAAACGCGTATGGGCCGCAAGAGAATGCTTCCCGATATCAACAGCCGCAATCCTGTTGTGAGAGGATATGCCGAGCGCAACGCCATTAATGCTCCCATTCAGGGATCGGCAGCCGATATTATAAAGGTAGCTATGGTGAACATTTACCGCGAGCTGAAGGAAAAGGGGTTGAAATCAAAAATGATCATGCAGGTGCATGATGAATTGAACTTCGATGTCATTCCTGAAGAACTTCCGGCAATGCAAGAATTGGTGGAACGCCTTATGGAAGGAGCCTACACAGGACGCGTAGCTCTCACCGCCTCATGCGGAACCGGTTCAAACTGGCTTGATGCTCACTAA
>CAZOPN010000074.1:0-9434 GCA_964581685.1 uncultured Sangeribacter sp. | reverse complement strand
AATGAGGATTTAAAGCGAAAGTCTATATTGTGCAAAACGGCGTATTCCCTCTTCAAGAGTTGTGGAGGGGGCATAACCGAAATCGCGTTCGAGGGCCGATGTATCAGCGTATGTCTGCTTCACATCTCCCGGCTGCATAGGATACATCTCCTTAACAGCCTTCTTTCCCAAGGCTTCTTCGAGCAGACTGATGAATCTCAACAGACTCTCGGGATGTCCGCACCCTATATTGTAGATTCTGGCAGCTGATGAATCGGTAGGATTATTGGCCACCACCTTCACCACTCCTTCGACAATATCGTCAATATAGGTGAAATCACGACTCATCTCTCCATTATTGAATACCTTTATAGGTCGCCCCTCCAAAATAGCGTCAGAGAAAAGCATAGGGGCCATATCAGGGCGTCCGTAAGGCCCATAAACGGTAAAGAAACGCAGCCCGGTAGTAGGAAAACCATATAGATGGGAATAGACCTGTGCCATAAGTTCGTTGCTCTTTTTGGATGCTGCATATAAAGACACCGGACTATCCACACGATCAGATTCAGAAAAAGGAACCTTACTGTTGCCCCCATATACAGAACTTGAGGAAGCATATATAAAATGCTCCGGCTTGTGGCATCGTGCAGCCTCAAGAAGCACTAAAAATCCCTCTATATTATTATGAAGGTAGGAAAATGGATTTTCAAGAGAATATCTCACACCGGCTTGAGCCGCAAGATTTATGATAATATCAAAGTTTTCCTTACCAAAAAGATCAAATATCTTATCTTTTTCAGTGATATCGGCTCGCATAAAGAAGAAATCGGGGAAAAGCCGGCTTTTATAGGGTTTCCATTCCTCTATATCTTCTATATCCGAGAAAGAAAATCCTCCTCTGCGCAGCCGCGCCAGTTTCAGCTCGCGCGAATAATACGCATTTATATTATCAATGCCTACGACACGGCAACCATCGGCTGCCAATCGCTCTGCCAATGCACTCCCTATGAACCCGGCAGCACCGGTTATGAGAATTTTCTTACTCACTTATTTTTTTATTTGATTCTTTTACTTAGATTCTGCCGCTTTATCACTACATGGACTATTGAAGATAAAGCTGTCTGAAAAATTCCCACATCGCTATGGAAGCACTTGAAGAGACATTCAGGGAATGCTTCACTCCACATTGCGGAATCTCAATTATACAATCGCTGATATCTACTATACGCTGATCCACTCCCTCTACTTCATTTCCTATCACCAGAAGATAACGCTCTCCAGGTATCAGCTTAAGCTGATGAAGGGGAACACTCCCATGAGCCTGTTCGAGACAACATATCTTCCAACCATCCTTTTGCAAGGTCATGGCCTCCTCAATCGCTTTATCCGTATGGCGCCATTTCACTGATTCTTCAGCTCCAAGGGCCGTCTTGGATATCTCAGGATGCGGAGGACACCCGGAAATGCCGGCAAGAATGATTTCATCAACCATGAAAGCATCGGCGGTGCGGAAAACAGCTCCTATATTATAGAGCGACCGCACATTATCAGCCATAACTTTTAAAGGAAGCTTACGTGAAGCTATATATTCCGATGCGCTGCAACGGGTGAGCTCAACAAGATTTTTCTTTTTCTTATCTTCCGGCATTTTATCAAAAGAAATATTACTCTCTTTTTACTTACTCATCTCCAGCATTCTGAGAATCGGCTTCACTCCACGCTCCGCAATGACAGGATCAAGCGTAATCTCAGGCATTTCATCTCGTAATGCCTTATACACTTTTTCAAGTGTATTGAGCTTCATATAATCGCATTGATTGCACTGACATTCCGAATCTTCTGCGGGAGCTGCCAGAAATTCCTTTCCCGGACATTTTCTTCTCATCTCAAAAAGAATTCCGCTTTCCGTAACTACAATATATTGCGAAGCATCATCCTTACTTGCATATTCAAGAAGAGCAGCCGTAGACCCAACCTTATCGGCAATAAGCTGCAAAGGTTTGCGGCATTCGGGATGAACAAGAATCTTAGCGCCGGGATGTTGTTTTTTCATCTCAATAATTTTATCGAGAGAAAAACGGTCGTGAACATGACAGGCACCGGGCCAAAGCACCATCTCGCTATTGCATACACTATTGATATAGCCCCCAAGATTCTTGTCAGGACCGAATATTATCTTTTCGTCAGCCGGGAGTGCCTCCACTATCTTGCGGGCATTTCCGGAAGTGACCACTATATCGGTTAGAGCTTTTACGGCTGCAGAAGTGTTTACATAACTTATCACGGTGTGTCCGGGATGCTCTTCAATGAATTTTTCAAGATCTTCGGCACTGCAACTATCGGCCAACGAACAGCCGGCCTCCAGATCCGGAATAATCACTTTCTTATCCGGGCAGAGCATTTTGGCCGTTTCTCCCATGAAATGCACGCCACACATAACAATGATATCGGCATCGGTCTTAGCCGCTTCACGGGCCAGAGCAAGTGAATCTCCTATAAAATCGGCTATTTCCTGAATTTCATCGCGCTGGTAATAATGAGCCATTATCAGCGCATTCTTCTCCTTCTTAAGTCGGAGTATCTCTTCTTTCAGACTTTGATTGTCCATAAGATCAGACAGAGTTCTTTTTTATTTATTAAGAGATTAAAATAATATAAAATTAAAATAATCTATAACAACAACAATAAATGGTGTTGATAAGTGACAATAACTTTTTCCTTAAAAATTTGGAAATATGAGTTATTGAATTTTCAATTAAGGTTATCTACATCTTATCAATATATGCCTATATTGAAAATCAAAAAGATGTGAATGTTATCAACAGCCTGTCGACAACTGCAAAGTTAATAAATTCCCTATAATAAATGATGTAAAACCTGTTGAAAAGTAGTAGAAAGTAGTAGATAAATGTGTAGAATAATAGTAAGTAAATAATAACCGGAATAATTTGGAAGTCAGAGAAAACATTTTAGCAGCTTCTGATGCTAAAATGCAAATGATTGATATAATAGTTATTGAATACTTATTTACTTCTTTTTTACAAGTTATCTACAACTTATCGACAGGTAGATTTGCAGTGGCAGTGATTAATGTGATCGTTGATATAACCGGTGGCCTGAAGAAAAGAATAGCAAATCACACTACCGAAAAATCTGAATCCTCTTCTATGCATATCCTTGCTTATTGCATCGGAGATTGGAGATGAGACCGGGATGCATTTTATGTCAGGTATATCGTTGATTATTCTTTTTCTTTCAGGAAAGAAGCCGAGAATATAATTATCAAATGATCCGTATTCATCTATAATATCCCGGAAAAGGCGTGCATTGACAATAGCGGAATGTATTTTCCTGCGATTTTTTACTATTCCTTCAAATGAGGCTAATCTTTCTTCATCTTCGGTAGTCATCATGGCAACTTTATCGAAATCAAAGTCAAGGAATGCTTTTCTATAACCTTCCCTTTTTCGGAGTATTGTTATCCATGATAATCCTGCCTGTGCTCCTTCGAGAATAAGAAATTCAAATAGTTTTCTGTCATCATGTATTTCTTTTCCCCATTCTTCATCATGATATTTTATGTATAGCTGATCTTCACCACACCATTCACATCTTTTTATCTCCATTATCAAGTATATTAATTAGCATTACTTACATTATAAAGGCAGGAAGCATGAAAAGTTCATGTAATTTGACATTACGGAAGTCTTTTTTATTATCATAATAGTGTTAAAAATGGGAGTTGAGTAGAATTTTCAAGTTAAATTTTAAAATTTTATTACTTTTTTAAGAAAATTTTCATTTTTTTCTTTCATTTTTTTGTTTAATAGAAAATTTTGAATACATTTGCAACTATAAATAAAGAAATATTATCATGTAGCCTGAAATAATCAATTTTAATATACAATAATATTAAAATTAACATATAACCTTGGAATAATGCTAAAGCATGCTTCCTTTGTTGTTTCATTTTAATTGGATGTGAATTTAGTAGATGTTATGCCGTGACAGTTTATATCTTCGATTTATGGTAGGTCTCGTATGAGACTGTCTGTTGCCCGGCTGTTGCGGCAATGTGAGGTTAAATAATTATGAATTGTTCGACACATAGAATTAAGATATGAATAAGATGATTTGATTCGACCTAATTTTAATTCCAGAGAGGAGACTGATCGTAGAGATTCGTCTCCTTTTTTGCTCCCTTTACCCGATTTTTGGTGCACGGTGAGTTAGAAAGGTAATTGTAAGAAGTAACAGGGATTGGCGATGAAAATTTTATAGCTTGTCAATCAGTATATTGTGTGATAATTTAATATATTACTGCAAAAAAATGGCAGTATTTTAAAGTTATTTAAATCATATTTTCAGCAATTTATTAGGTTTCTGCCTTATTAATATTGTATATTTGCATTGTGATTTTCTGAAGGAGAATCTGCACTTGATAATAATTAAAGAAAAAAATAAAACTAAATAATATGGCAAAGAAAAAATCAGTACCAAAGAAGGTCAGTGTCCAGGTCACTGATGCTAAGGAGAAGCTTAAAGCTCTCGACACCACTATGGCTCTGTTGGAAAAAGATTTCGGAAGCGGAACCATCATGCGACTCGGCGATGATAAGGTTCAGGATATAGAGGCTATTTCCACAGGATCCATTGGTCTTGACTATGCACTGGGAATCGGAGGTCTTCCACGTGGACGTATCACCGAGATTTTTGGGCCGGAATCTTCAGGTAAGACCACTTTGGCCATCCATGTGATAGCTGAAGCTCAGAAAGAGGGGGGGATATGTGCGATAATTGATGCAGAGCATGCTTTCGACCGTTTTTATGCCGAGAAACTGGGTGTGGATGTGAATAATCTCTGGATAGCTCAGCCGGATAATGGAGAGCAAGCGCTTGATATTGCCGAACAGCTTATCAATTCCGGAGCGATAGACGTGCTTGTAATAGACTCTGTAGCTGCTCTCACTCCAAAGGCGGAGATAGAAGGAGAGATGGGAGAAAAGAATATGGGTCTGCATGCGCGTCTGATGTCGCAGGCCATGCGTAAACTCACCGGTACCATCTCGCGCACACGCACATGCTGTATCTTCATAAATCAGATAAGAGAAAAGATCGGACAAATGTTCGGTAATCCGGAAACCACTACCGGTGGTAACGCCTTGAAATTTTATTCTTCCGTTCGCATAGATATCCGTCCGAGCAGTCTGATTAAAGATGGAGATAATATTCTTGGTCGCGAAACGAAAGTGAAGGTTGTAAAAAATAAATGTGCACCACCTTTCATGCGCACTGAATTCGACATGATGTTCGGAAAAGGAATATCAAGAGGAGGAGAAGTGCTTGATTTGGCCGTAGATCTTGGTGTGGTAAAGAAATCAGGTGCCTGGTTCTCATACGAAGATAAGAAACTCGGACAGGGACGTGATGCCGTGAAAGCTTCCATAGAAGAAAACACGGAGCTTTTTGAAGAATTGAAAGCTAAAGTAATCGCCAAACTGGAGGAGAAAAGAGAAGAAGCCAAAAAGGCAGGAAAAAATCCTTTCCTCCCCGGTAAGAAGTCGGCCGGTAAAGAAAAGAAGGAAGAAACTCGCGAAGAGGATGATTACACCGATGACTCTTACGATGATGATGATCCTTTCAGCGAAGACGACATAGAGATCGATGAATAAGCAATCAACTTAAGATAGTAAAATCTATCATGCAAATGAAGAAATATCAGTTATAAATAATAAATAAGCGTTATCGTTCAGATAACGCTTATTTATTATTATTACTTTTGGAATTTTTTATATAAAGATATTTAATAACCGGGTTTCTTGAGCAGCTTGAACATATTCTTCTTATAGGCTTCGACACCAGGCTGATTGAACGGATTCACACCGAGCATATAGCCGCTGATACCGCAGGCTTTTTCAAAGAAATATATGAGCTGACCAAGTGAATATTCGTCAAGGGTCGGGAGTGTGATATGGATGTTAGGGACACCACCTTCCACGTGTGCCATCTTTGTACCGAGTTCAGCCATCTTATTAACCTCATCGATACGTTTACCGGCCAGATAGTTGATGCCGTCAAGATTTGCAGCATCCATCGGCACGCGGTGATCGATAGCCGGCTTGGCTACGGAGAGAACCGTTTCGAATATAGTGCGCTCACCATCCTGAATCCATTGTCCCATTGAATGAAGATCGGTAGTGAAGTCTACTGAAGCCGGGAAGATACCTTTACCATCCTTACCTTCGCTTTCACCATAAAGCTGTTTCCACCACTCTGAGAAATAGTGGAGTTTAGGATCGAAGTTTACGAGAATCTCGATTTTTTTACCGCTTTCATAGAGAGCGTTACGGAGACGCGCATAGATCTGAGCAGGATTATCGGGCGAAGGATGTTTTGTGGTTCTTTCCATATCGGCTGCTCCGGCGATAAGTTTCTTTATATCATGGCCGGCAGCTGCGATCGGAAGCAGACCGACAGGGGTAAGCACGGAGAAACGACCACCAACGTTATCAGGAATAACGTAGGTCTCATACCCTTCCTGATCGGCAAGCTGACGCAGCGCACCTTTCTTTTCATCGGTAATAGCAACGATCAGATCTTTTGCAGCATCCTTGCCTGCCTGTTTCTCAAGTTGCTCTTTGAGCAGACGGAAAGCTATGGCGGGCTCGGTTGTGGTTCCTGATTTTGAAATAACGATGATACCGAATTTCTGGCCGGTGAGCAGTTTCTGGAGTTCGGCAAGATATTCCTCACCGATATTCTGGCCTGCATAAAGCACTTTCGGTTCCTTTGGCTTTGGTGCATAATAATCGGCAAAACTATCGGCGAGAGCGAAATTGACAGCCTTGGCACCGAGATAACTTCCACCGATACCTACACATACCACATAATCGCAGTTTTCACGCAGGCGTTCGGCAGTAGCGTTTATCTTATCAATAAGAGTTTCGGAAGTGGTCGACGGGAGATCGAGCCAACCGAGAAAGTCATTGCCGGCACCGGTTCCCTCTTCGAGAGTGGTAAGCGCGGCTGTAGATTTATCTTCCAGAGCGGCATATTGCTTATCAGCAAAATATACGGCATCCTGAATGTTTAATTCAATTGTTTTCATAAATATCTGAATAAAAGTTTATATACATAGTAACTTCCTGAGAGCTGATTTGTTCAGCAGAAAGTATCGGTAATTGCATTAAGCGCACGTCGCGGATTGGCGCCTTTGTATAGCACGGAGTAAACGCAATCGAGAATCGGCATTTTCACTCGCGGCCCGGCTTCGTTTATTTCATGTATACATTTGGTGCCGTAATATCCTTCGGCCACCATCGGCATCTCCATCATTGCGGCTTTCACGCTATATCCTTTTCCGATCATGGCTCCGAAATTATGATTGCGTGAGAAACGGCTGTAAGCCGTGACCAGAAGATCACCCAGATAAGCCGACAGGCATACATCCCTATAATCGAGAGGGGCGATTGCATCAATAAAACTACGCATTTCGCGGGTGGCATTGCAGACGGTCATGGCCATAAAATTATCGCCGGCCTTCATTCCGCTGATTATTCCTGCCTGAATTGCATATATATTTTTGAGCACGGCTCCATATTCTATTCCTTCAACATCGGGAGAAAGTATGGTCTTGAGATTCGCACCGGCGATGAGTTTGGCAAAGTCGCTGCTTTTTTCTGCATCGTGGCAACCGATAGTAAGGTAACTCAGACGCTCGAGCGCAACTTCTTCTGCATGACACGGACCGCCAATGACAAGCATATTTTCGGGTCGGCATCCGAATCTGTGACACATCCAGTCAGTGATGATCATATTCTCATCGGGAATAATCCCTTTTACCGCACAGACTATATTTTTACCGGAGATATCGACATTCAGGGAAGACATGGTTTCCTTGAAATAAGGAGAGGGCACCACCAACACCAGCGTATCGGCACGCGCACAGATCTCATCAAGATCTGAACTGAAGAAAATGCGTTGCGTGTCAAATTTGACATCGCTCAGATAGACAGGGTTGTGGCCGGTGCGGATAAAATCATCAATCCGGTCCTGACGATGTATAAACCATGAAATGCGCTCGCAATTGGTAAGCAGAAGCTTCGCCAGCGCTGTGGCCCAGCTTCCGCTACCTATTACGGCAATATTTCCCATTGAATTCATTATTTTCCTTCTTTCTCTTCTTTATTTTCTTCGGAATGGGTGTCGTCGGCTGCCGATGAGCGTTTTTCGGGCCGCATCTGGGGGAAGAGCAGAACTTCCTGGATTGTGGTCTGCCCGGTGAGCAGCATTGCGAGACGATCCATACCGATGCCCATGCCCGATGTGGGGGGCATACCGTATTCGAGGGCGCGGATGAAATCGGCATCAATAATCATGGCTTCATCATCTCCCTTATCTGCCAAACGCATTTGCTCCACAAATCGTTCATATTGATCAATAGGATCGTTAAGTTCTGAATAAGCGTTACAGAGCTCTTTTCCATTCACCATCAGTTCGAAACGCTCGGTAAGCTCCGGATTGTTGCGATGGCGTTTTGTGAGGGGCGACATCTCGATGGGATAGTCGATGATGAATGTGGGCTGGATATATGTTCCTTCGCATTTTGCTCCGAAAATCTCGTCGATGAGTTTCCCTTTACCCATTGACGGGTCGACCTCAATTCCGGCTTCCTTGCAGAATGCGCGGAGTTCATCCTCGCTCTTACCGGTTATGTCGAAACCGGTCTTTTCTTTAATGGCGTCCGTCATTGTGACGCGTTTGAATGGAGCCTTGAAGCTTATGACGTTGTCGCCGACCTGCACTTCGGTTGTTCCGTTCACATCGAGACAAATCTTTTCAAGCATCTTCTCCGTGAACTCCATCATCCAGTTATAATCTTTATAGGAGACGTAGATTTCCATACATGTGAATTCCGGATTGTGGGTGCGGTCCATCCCTTCGTTACGGAAGTTTTTCGAGAATTCGTATACTCCCTCGAAGCCTCCGACGATCAGGCGTTTTAGATAAAGCTCGTCGGCAATACGGAGATATAGAGGAATGTCGAGGGCATTATGATGGGTTATGAACGGGCGTGCGGCAGCTCCTCCGGGAATCGACTGGAGAATGGGAGTTTCCACTTCGAGATATCCGTGGGAGTTGAAATATTCGCGCATGGAGTTGAACATGCGTGTGCGTTTGAGGAATATATCGCGAATTCCGGGATTGACCACAAGGTCTACGTATCGCTGACGATAGCGCTGTTCGGGGTCGGTGAAAGCATCGTAGGCTTTGCCATCTTTCATCTTAACGATAGGGAGAGGACGCAGACTCTTTCCGAGCACGGTTATTTCCCGGGCATGGATGGTGATCTCTCCCATCTGTGTGCGGAACACGAAGCCTTTGACGCCGATGAAATCGCCGATATCAAGAAGTTTCTTGAAGACAACGTTGTAGAATTCCTTGTCTTCGCCGGG
>CAZOPN010000073.1:0-13007 GCA_964581685.1 uncultured Sangeribacter sp. | reverse complement strand
CAACCTATCTAAATCGGCTAATATTGGTTCTAATACGGCACGGTTGGGGGTACTTCGGTCGGCTTCTTCATTAGGAAGAGGCCGACCGTTTTTTTATAGCCCCTGATTTCTTTCAAGACATTTCCCAAACCCGGTCTCATCATGATTTTGCGGAAAGTTAATTAAAAAAATGCTGACGAGTGTAACATTTTTGTTAATAATGTATCTTTATTTTGTGAGGACAGATATTATTATTAATTTAGTTTTCTGATCAAGAACCGGAATGATGTTTCTGCCGAGAAAAATAAAACAAAATCTTTACATACTACCTGCACTCCTTATCATTGCGCTGGCTGTGATAATTATAGTTTCATGTGCCGACCGGGAGGGACGAAAACTGGAGTTATCAGATATTTTGTTTGACCGGAATCTCGATTCGGCAAGGATAGTTCTTGAATCGGTTGATACCACTCTTCTCTCTGATGAGGAAATGGCATTCCGAGATCTCCTGCGGACAAGATTGTTCTACTATACTCACAATCCGGAATGGCCAGACTCCTTACCCGACCATATCCTGCCTATATTGTTACGGCAGAATAACCCTTCCCGACTTCAGGAATATTATTTCTGGCAAGGAAACTATAAATCTGAAAGAGGACTTTATTCTGAAGCACTATCAGACATAGAAAAGAGCAAATATTATCTCAGATCTTCATCTTTCTCTGAAGGTGAGCGAAAGGCCCTGTTGGCTCATTGCTTCAATCTTCAATCTGAAATGTGGTACAGGTTGGGAGATTTAAATCAGGCCCGGGCTAATAATGATTCCGCAGCCAGATTATACGCCCTGACTAATAAATACATCACCATGAATCGCAAGGCTATTATTGATAAAGCCGCGATCTACGAAGCTTTCAACAAGAACCGGGATGCCTTGCTATTTCTCGACAGTATAAAATCGGTGTTCAAAGATTCGGAGTTTAAAAACATGCGTAACCGTGCGGCTTTGCTTCCACTCATTGCCTTAGGGGAGATAGACTCCGCAAAGAAAATTTTATCATCCTTAAAGGAAGATGAGGAGATGTATAATTCCGGAAGGGTAAGGTTTGTAATCGCACGTCTGGCTTTAGAGGAGAAAGATTATGAAAAAGCTCTACAAGAAATAAAGGAAACACGAGCCCGCGTATATTGGAGATATGGAGATTTATTCAATCCGATACGCTACATAAAGCTTGAAAAAGATATCGCTTTGGCAATGGGAAACTATGACGAAGCTATGAAAAAACAGGATTCCATCACACTCTATTACCAGCAAAGAGAATTAAACAGCGGTATCTATTCAGCCCACAAATCTATTGAAAGTTTTCATAACCAGATAAGGGAGACCGCTGAAAAAGATGCCCGAACAGCCCGAATCATTACAATCCTCATAAGTATAGTTGGATTCACAGTCCTGCTTATTCTAACATTAATTGTCATCATATTCCAAAAAAGACACAAGGAAAAAATAGAAAGACTCCTTAGTGAACTTGACGATCTGAAGATTAAGGATGAGATTCACCGACAGAGCATTCAGTCGCTTGTCGGATCTCGCTTTAATTCTCTTAATCGCTTATGTGATGATTATCTGGAACTTTCCGACCTTAAGGATAAAACCGCCCTCAAAAATGAGATATTAAAAAACCTTAATGCTCAGATTGCGGAAATAAAAAGTGAAAGATTCCGGAAAAATCTTGAAGACAGTGTGAATTCCGATCTTGACGGACTCTTCACTCGATTCAAATCGCTCGACAATCTTTCGAAAGAAGATGAAATCCTGTTTCTCTATTCTGCCGCCGGATTCTCAGTGAAGGCCATAAGTGTTTTTCTCGACCTGAAAAAATCGAGTGTTTATACCCGTCGCCGACGTCTTCGCGAAAAAATTGAGCAAAGCGACTCACCGTATAAAGCCGAATTGCTTCAATATATTTAGGCCTCATCTAAGGCCCGGACCCCCATTTCATAAAAAAGCTGCGAACCAGTGCGTCGCAGCTTTTTTACAAGATAGCTCTCCGCAAGCATATATTTCCATTTATTCCAATTTACGCCCCGGGGTCAGGCCACGTTTATAAAATATGAGACGTATAAAACGAACCTTACCGTAAGTGTCGCGTATAAGGCAGCGAATCATATCTTCCTCCAAATTTCATCCTTTTCTTTTATAAAGGAAACTTTTCGATTCTCAAATCCGCACTGATTTTTTTCAAAAAAATCCTTATATTTTCAACACGCTTAAAAAAAACGAAAATCATACAAATTGCTGATTTTTAATACAATATACAACTTATTGATTTTCAACCAATTAAACACACTGGAATTTAAAATTATTATTCATCATTGATAATCAAACACTTACAAACGGCATTGAATAACCATCAGTGACCCGTTTTTTCGATATTTTGTATTTATGATATTAATTTTGCATCAGAACAAAAAACAGAATATCATGAAATTTATAGATTACAAAAATCATTCATGGACAGCCCACATGTTGAGATGTGTGCTGACGATTCTGGCTCTTTCATTCTTCGGGCTTTCTGCATCGGCCGGAATCATAACGATTAAAGGAAAGGTGCGTGACAAAGCTTCCGGATTTGAAATAACCGATGCAGATTATCGTCTGCTTGCGTTACCGGATTCTAACCAGGTAGCCAAAGGCAAAACTGTTCAACGCTATATAACCGGAAATTCTTTTGAATATAAGGAAACAATTATTCCTGAAATGAAGATTTCCTATGTCGACGATAGTAAAAAATATATTTTGGAAATCACATACGACAGATACGAACCGGTCTATCTGGAAATCGATCCGTCTAAAATGTCGAAAAAAGAAGTTGATTACGATCTCGGCGTCATTGAGATGAAAAAGACACGAACCCTCGATGACTTTACCGTAACGGCCACAAAGGTGAAATTTTATAATAAGGGAGATACCCTGATTTATAATGCAGATGCATTCCAACTGGCAGAGGGAAGTATGCTTGACGCTTTGATAGCCCAGCTCCCGGGAGCCGAACTGAAAGGAGATGAGATATTCGTGAATGGCCGGAAGGTGGAAAGTCTTCTCCTCAATAGTAAAGACTTCTTCAAAGGCAACAATAAGATCATGCTTGAAAATCTCGGTGCCTACACTGTGAAGAATATCGCGGTTTATGAGGGTCAGAAAGAGGAAGACAAAATCATGGGTAAGAACTATGGTGAAAAAGAGCTGACTATGGATGTACGCCTCAAGAAAGAATATCAGATAGGCTTCATACTCAATGCCGAAGCCGGCTATGGCATCAAGAACAAATTTCTTGGCCGACTTTTTGGATTATGGTTCAACAACATAGCGCGGGTTAGTTTCTATGGTAATGCCAACAACAACAGTAATACGTGGAAACCGAATCAGAACGGAACCTCATCCATGCCCTGGACCACAGCTCAGGACATCACCACATACGCCGGGGGAGCAGACTATGACGTTTCAATTCCTAATTCGCCAATGTCATTCTCGGGAAATGCCAGTGCTACCTACACCAAAACAAAAGGAAATGTACGCACTTATACCACCAATTTCCTCCCCGGAGGAGACACCTACGGATATTCATTCGACAACAGCCGTCTCACATCTCTTGAAGTTTATACCGAACATTCCGTAAAAGCGCAAAAAGACAATTGGAACTGGCAGATAACACCGAAGTTCAAATATAACAAGAATACCACTGAATCTAAACTTATCGGCGCGACATTCAACCGTGAATGGGACGATATCGACCGCAGCTTCCTTGAAGGGATATATTCCGGAAACAGCAATCAGGTGCTCGCTTCCATGATCAACCGTAATATCCAGGATCAAGATAAAAACGGGAACAGCGCATGGTTCAATATTTGGACAAACGGTAAACGCAAAGTTAATTCTACAGACGCTATAAGCTATCTGGCAGCCTATACTTACGAAAGGAAACACGATGTGTCGGATCAACTTATGCGTATCAACTATGACGATAACATTATTCCGGCCTTAAACGACCGACGTCATTTTGATGTAACACCCAATTTCAACTGGCGTGCAAAAGGATATCTGGCATATATCTGGCAAGCCACAAGAAATCTAAATGCCGAGATCGGCTACACTTATCAGCGCTATTACAGCAGGACTGTCTCCGAGCTCTTCCGTTCGGAAGATTATATCGAAAATCAGGCGGATAATAATCTGAATCATTTCGCCCCCTCTGCCCTCAACAGTTTCGGAACATTCGATCCGGCAAACAGTTTCAACAGCCGTTATAATGAAGAGACCCATGATATTAACTTCCAGATTAACTATCAGATTGCTAACGGTGTGAGTCTTTGGGTAAGAATGCCTCTGACAATGCGCCGTCAATGGCTACACTATCTCAGAGGAGATGTTGATGCCCGTCTGAAGCGGAATAAATTTATTCTCGGCAACACCAGTGCTTCAATGAATATACATTTCGGAAAATCAAAACCGGTATGGCTCTATATCGGCTACAACCATCAGGTCACAGCTCCCGACATGGTGAATATGGTAGACTTTACCAATGATCTCGATCCTCTGAATGTTATAAAGGGCAATCCTGACCTTAAAGACTCCAATTCCGAGAATGTCAATATCTATTACAGCCAGAAACTGAATCAAGCACGCAATATGACGCAGTCTTACAGTCTGGATGCAACATTCTATCGGAACAGCCTTGCCTACGGATATAATTATGACCGAACTACGGGTGTAAAAACCGGTATGATGTATAATGTGATGGGAAATGCTCAATATGGAGCAGGCCAAGGTTTCTCGACAGATTTCGGTCGCCTCAACTGTATGAATATAAGAAATCACACCAGATTTGACTACAGAAGAAGCGCCGACATGCTTAGCACTGAAGATTATTTGCCCACAAAGAACATCGTTAACACTTACGGCATCAATGAAATTATAAGTCTCGGCTACACTCATTCCGCTTTCAGACTTACCGGAGAGGCAGACGTGAAATGGAACAGATTTACAAGCCACCAATCAGGCTTCGTCCCATTTAACGCATGGAACATGAGATATACACTTTCGGGTAATTTCATACTTCCGGCTAATTTTGAAATCAATACCGATTTCAATATCTACGCACGCCGAGGATATTCAGAGCCTTCGCTCAACAAAACCAATTATGTCTGGAACGCGCGCGTCACATACAAGATGATGAAAGGAAATCTCCTGTTTATGCTCGACGGATTCGATATTCTCCATAATCTGAGCAATATCAATTACGCAGTCAATGCGCAAGCTCGCACAGAGACGTATACCGGCGTTGTTCCACGATATTTCATGTTCCATATTCAATGGAAATTTCATAAACAGCCTTTGAAGAAATAATACAGAATAAAGGATTTAGGTCAGTAAGGCCGGATCAGGATGTGAATTCTGATCCGGTCTTGATTATATGCCACAATGTGCCCAAAAGGCCTGCCGCGATCAGCCCTAAAGTAATATAATCCGAACGTTTGAATCTTTTGGCTGATCCTACAGCTGCGATCCGCTCGGCGCGGGCCCTGAGATAGAAACCGATTCCGGCAATATAAAATACGGATGTGAACATAAACAACTCCAATCCTCCGGCATATATCATCCAGATGCAGAATAACGAGCAGAGGAGACTTATCACGCGGTATCGACCGATCATCCATTTGTCAGTCTTATTGTCAAGCCGTAGTGAACTTCTCTGAATAGTAGCCTTAAAAAGGAAAAGACCGGATGAAAGATAAGCGGGTAGCACCATCATTCCCGTAATAGCAAGCGCCGTCATATAGACATCTTCGGCCATAAGCACGATCAAAAGAAAGGTCTCCATTATCACACTGGAGACAAAAAGCCCGAATGCCGGCATGCCGCATCGGTTGAGTCGAAGAAATCGCCGTGGAAAAATTCCTACCACTGCCGCCTCGTATGGCGTTTGCGCACAGACAATCGTCCACGACAACCATCCTCCCAAAAGCGAGACAATTACAGAGATAATAACAAACCAATAGGCCCAGCCACCACATATATCCCGGAGAAGATAAGCCACCGACGGATCCGGCAGACCGGCGAGCACCGCTCTCTCCTTTACTCCATAACAAAGCATGGAAACCGAGACATAGAGCAACCAGGCGATAAGAAATCCGAATACTCCGGCCTTCCCGACATCACTCTGACGACGTGCGCGCGCTGCAAGCATGACAGCACCCTCAATCCCAATGAAACACCATAACGTCACCATCATTGTCCCCTTTATGCCGCTCCAAAGAGATTCACCTTGGCCCGAGGCAAGAAAATTAAGAGAAAAGAAACCCATCTTAATATTTATTGCCAGAAGCACAATCACTAATCCTATAGCCGCCATTTTAACTCCGACAAGCAGATTATTGAGAAAACGGGCCGTCTTCAAGCCACCCGCTCCGATCAGGAACATTATCCATATAAGCGACGTGCCGAACAGGAGAGTGGGCCAGCCATGCGAGAGCAAATCGGGGAAAAAAGCTCCGAAAGAATCGTTAAGCATTACAGCGTAGGCAACATTTGCAAAAGCCGTGCAAAGCCAGTAGCCCCATGCGATATTGAAACCCGCATATTTTCCAAACCCCTCGGAAGCATATTGATACGTGCCGGCATCAAGATCCGGACGACGACTCGAAAGAATGCGGAATACGGCTACAAGCAGGAGCATTCCTGCTGCTGTGACAAGCCACGCAGCTCCGGCAGCCAAAGGCCCTGCACTGACAGCGATATTCTGAGGCAGATTATAGAGCCCCGAACCAACCATCATTCCCACTACAACACCGGTGAGCGACCCGAGTCCGAGCCTCACATCACTTCTTGTACTATTCATTTAATTACTTAATGACCTTAAATCCTGTCTTATCAAGACTCAATTTCTTAAATTTCAAAGGGCAATTCTCATTGTATTACAAGCATCACTGACACTATTGCAACTTTCTTTCTTGCCCGATTTCACAAGTCCAATAAAATATGCCATTTGCGCCCTATAAGTATCTCCGATTTTCTCATCAGACTCAAAGATCATTCTCTCTCCGGACGTGATACGGTCAGCCGCCAGATCAACAAGCCACGTCTCCTGATCAGCGACAATCTCCAGAGTCCGTCGGTAATCACGGCGAAAATAGTTTAGAATCACTGATGCACAAAAATCATTATAACATAGACAATAATTAGCATAATCGATTGCCTCAATTCCAAGCGACGACCGGCTACGAAGCGTCTTGCTCACCTCCCCCGGCATTCCGAAAAGCCAATAGACATAATCTATTTCATGAATCAGGTCGAGGTGCGCTCCACCTCCCATTTCCGGTCGCGAGCTATATATACGCCGGTAATCTGTGCCCGGACGCCAATCGGGAAGATATGAGCCGCAATATACATTCACCTCATTCACTCTCAAAGAATTTCTCTTCAATGCTTCCCTCACAAATTGAAGGCACGGCAAGAAACGGAGATTACAACCGACATAATTAAGCACACCGGCCTTCTCCACCATCTCCGCAAGGGCGAATACCCCTTCATCATGACAAAGCGGCTTCTCTATAAAGAGCGGGCAACGGAGCGAGAGAGCCTGCTCCACTGAATGAAAATGCTCGGAAGTAGGAGTCGAAATGATAACGAAGTCCGGGAAAACTCTTCTTGCTTCATCAAGATCATATAAATTCTTGACATCAGCGACAGAGGGGGCATCCCGGCGCGAACGCAATGCGAAAATTTCCGCCTCGGGGTCAAGGCTACGTATAGCAGCAATATGTTTACGGGCAATAGATCCCAATCCGAAAATAACGACTTTCATCCTTCTGAATAAACCGATTTAAAGAACAATCCTTCCGGTATCAATCAAAAAAGCAAGGTAATCATAATCTGAAGGCTCGTCAAGATCGAAACATAAATGGTCCATGACAAAAGCTCTTGATCTCGGCGTCACTGCACGCGGATGGTCCGGAGCAAGAGCCTCGCGACGATAAACGTATATGGACGCATTCATATCGTAGACCTTGGGTGCGCTTTGGCGTGTGGTATATTTACCTCCAAGCACAACGTGACAAAAACCGTCGGCCGATTCCTCAACCTGATTGAAATAGGGATTGCGGGCACAGGGATTGACGGAAAAGACAGTCAGTGTATCCGGATTCTCTTCTATGAGGTTGAGACAACCCTCTATATCCTCTTGTGTGCGGATAGGAGATGTTACATCAAGGTCTATTATATAATCAAATATCCTGCCGCTTTTCTCTTCGGCATAACGCAACGCATCTTTTATAGCATCTGGCTTACCGCAGACGTCATCGGCAAGAAACGACGGACGCCGGTAACCGGTGGAGATGCCATACCGCTCCGCAACCTCACGGATCTGATCTGAATCCGTAGAAAGGACTATCTCAGCTCCATGAGCTTCAGCAAAACGTCGGGCAGCCTCAATAGTATACGCTATCAAAGGCTTGCCTCCTACCTCCTTAATATTCTTCCCGGGAATTCCCTTGGAGCCTCCGCGGGCACATATAGTGACAAGATAATTCATTATTTAAAGATTCAAGTTACAAATTTATAAAAAAATCCTGAAACGCATCCGGCAAAGCAAATGTTAAGAAAACTTGAAGATTTCAATTGTTGTTATTAATTTTGTAAACGCTGACAAAGGCTGATATAGATGCCGACCGGGTCGGCTTGAAAAAAATTATAATAAAAAAATGGATTTCACAAGATTAGCCCGGCCATATTTTATAAGAGAAGCACGACGAACGGATACGTGGGCAACCGACGGATATGACCGTCAGATCGCACAGCTACGCGGTCTGCTATCTGCTGCAGCTTCATGTGAGACGGGACGTCGCCACGGCTTTGCCGAAATGTCCGCTCTCACTGACCCTGTCAGTGCCTTCACTTCCCGTATAGAGCCCCATGGCTATGAGGAAATTAGAGGAGAAGTGATGCGGATGGTCAGAGGAGAAAAAGATGTGCTATGGCCCGGTATCTGTCGTGATTTCGCCCAATCATCAGGCACTTCAGGAGGCCGTTCCAAATATATTCCAATCACTCCCCGAAATCTGCGGAAAACCCATTATCGCGGTGCCTCGGACTGTGTGGCCCATTATCTCAGGTTCAACCCCGGAAGCCGCATTTTTTCCGGTAAAGCTATGGTACTTGGCGGCTCCTTTGCCAATGAGCTGAATCTTCCGACCCCGGGAGTGAACGTTGGAGACCTTAGTGCCACACTTATTAATAAAATAAATCCTCTTGCAAATCTTTTCAGAATCCCGGATAAGAAGACGGCCCTTATTCCAGATTGGAGTATAAAACTTCCGGCTCTCGTAGCCGCTTCACGAAAGGAGAATATCACTAATATTTCCGGTGTCCCCTCCTGGTTTCTGACTGTAATCAAGGAAGTGATGAAAAGTTGCGGGGCTTCGAAAATCTCGGACGTATGGCCTAATCTTGAGGTTTTCTTCCACGGAGGGATCTCTTTTGAGCCATACAGAGAGGAATATACGTCTATCACCGATCCGTCAAAAATGCATTTCGTTGAGACATACAATGCATCCGAAGGATTTTTCGCTACGCAGAACGATCCTGAAGACCATGCTATGCTGCTCATTATCGACAATGATATATTCTATGAATTTATTCCCGTTGATTCGCCGGATTCTGATCCTGTAACAATACGTGATCTTGAAAAAGACAGAGTCTATGAGATGCTGATATCTTCGAGCAACGGTCTCTGGAGATATCGCACGGGTGATACGGTCCATGTCGATTCAACAGCTCCCGTTAAAATACGTATTGCAGGTCGCACCAAATGCTTTATTAATGCATTTGGCGAAGAGCTGATGGAAGAGAACGCCGAACGCGCTATGGCGGCAGCCGCACAAGCTACCGGTACGAACGTTGCCAATTATACGGCAGCCCCAATATATGCCGACAAAGGACACAAAGGATGCCATCAATGGCTTATTGAATGGCATGGAACACCTGCAGATCCGGAGACGTTCTCCCGTATCCTTGATGAAGAACTCCGAAAATTGAATTCTGACTACGATGCTAAAAGGAAAGGGACAATCTTCCTCGATCCGCCACGGATAATCAGCGTGCCCACAGGCACTTTCGACCGTTGGCTTCATAGTGTAGGCAATCATAAACTCGGAGGACAAAGAAAAGTGCCGCGTCTTAGCAATGACCGCACCATTGCTGATGCAATCCTCGAAATTATCAGATGACACACAACAATCCACTTCTATGAAAATAGCAATCAACTGTGCATTCTTCCAACCTCGAGGCGGAGGCATAAAGGAATATATTCAGAATTTAGTTGAGAATCTTTCAAAACTCGACACGAAGAATGAATATATACTCTATGTATTGAAAGATTATCACGACTTCGCAAAAGAAAATCTCAACACCCGCTTTCAGATAAAGGTTATTCCTTTTAAAGGACGCGGGCTGGCAAACGTGATATACAGAAGTACTTTTGAAAAATATTACTGGGCAAAAGAGGAGAAAAAAGAAAAATGGGATATTTTTCATTCCCCGTTTTTCCATTCACACACGCCTCGTAATGCAAAGCTGCTCCTTACCGTACACGATATGCGCTTCTTCAGATATCCTGAGACATACACATTTCTACGTTATAACTTCCTAAAACATGCCGTAAAACGCTCCATAAGGAATGCCGATAAGATAATCTCCATTTCACAATTCACAAAGAATGAGATCCGGGCTGCTTATAACACAGATCCCGATAAGATTGTCGTTATCCACGAGGCCATTAATCCCGATCACTTCTCTGATTCTAACTTAAGTGACGAAGATAAAAAGCTTATCGACGAAATTAAGGACAAACGATTTATCCTTACAGTAGGCCATCTTGAGCCTCGAAAGAACTATGACCGTCTGATCTCTGCATTCCGCAAGATAAAAGGCGGACTTACAGATGATACCAAACTGATAATTATTGGCAAAAAAGGGCATAATTATAGCAAAACTCTTGCCGAAATTGAGAGTGATCCTGATATTTTCTATTTAAATTTTGTTTCTCAGGAACTACTCAACTGGCTATATAAAAACACATCCCTTTTTGTGTTTCCATCATTCTATGAGGGATTCGGTTTTCCTCCTATGGAAGCCGGAATTCATGGTTCAATCTCGGCAGTAAGCAATGTTTCTTCAATGCCGGAGGTATGTGGAGAGGCTGCTCTGTATTTCAATCCGTTAGATATTGAAGATATGGCCGTTCAGATTAAAAACGGTTTAGAAAACAACGAAATCCGCGAGCAATTGAAAAACAAGCTTCATAATCATCTGTCATCTTTTTCCTGGGAGAAAAATGCAAAAGAGACAATAGCGGTTTATGAAGCTTTGCATAACGCTGGAGCTGTGTCAAAATAAAAATTCTGACAAGGTCACCAAGGTTTAGGCCCATCTCATAAAATGGGGCCTTACAAAAGTGGTTATGATACAATACTAAGGCTTAGGCCCCGTCTCATAAAAGGGGCCTTAATCTTTTTTGTCTTTTCTGAAAAGAATGATCATTTGCCGGATGTGGATTCCGTGGCCGATTTAGGAATCTCCTTCTTTATTACCCTAACCTGCATCCAGAGCATGATGGCCGTAACAATCGAAGCCGCCATATCGCTCACCGGGAACGCGCCCCACACTCCGTCGAGTCCAAAGTGGGGAGGTAGAATGAAAAGCAAGGGAATCATGAATATCACCTGACGGGTAAGAGATAGAAATATGGCCTTGCCAGCCATACCGAGAGCCTGAAAGAAATTGGTGCCGACAATCTGGAAACCAACAATCCAGAAGGTTATGGTTGTGATACGGAGACAGTTTACGGCACACTCGATCTGAGCCGCGTCCTGCATGAACATCATGGCTATATATCGCGGACACACAGCCCCGATAATACTCCCGAGGGTAGTGATAATCACGGAACAAACTATGGCCAGTCTTAGAGTCTTGAAAAGCCGGCTATAACGCCCCGAACCATAATTATATCCCAGAATCGGTTGCATTCCCTGACATATACCTATTACCACAAAAACGAAAATAGTTACGAAACGATTGAACACCACAACTGCGGCTATAGCATTGTCGCCACCATAACTGAGGAGGGTATTATTAACAATCGCATTGATAGCCGAGCCACATACATTTATCAGGAAGGGAGCCATACCGATATATAAAACACCCTTGATTATCGGCCAATTAAAGCGGAATGTACCTTTTACAAAGTGAAGAGTATTCTTTTTCTGAAAAAAATGCCCCATCACAAAAAATGCCGTAACAAGCATGGAGATATCCGTGGCAATCGCCGCCCCGCGTATACCCCACTTGAAACCAAATAGGAAGAGTGGAGCCAGGATCACATTCATGCCCGCTCCTATCATATTCGTATACATGGCTTTGCCGGGATAACCTGTGGCACGCATCACATTATTATATGAAAACGTCAGATTCATCAGCACAAGCCCCGGAAGAACCCATAACAGGAATTCACGTGCGTAGGGCAAAGAATTCGGAGAGGCGCCGAACAAACGGAGTATGGGATCAAGGAAGGCGGCGAACAAGCCTACATAAAGACATCCGATGATAAGCGTGAGCTGCACACAGTTTCCAAGAATAAGTTCGGCACTATGCTTGTCTTTCTGACCCATCACGATACTAACCCTTGTAGCTGCACCGGCTCCGATAAGCATTCCGAGAGCCGTAGTTAGGTTCATAACCGGGAATGTCACGGCAATCCCGCTCACCACATTGGGATCATCGATGGCATGGCCTATCACAATAGAGTCTATGATATTATAGACAGCACTGACAACCGTACCCACAACGGCCGGAAGACTGTATTTCAGAAGCGTCTTGCCGATCGGGGCCGTTCCAAGCTCAAGAAGCCTGTCGTTTTCAACCTTTGTTACCGTTTCTGCCATATTTTTATTTTTCTCTGCAAAATTAAACAAAATTC
>CAZOPN010000072.1:0-13321 GCA_964581685.1 uncultured Sangeribacter sp. | reverse complement strand
CCCGCATCATTCCTTCCTCAACTTGATAAAATCACTCGCCCAAATCCGCCCCAGGAGCACTCAAATTTTTATGAGATGGGCTCTTAGACCCGTTGCAGACCCGCAACAATCGCTTTTATAGCTTTCCGTTCTATCTTCGGTCGGGAACAAGGCCTTTATCTCACTATTCCTTTATCGAGCATACGGCGTTTTATGAGCAACCGAATCCAAGTAGGCGTTATTCCTATAAAAAAGATTGCCAACCGGTTAAGCAAGCCGTTGATATATTGCTTCTTTCCTCTGAGCATTCTCTTGACAGCTTTAGCGGCGAATCGCTCGGGAGTGTCGAGTGCTCCGATAGCGACAGCGAGACGTTTCAGATTCTCTGGCAATCCGAAAAGATCGGTAGCTATTCCTCCGGGACATGCGGCTGTAACCGTAACCCCGCTGTCTTTCAATTCATAATACATCGCACGGCTCAATACACGGATATATGCTTTCGTTGCTGAATAGAGGGCAATTCCCGGCATGGGCATCCAGCACGACATTGACGACATGTTCAGAATTCTACCGCTTCCCCTCTCCTTAAATCTTGAAGCAAACAGACGTGTGAGTTCGGTAACAGCTTCTACATGGAGCGAAAGGAATCTCCCTATTACTACGGGATCGGTTTCCGTGACAGGGCGGAATGAAAAAATACCGGCGTTATTGATAAGATAATCGGGAAAACGGCTTAAAGAGGAAGCTGCTGCAAGCACTGCCGCAGGGGCCTCCGGATGAGTAAGATCCACACACAAGGTGAGGATCTCGACCGAATAGTTTTTACCGAGCCTGGCGGCAGCCTCGGCAAGAGGGACATCCCTGTTACTAACCATCAGCAACCCGCATCCGCGGGCGGCCAGCACGGCACAGAAACAATATCCTATGCCTCCGTCTGCACCCGTGACAACGGCGAAACGCCCTGTAAGATCTTTAGATAGTGCCATTTCTGCGCTTTATATCTTCAATCTCTTTACGGATTCTCGGAGGCAGATCGCTACAATGTTTATGGCATGCCATTTCTCGCGAATACATTCTGGCAATGCAATAGTTCACATGGTCACAGCCGCAACGATCGGTTTCCCCCGACTGCATTCTATTCACAAATTCCGGATCATTAAGAAGCGCCCGTCCCATCTGAATGAAGTCAAATCCTTCTTCATCAAGCACACGATCCGCACCTTTCCGGCTTACGACCCCTCCAACATAAATCAAAGGCAACTTCAGTTCCTCTCTGAAAAGCCTGGCATCCTCAAGAAAATAGAGTTCCTTGAACGGCACGGATGGAATCATCATCTTTCCGACCATCCTAACTCCATATTTAAGCCATAGCTGCTTCATATAATGAGTCATCGAATAAATCGGCATCTCGCCGCGCATGACATACATGGGAGCTTTGCTCACGAACCCTCCGGAAAGAACGATTCCGTGAACACCGGCCTTTTCTATCTCGCGGGCAACCGTGAGACAATCTTCAATCTCAAGGCCGCCCTTAAAGCCATCGCGCATATTGGTTTTCACTATTACACCCATATCGCTCCCTGCAGCTTTCATTGCTTCTTCAAGACACATTTTCATGAAACGCATCCGGTTTTCAAGACTTCCCCCATATTCATCGCGCCTATGGTTGGTGAAAGGAGAAAGGAATTGCGAGATAAGATAGCCGTGGCCGGCGTGTACCTCAACACAGTCGAAGCCGGCATCGCGCGCAGTACGCACCGCATCGCCGAAAGCTCGGGCGAGCTGCGGAAGTTCGTCGCGACGCAACGCACGCGACCACGTGGGTGAATATAGATTAAATCCTCCTGAGGCTCCGACAGGGGTTCCTCCGGCTGTAGACCGGTGTGTCATGTTTCCGCAATGGCCTATCTGAATAGAGGCCTTGGCACCATAGGAGTGGATACCATCGGTGATCTCGCGCAAGGGCGTCACTATTTCCGGCCGGAGCCATAGCTGAGTATCGAACGAGAGGGCCGACCGGCAGATACCGGCGTATGCAAGTGTGGTCATTCCGACTCCTCCGCGGGCCACAGAAAGATGATAGTCTCGAAGTTGTTCTGTCGGACCGTTATTTTTACCCATTCCCTCAAAGGCGGCTGAACGGATTGTGCGGTTGCGCAGTTCTACAGGTCCTATTTTTGCCGGAGTGAATAGCTTCATATTTCCTTTTTTGATAATCAATAAATAAACGGAAGGATATATCTGCGTTTAAGAACGGAATATTTATCACCGAATTCTCTGAGATAACGCCGATGGACCGATCTGGCTCTCGGCGCAAGATTAGCAAAGGTCCAGACCGCGAAGGCAAGGCCCCCAAGCGACCAGCTTAATATGGCGAATCCCACCCATTCCGTAAATTCGCCGAAATAATTCGCCGAGGTAACGTAACGATACATTCCTCCATAAGGGATATGATGTGCGTTATCGCCCGGCTTTCGCAGATGTCGGATAATATAGTCGGAATGCAGGTTTATAACCATTCCACAGAAAAAAATTATAGTCCCTATTATAAAGAGAGGACTCGCAAGCCAGCCGGCAGGATAGGTATCGGTCGGCGAAACCCAGAAGAACCAACCTCCGATCATATAGGCATTCACCAGATTGAAGGTAATGCCCATGGCAATGATCGTGAGCGGCATCTTCCCCTTTCCTTTTATGAGAAGCGGAAAGATAAACGACCGTTGAAAATAATGCAGTTCAAAAAGCGAGGCCATCACTATCAAAGCCGGCTCTCCCCGGCGAGGGCTGAGAAGCCAGAGCAAAAGCATCGCTATGAAGACAGGAGATTCCATCAGCACCCAGCCAAGACGATTACCAACCACCGGACCCCAGCGACGGTCGTACATCATGCCGTAGCCGGCCGTGACGCGGTGAAGCACAATAAACACAATAACAGCCAGAACAAACATCGTTCCGACTACCATATCATAAAATTCGGGTTGAAAAATCTCTTTGAAATCCATGACTCAACTGCAAATTTACTCTAAAAGCAGGAGTATCGCAAATAAAATAGGCCGAAATATGACAATTTTGTCCTTTTTCGACCTATTTTATTTAATGTCAAGTTTTGCTTAAAATCATCTGACGACATTGATTTCGGTTGAGATACGTCCTGAACTAATCTTGTAGACACCGGATGCCACCGGAGTGCCATTACTGTCGCATAAATCCCAGAGGGCTGCATCCGGACCTGCAATAAGTTCCCTTACCGGAGTTCCATCAACACGAGTTACGGAAAGCTTTTCTCCTTCAGTCACTCCCGAAATAACGACTTCTCCATTGAAGCCGGGGAGGACATTTGATGGGATAAGCCTCAGGGAGGAAGATGTTCGGGTGAGTCCCTTTAGATCGGGTTTTACTTGGGCAAGTCCGCGTTCTGTCGAAACAAATAGAGAACCGGAACCGCGATCCCAGCCAAGTCCCAAAACTACATCGGAAGGGAGCGGACTGTCGGAAGCCTGGAAATGATATATTACCTCCCGACGGTCGGGAGAAAGGCAATAGACCCCCTGACGCTCTGTTCCAAGCCAAAGGCGCCCGTATTCATCATAAACCATCGACTTGACTTTACACATATTCAGGAAATAGTCGGGGGCCTCCCCTTCGGCTCCATAACTGAGACGTTTTCCCGGCATAACCCCGCCGGTAACCGTTTCATGCGGATCTATAACAAATTGCTGGAGTTCGGTTGAGAATATAACCTCCCCCGTCAAAGGATGCTCAACTATATCATACGTGAAGCCGGCATGCCACAGGCCGCCGATTCCGTCATCGATTTTGGTAACCGCTTTTATTTCATCATCGGCAGGATTATCGAGCGTTCCCTTATGGTCTATAATAAAAAGTGTGCCATGTCCGCCGCGTGTCACGTATATCACAAGATTGCGGCTTGAGGGATGTCGCAAGGCAATCAGCTTCTGAATCATATTTCCGCACAATTCATTATATGGAATATTGATCACACCCCACTTTGCATCAGCGGCGGGTGAGCCTGTTTCCATAGTGGCACGGCGAGCCTCGGGGGTCCAGAACACTACCTGCGGCTTCGTGGCTCCGGTTTCACTGCCTATGCCGTCATAATTAAAATAGGCTGCCCAAAGCACTCCATTATTGTCATAATCAATATTGGAGAATGAGCATAGCGTGCCCCAATGTTGCGTTGGCCATAAAGTTTTGAATCCGGGAAGGTTCTTTTTGCCGTTGTTGTCGGTAGCCAGGATTATGGCATTCTTTGTCTTCAGGTTCATTGCCGCGATACCGTCCCATACCGATCCCATGAAAACATTATCAGGATATAGCGGATCGGGAGTAACGCCTCGGGGATCGGCTACGGGATAACTTCCGGAAGCAGCAAGGAAACGGCTTTTAAGCTCGCTGTTGTCGGCTGTGAAGGCCGGATTCTCATAAACGGGCGAAAAATCTTTCCACTTTCCCTCGCTGAAAGCCGAAAGCAGGAGAGGTTCGGTGATGTTGTAAATCGTAGCATCATGATCCATGCTATGATTGGCTACAAGCATTCCATAACCGGAAGACCATGTCATGTAAGGATTATTGAAAGGAGCAGGAGCATCAGGACGCACAGCCTCACCGAGATCACGCCATTGGGCTGCGTCTCCTTCTCCCGAAGCATTGCGTTTCACAAACTTTCCGCGATCGCGGTAGACGTAAAAATCCGAGAAATCCCATGAGCCTATTGCCGAGGCGGTTTCATCTCTCTTTTTATACGCCATCGGCGAGGTTTCTGCCTGATCCCGACGCAGCAGATATACTTTCTGAGGTGTCGAAAGAAGATATCCATCTCTTACCGGGATGGCATTCGATTCAAAATCATCAAGAATAAATGTGCCGGCAGCCGATTGGGTGAAGGCATCGTCGGCAAGCACCGTGAGCTTATAGCCCGCTTCGCCGGAAGGCGTGGCTACCGCTACCGAGCTATTCCCGCGGGGATTACCGGCCACAATGGCAAACCGCCCGTCGCTGAGCGAGAGGAGCGATTTGACGTTGCTAAGCTCACCGCCTGAAAGTATCGGGCGTGACGCATCGTCAGTGAGGCTGATTTTCGTAAACGATATCCGACCCTTACCCGGCTCAACGCCATGAGCTTTATATAGGTTCGCACCTGAGAGGGCAACATAAAATTCGCCGGCACGACATAACTTATCAATACCGATATCAGCACGGATATATTGCGAGCCAAACGTTTCGCCATCTATAATGGTGAATCCTATCGGCGTAGTTATCACTGCATCTTTGCCATAGAAAAAGACTCCGTCGAGGGTAGCGGAACCGGGAAGACGATGAGCCGGAAGCGCATTGATTTCTCGGACCTGATAATCATTTTCCACTATGTTGATATATCCATCTTCATACCCGATCAGAAGATACCCTCCCTCCGGATTGTAATCGCAGAAAATGGGGAGAGAACTGTGAAGCTCTGCTTTTCGCCCAAGAGGAACAATCGTAGCCGGAGAAGATTTCTTATCGCCGACGAAAACAGCTGTGGCCACCGGGGAATATTTATCTCGGAGCGCATCACGATAACGCCATTGATAGACAAAATAATAAGTAGCATCAGGAGTATCCGCCACCCTTATCGGGGCGTTATCGAACGAAGGATGCAACGTCCAGACCGCCCCCCCGGCACCGGGAGCTTCGGCCGGTGTCTGTGCGGAGACTGAAACCGTAAACTGCAGCAAGGCAGCAAGAAGTAATATGATATAGTGTCTCAAAATCTTAAATATGAAATTTTCTTATCAGCCGATCTTATAATATGTGAAGCCGTTTTCGCTCAGATAATCGGCGTCGTAGATGTTGCGCCCGTCAATAATAACATGTCCGCGCATGGAGCGCTCCAGCACGGGGAGCGAAGGCATACGGAACTGATTCCATTCCGTCACAAGCATAAGGGCATCGGCACCCACAGTGGCGTCATACATGTCGGAAGCATAGCTCACTTTGTCGCCAAGACGGCGCCGACATTCATCCATTGCCACAGGATCGTATACACTCACCTCGGCACCTGCTTCAACGAGTTTGTCAATAAGGACAAGCGATGGAGCTTCGCGCATGTCGTCCGTACCCGGTTTGAAGGCAAGCCCCCACACAGCAATCTTCTTGCCATGCAGATCTTTGCCAAAATGATCTGTAAGCTTGCGGAACAGTATCGATTTCTGGTCTTCATTTACAGCCTCTACTGCTTCCAGAACACGCATACGGTAGCCCTTACCGGCAGCTGTCTTGATGAGGGCCTTCACATCTTTTGGGAAACATGAGCCCCCGTATCCGCAACCGGCATAAAGGAATTTCTTGCCTATGCGGGAATCAGCTCCAATTCCCTTGCGGACCATATTTACATCTGCGCCGACTATTTCACATAGATTGGCAATATCGTTCATGAACGATATGCGAGTGGCAAGCATCGAATTGGCGGCATATTTAATCATTTCAGCCGAGGGAATATCCGTATATATCATGCGTTCTCCGCTGAGCATGAAAGGCTTGTAGAGACGCGCCATGATATGACGGGCACGATCGCTCTCCGTTCCGACAACAACGCGGTCGGGAGTCATGAAATCTTTGATTGCCGCTCCTTCCTTAAGAAATTCCGGATTGCTTGCAATCTCAAAGGGTATATCGACGCCACGACGGTCAAGCTCTCTTTGCACGGCATCTTTTACAAGGGCAGCCGTGCCGACGGGTACAGTCGATTTTGTTACAAGAAGCGTATACCGGTTGATATTGGAACCGAAAGTCCGGGCCACATCAAGCACATAGCTCAGATCGGCCGATCCATCCTCATCCGGAGGAGTGCCGACAGCGGAGAAAACGACCTCAACATCATCGAGCACCTCCCGCAGATCGGTAGTGAAATGAAGGCGCCCGGCCTCGGCGTTTGCCCGCACAAGATCTTCGAGCCCCGGCTCATAAATGGGCACAATCCCCTTTCTGAGCCCTTCGATTTTCTTCTCATCAATGTCGATACATGTGACATTGACTCCCATTTCCGCGAAACATGTGCCGGTGACGAGACCGACATATCCAGTTCCTACTATAGCTATGTTCATGATTTCTGATTCAATTTCAGGCAAAAACGCGCCTTGTATAGATAACGGAATTTTATCCGTTAAATTATCCGCGGCACTACGTTATGCTTAAAAATGGCTCGTACCATCGAAACAATGGGTACAGATCTTACACTTGGGGAGTCCGATTGCCTTGACCAGATTCTCGATGGTGCTGAATTTAAGGGAGGTCAGATTGAATCGGCGGCGAATCTCTTCAACCATCTTTTTGTATTCGGGAGAATCAGTTGTGGCGTAGGCTTCAAGATTCTTGTCGGGATCTCCTTCGAATTCGGCGATGATACGCCGTGTGATGAGTTCCATATCCGATTTTGAGGAGGTAAAGCCGACGTAACGGCAACCATAGATTAGCGGCGGACACGCAATACGCATGTGTACCTCTTTGGCACCGCATTCATAGAGCGTATGGACGTTATCGTTGAGCTGTGTGCCGCGGACTATCGAATCATCGCAGAAAAGGACACGTTTCCCCTCAAGTACCGCACGGTTGGGCACAAGCTTCATCTTAGCCACAAGATCGCGCATCGACTGGTCGCTCGGCGTGAAACTACGCGGCCAGGTAGGAGTATATTTGGAAATAGCCCGTTTGTAAGGCACTCCCTTTCCTTCAGCATATCCGAGTGCCATTCCGACTCCCGAATCAGGAATGCCGCAGGCACAGTCTACTTCGCATTCATCGGTCTGACCCATTGCCCGACCCGACTCAAATCTTACCACCTCCACATTGCGGCCTTCATAAGAAGATGTGGGGAAGCCGTAATAAACCCACAGGAACGAGCATATCTGCATCTCTTTGCCGGGAGCCCGAAGCTGTTCGATTCCGTCGGCCGTGACACTGATTATCTCCCCCGGACCGAGATCGCGCAAGGGCTCGTAACCGAGATTGGGGAAAGCGGTGGATTCCGAACTAAGGGCATAAGCCCCTTCCTTACGACCGATAGCAATCGGGGTGCGTCCCAGACGGTCGCGGGCTGCTATGATACGGTCGCCGGCAAGAATAAGCATGGAACAGGAGCCTTTTATCCTGTTGTAGACGTGCTCTATCCCCTCTTCAAATGTCTTGCCGCGGTTGATGAGCATCGCCACGAGCTCTGTCTGATTGGTATTGCCCGAACTCAGCTCGGCGAAATGACGTCCCTCGGCAAGCAATTCTTTCTCAAGTTCATCAAGATTGCAGATACGTGCCACAGTTACGATGGCATATTTACCGAGGTGTGAATTGATAACAATAGGCTGAGGATCGGTATCGCTGATGATTCCTATGCCTGTATTCCCCACGAAACGGGAGAGCTCCTTCTCGAATTTAGTACGGAAATAGGTGCTTTCGAGCGTATGGATCGAACGGCTGAACCGCTCCGCTTCATGATCGTATGTGGCCATACCGCCACGACGTGTGCCAAGATGTGAATTGTAGTCAGTGCCGTAAAAAAGATCGTAACGACACTCTTTCTTTGAGGCGACTCCGAAAAATCCTCCCATAATTATTCCTGTAGATTGATGTGATTTAGAAGCGCAAAATTACAAATAATTTATTTTTTATCCAATCCAATTGTTGTCTGACGGAATTTTTTTGATAATTTTGTAAAAACGCTTCGATAACAACATAACAACCATATCATGAAAAGATTTATACTTACCCTTTGCGCTTCAGCGCTATGTTTCGGTGTATTCGCAGCCGAACCAACTTATCCGGAAGCCGGAAAGTATTATAAGATCAAACATGCAAGCGGACTCTATCTCACTGACGGAACGTTCAACGCCCGCGTCACTGCCGATGCCGGCGATAACAGCCAGGTAGTGGAATTCATCCCCGTGGAGGGCTCGGAACACGTCTATAACATCAAGCGCGTACGCCATCATAATTATTACGGTTCTGACCTCAACTGGAACTCTACAATTATCTCGCGTCCCAATAACGATCTGGCACGCTTCGAGCTTGTTCCGGCCGAGACCGAGGGCATGTTCCTTCTTAAAAATATAGGAATGGCCGACAAGAAGTCGAAAACCAAATGCTATCTCGGAACTGACGATTATAACTCCGATCCTAAAGTCTACACCGACAAGGATGGTAAAAACGAGGAACGCCACCTCTGGGCAATCGAGGAGTGTGCCTTATATGAAGAGACAGCCGAAGCTCCTGAAGATAAATACCCCGGAAAGGATTTAGCAGAGGGCGATCCTCGCGCTGACGTATATCCGGGCTATAAGCTGGTTTTTGCCGAAGAATTCAGCAAAGAGGGCAAACCCAACGGCGTTGTCTGGAACTTCGAGACCGGATTCATGCGCAATGAGGAGCATCAGTATTATCACGGCAGCCGCAACTGCTATCAGCAGGACGGTGTGCTCGTAATCGAGGCCCGCGATGTGAGCGCGGAAAAGATTAAAAATCCCAAATACGTAAAAAACAACAATTCATGGCCATCAAATATCGGTCCCTATCTCCATTGGACCTCCGGCTCAATGACTACAAAGGGGGGATGGAACGACGGTTACACGTGGCTTTACGGAATATATGAAGTGCGCGCCAAAGTGCCTCAGATGGTCGGCTGCTGGCCTGCTATCTGGTCTACCGGAAAATCTCACGAATGGCCCTACGGCGGCGAGATCGATATTCTTGAATATTATGGAGGAGCAATCCACGGCAATGTATGCGTTGGCAACGGTGGCCGCTGGGGCGCCCGCTGGAATTCCGCTATTATCCGCGATGCCGACCTCGGAGAAGGTTGGGGCGACGAATACCATACATGGCGTATGTACTGGGATTATGACCATATCGAACTTTGGTGTGACGATCTGCTGGTAAATAACATCGACCTTGACTCCACGCAGAATACAGTTCCTTCAGACTCGTTCGATCACGGCAATGGCGACAATCCCTTCCGCGACGTACGTCAGATGCTTTGGCTTAACCTCGCAATCGGCGGTCAGAATGGCGGCGATCCCTACAATCCTCCTTATCCCAACCGCTTCCTTGTAGACTACGCACGTGTATATCAGGCTTACGGCTCAGACGGCAATGCCACTTACCATGTAGACGAAACCGTTTCAGAACCTACTTTCACTGTTAAGGATGGCGAATGGAACGAAAAAATTGCCAACGCAATTGAAGAAATAACAATGACGGAATCTGCCGACTGCGAACCCGTCTACTATAACCTTCAGGGAATCGTACTCGAACAGCCCGCTCCCGGCGAGCTTGTGATCTGTCGCCGTGGCAGCGAAGTTTCCAAGTTTCTTTACAAATAAACTTGCCCCCGGCACTGAAACATAATCCGTAATAACCTATACCACATAGAGGTAAATCAGGATTAGCCAACCGACCTTTACCCCATATTAATGCAACCTTTCAGCATGCGTTGATATGGGGTAACTTTTAAAATTGGTATTAGTACGAATGTAGAGAGTACAAAAGAGTCATATCCTGCCGCCTTTGGATATCTTATTTTGGATATCTAAGAGCTGTGCTACCCCGGTTTGGGATAACTTGTTTTGGATACTAAGAGTTATTTTCTCCCGGTTTGGGCTAACTTGTTTTGGGTATCTAAGAGTTATATTCTCCCGGTTTGGGATATTTATATAGTCTCTTAATTACGTGATTCCGACAAAAAAATTAAAAAAAAACATCAACCGATAGGAAAAGTCACAAAAAAGCATTATCTTTGCAAACGCAAGCGCGAAAAGCGTCAGCAAACAGACATTTTGAAGAAATGCCCCAAGCCCAGGTGGCGGAATGGTAGACGCGCTCGTTTCAGGTGCGAGTGCTGCGAGGCGTGCAGGTTCGAGTCCTGTTCTGGGCACCCTATGAAATTGCAAGTGATTAATTCTCAATCACTTGCAATTTTTACTTTCATCCCGTGTCAACGCAGTGTCAACCAACCTCGCAGTTTGACCTATTTCAATCGAAATAAATCGTCTTAAACCGACCTGAATAAATCGAATTTGAATTCTTTAACATTTTTTAATACATAGATATGAGTATAATCCGCAAATATTGGGATCTTCCTGATTTTTGTTACACCCATGGAAGAGTAATCCCACATACCAATGGAGTTTCCTCTGAGTTTACAGAGTTTCATTGTGCTGATAAAAGACATGATGACTCTGAAAATGTTGTCTGTTCTCAAGGCATCGGTACGTGTCACGCAACCATGGTTGGTATTTTAACCATGAAAGGGGTAGTCATTGAATTCGAAGACCAAGATGACTACTTATTTTGTACAGAATCAGAATTTAAAGAACTGATGGAGATCTCTGAAAAAGAAAAATCTATGAGACAAGTAGAACAATCTACAGAGATTAATAATGAGAATGTCAATCCTGCCCGACCTGCTGGTGTAAAAATTACAAGAGATATCATGGATATCTCTTATAAAGCATACGAGCAATGCACAGAATATCCTGCCAGAATGATGACAACCAAAGCACAAGGACATCTTACACCACCTTATATCTGGGGCGATACTTCATACACTCAGCTACTTTGTAAGGAGGATTGCCTGTTCCCTAGTTGCCCATTTTATGATAGGAGATTGTTTGATGAATTGAGACATAATCATCGGGAGGATTATCATGAATGGGTTTTGACGTATATGAAGAACTTCAGGTAACACCGACTATACATCCATAAAAATCAGATAAACGGTTTCCTTTTTTACCCATAGATATCACCTCACGATTCTTATCTTAAGAGCGTTGAGAGTTGGGGAATAGATTATTTAAGATATTTATATGACTTCCATAGCTCAATTCTATGATATAAACGAGGATCCTTTCATTGTAATAGGTCGTAAAATTATCAACTCTCTAAAATTAGAGGTCGGCACGGTTTATAAAGACCGTCCCAATGACAAATCTGGAGCGATCGCTTGCGATAGTTATTATCTATATTTCAACACAAGCGGGTTTAATGATGTTTATTTTGACTTTCTTATCAAGGCTTTTGCGGATAAGAAAGAATGCCATCCACCCGTAAAGATACGACGTGGTATTAAAAAGTATGTCACAACCTTTTATAAATGTAATTTCAGAATCGTTGATAAAAAACTCAAATCTGAATTTTGGAATAAGGAAGAAACCCTTAAAGAGACAACGATTCTAAAGAATTTTCTAAATGAATATCTAGTCCAGTATTTCTACGATTACCTTTCTTTCTGATCAGAAATAAAGATATTGCCTATTTAAAAAATCTATATAGATTCATCTTTCGTGAATAAAAATGCAATGACGAAGATTTGACAAGATACTTTATTTCGATATAACACAAACAAATATTGTATCAGATATAATAAAATCTATAAATAAAAATGGGTGTGATAGACACATTAAGTTTAGTAGGTTCTTTAGCCTCAGTTATTTCCCTTATCTTATCAATCAAATCAAAATGGTTCAAGAAGACTTGGGTAAATATAGTTATGTATTCTTTTTTGCTAATAACCAGCGGTTCTTCAGGAATCCTTTTCTACTTATATAAACAATCTGTAAATGAACAACTTCAAATAGAGAATCGTAAGTTGATTGTCAAACAAGAAGCAACAAATCTCCTTAAAAGTGCTCCAACCTATATTAGTTACTATGAACCAGGAGAAAGTGAAGGACTTCTTTATAGTACGTTGTCTTTACTTGAAAAAAATAAGGATCTGTTTCCAGAAACTTATGAGGTCTATAAGCAAGATGTAATAGAAAAAATAGAATCTGTAAATAAGGAGGACGATATTTCTAAAAAAAGAGAGAAAATGGAGATTGCTGGGAACTCTGCACTACGTCTTCTAAAGTCGTTATCACAATAGTATTTGACTGATTTACATAGAGCGTTAATAAATAAAATAGTTGAAAAGATAAATCGGTCGATTATAAAACCATCTAATAAAGCCCGGTGAATGAACCATTCGGACGTTCAAATGGTTTTGTAAATCGAGGATTAATGGAGGCCGGCGATTTTACAATGATTTTTGATGAAGATACAACCCCATACTATAAAGCATGAGAAGTTTAAGAAACTTGTCAAGGAGTGACTTGACATACACCGTGAGGAATATTGCGCGTTCGCCAATGAGGTGAGCAAACGCGACCGTTCAGGTTTCCAGCAGATATTTCAGTATGCACAGTTTGCAGCCCCAACATTTGCTGACGCTGTAATGGCACGTATGTCGGACAACCGTGAGGAGGATCTTGTCGGTTCTCTTGAAAAACTGTTGGAGGATTCCGACCTCGCCGCTAAACTT
>CAZOPN010000071.1:0-13584 GCA_964581685.1 uncultured Sangeribacter sp. | reverse complement strand
TTACCTTTGCATCATGAGAATTATCTCACCTTGGAAATTAAAACAGAAGCGTAAGAAATGGAAACAAAAGGAATAACTTGCCATACAAAAATGATTGACTTTTTCCGACACTCCTTAAAAAGCGAATCGGCCGGTATAATTGCCATCTATCTCCTTGGGCTGACAATCATCCTATTACAATTACGTCGACTTCTACTCTGATTTGCCGAATTTCGCACAGCGGGGACTGAAGGCAAGCGTTACGACGCAGCCTTCGGTCTCGTAGCTGTAAAGCCTCATATCGACTTCTTTGATTCCTTCTGCCACAGGTATGCGAAGCAATGCTTCTCCATATATTACCTCCGGAAATTCTTTTTTATCATAGACTGTTGTTGCAGGGGCAAGATGAGGAAACTTAACGATCCGGATATTCTCCTTAAGGTCGAGCCCCTCGGTCATGGCAGCTTTATAGAGAGCTTCCTTACACGTCCATGCGATAATATTTTCAAGCACATCGTCAGTCGGCACCACCTTCATCTCCTCATAACTGAGGAATTTTTCGCGCACTTTCAACACCTGATCCCTGTCACAACGCTCGGCATCGATTCCCATTGCAGCACGTTCCGAAAAAACGCCAAGCTCAACTTCGGGAGTCGGAGGGAGAGTTGCGACAGCCAAAAGTCCGTCGGTATGGGTGATTGATATACGCCCCTGTTCTCCGAAAAGAAATGGCGCACCATTATGGAAATGACCGATATCGCGATATCCTTCCCTTCCATTTTCGCAATAGACCTGACGCGCCATCTCCAACCAGACACGCCCCTGCTTATCTTCTCCGCCGCAGACCTCCTCCACCTTTATTCCGGGAAGAGTCGGGTGACGCCAGTAGATGAATTCTGTTTCCATGTTTCTATTCCTTGTTATAATATAATCTTAGAAATCGGATTATCTTATTGATCGGAGTCCAAAGTATCAGGGTGTTCAAGCGTAACCTTAACCTTAACGATACGATGTTTCTCCATGGCAAGAACATGGAAGTTTAAACCGTCGCGGGAGATGGTCTCGCGAAGATTCGGGAAATCGCCCTTTAATTCAAGCACGAGGCCGGCAAGAGTCTCCGCATCACCGACATCTCCCAATTCTTCTTCCTCGACCCCTATAACCCTACAAAAATCATCAATAGGAATCTTTGCATCAAACACCCAGGAATTCTCTCCGGTCTTTTTATACATTGATTCGACCTCATCATATTCATCATCGATATCGCCGACAATCTGCTCTATGATATCTTCAAGCGTTACGATTCCCTGCGTCCCCCCATATTCATCAATTACAATAGCTATATGAATCTTACGGCGACGAAAATCCTCAAGCAGATCATCAATCATTCTCGACTCCGGCACGAAATAAGCCTCCCTTATAAGATTCTGCCAACGAAAATCCTTATTGTCCTTTCCTATATATGGAAGCAAATCCTTACTGTAGAGAATTCCACGGATACTATCTTGAGATGTATCATATACAGGAATTCGGGAGTATCCCGAATCGAGTATAACTTTTATCGCCTCCTCCCAACTGTCATGATATTCTATGGAGGTTACATCTACCCTTGAAATCATTATTTCGCGCGCCTCTTTCTCTCCAAAAGCCAGAATGCCTTCAAGCATCTCTTTCTCCTTCTGGTCGGAGACATCCGATATCTCAAGAGCCGCCTCAAGCTCATCTGTTGAAATATTTTCTTCTTTCTTGGTTACTATCTTATTAACCAGTCCGGTAGATTTCACCATCAGCTTTGACAACGGCTTTTCCAATCTATATATTACAGATAGAGGATTCACGGCCATTCTTACCCACCATAGTGTACGTCCACGAGCCACGAGCTTCGGAAAAATCTCACCGAAAAGGAGAAGAAGAAAAGTCATGAATACCGTCTGGACGAGGAAATCAAGCAGACTGTTGTTGAATTGAACCGTTTCTCCTATTGCAAACGTCAGAAGGACAACCATAGTTATATTAACAAGATTGTTCGAGATCAGAATCGTTGCAAGAAGACGTTCGCTGTTATTGAGCAGATTCAGTGCTTTCTTATCCTTAAAATTATCTGACTCCTCAAGATCATCCACCTCCTGCGGCGAAAGACCGAAGAATGCAATCTCGCTGCCGGAAACGAAAGCCGACATCAGCAGACAGCACACCACAATAACAATAAGTATAGACCAAGAAAACCAATCTATATTTTGCGGAGCATGAAAGGATATAGCCGGAGCCACTTTCTCCGCAAGCAGTATCAGTAGATTGAGCAACGGCGTTGCCGGTAAAGGATCTGTGTCCAAAGTTTATGTAAGTGTTGGTTTGAACTGCAAATTTACCTTTTTAATATCTTTTTTGCAAAAAAAACATCATTGTGACACCAAAATAACCTCTCCGGCCTTGACATACCAAAGATAACCCCGAACACTACGAAAGCGGCCCGTATCTTTTAAGCGTTCCACATAATCTGCCACCTGCCGCAGATGTTTCTTTCCATGTGCCACTTCTCCGAACTTATAATCTACCACCACTGCTTCTCCGTCGGTAGAAATCATTATTCGATCCGGACGGCGCTCCCCACGGCCTCCCAACACAGGCCGTTCATTGATAACCCTCCAACCCGGACTAAACCATTCCGACACACGCGAATCGCTCAGTTTTTCTTTCAAAAAATCTTCCAAGGCCAGACTCTGTTCACGGCTGAACAACCCTTTTGATGCGACATGACGAACAGCCGATGGGAGGTCTTCTGTAGTGACAATACGTTCCATTACAGCATGGAGAAGACTCCCCTCCGACCGAGGATCCGAATCTTCCTGTTCTTCCTCAAAATCTTCCGTCTCGAAAATCTCGGGCAGAGACTCCTCCCGGTATTTAAGATATTCAGGTGTACGCGTCACCTTATATTCAGAAATTACGTCTCCTGACACAATATCTGTGGATACGGGAGCCTTTTGAAAGGGCTTACCTACTGTTATCACAACATCTTCGCCATTCGCATCGGGCTCCAATATGAAGTCTGCTACTGAAAGTCGGTCATCACCTCCGGGTAGAACATTATCATCTCCAAAAATAGAGAGCAAAGCACCACCCATTGTTTCGGGAGAAGGAGTCTTCCCTCTTTTATAACAGCAATAAACATAAAGCTCATGGACAGCCCGCGTGAAAGCCACGTAAGCCGAATTGAGCCTGTCCATCTTTAGGAAATCGAAATATTCAGCAAGCACATCCTCATGATCGGTTCCTATAAGATCAGCCGTTGTGTCCACAGGCAGATAAGGCGGAAACTTACCCTCCCCCTCCAACAGTGTGGGGCGAACCCAGCGCCATTCAGGATAATTGCCCGGTTTATCGCTGAAGTCATAGTTGCCAAAGGGAATGATAACACATGGAAATTCCAGACCCTTGGACTTATGAATTGTCATAACCCTGATCGCATCAGTATCCTCCGGCGAAGATACGGCCACATCGCCACCCTTTCTCTCCCACCATTTAAGGAAAGAGGCTATGTCGGAAGGATAGGAGGCGGTATATTCCATACACATATCCTGAAATGCCGCTATGAAGATCGCATCACTTTTGCGAAGGTCTTCAGGGACAAAAGTTGCGGCCACAGCCTCAATCACCGCCGGCAAAGCCACAGCCTGCATCTCTCCGAGCATCTCGCGTAAGGATTCAAGATCAGCCCCCGACTTTAGAAACAGATCAAGCTGGTCGGCTACACAAAGTTCAGGATGACGCATAGCAAAAAAACGGAAATTACATCTTACATCGTCCCAATCGGCCACCCCTTTTCTACGAGACTCCTCTCCATCCCGCACCTGCGGATCGGCACCACGCGCAATTGTTTCCAATGCCGAGATAATAAGACTAACCGCGACAGAGGAGCTGACAAGCAATGACTGCTCGCTGACAAACTCAAGCGGCTTCCTTCCTTCAGGCAAAACGGCATTATAGGCATTCAGTGCTGCAATCACTGCATTACTCTCCGTCTTACGCTGCACAAGGATAGCAATATCGCGCATACGGTAACCTCGATCAAGAAGCGATTCTATATGTACCGGAAGCTGTGCCGCCATATAATCCTCTTTTGAGCAATTGGCAATCCGTATCTCGACATATCCCTCCTCCTCTTTCTTATGTGGACGTTGCACGACATTGGAATACAAAGCCCTGAAATCCTGACGATACGGCCCATAAACCGTATCATTCCGACATATATCAGTCACGATTCCCGACAAATTCTCAAAAACCGTATTATTAAACTTTACAATCGTCCGGTCACTACGCCAGTTGGTATTTTCCTCCGGGCTATCGCCATGAAAAGTTATTTCCGTAAATGTTTCCGGTACGTGCTGCGAGATAAGCGAAGGATCAGCATTCCTGAAGCGGTATATGCTCTGCTTCGCATCGCCGATAATCAGATTCTCGTAGCCATGACTGATGCTTTCATCAAGAAGTGGCTTGAGGTTTACCCATTGCAACTGCGATGTATCCTGAAACTCATCAATAAGAAAATGATTAAGTCGCGCCCCAAGACGTTCATAGACAAAGGGAGTGTCATCGGCCCGGATGATGGAATGCAGAATAGAATTTGTCTCGGCTAATTCGACGGCATTATTTTCACGAAGATATTCATCACGTTTGCCGATCACCACTTCAAGCAAACCCAGATAAGGGAAATTATTGGCGTAGACGCGCCATTGTCGGTATTCCCTACTGTCAAGAGCGGCAAGCCATTCTTTTTTAGCCATACTGAACTCTTCATAAATAGCCTTTGCCCTGCTAAAGAATTCGGGATCGGAAGCCAACACCTTCTTGAATGTCGGGCCGGAAAAATTTTTTTCTTCCAAACTGACGAAATCATCAGACCCCGAAGGCTTCTTGAGCTTTAAGAAACGAAGAGATTTTGCGGCGTGAGTTTTCATTTTCTTCACAATCGCCACGTCTGAATGCAGTTCTCCGATAAAATCGAGCAAAGCTCCGGCTGATTTACGCAGTTTGCGGTAAGGTTTTACGGGTATATCCCCGTAACGTAAAGCCAGACTCTTATAGAGCCCTATCATATCGGGCTTGCTATTGAAATAGGCTTCGAGTTTCGGCCGGATCATTTTGTAATCTTCATTTTCAATCTTGGAGACAGCATCAAAAAAGAGCCGGTAGATGCTCCCCTCCCTGTCGCTTCTTTGAAAAATGTTCCAATGGCGATAAGATTCCGCCATTCTGTCCATAAGCGCGTTAATCCAGAAAAGGGTCTCTTCCGAAGCATGAGAACTGTTGATCTCCTCCAGAACGGAATCTATCCCGACGCGCGAGAGATATTTTCCATCAAGTTCGATCTGATAGGAATCGTTTAGATCCGTTTCGTATGCAAACGTTCTTAATATCTGCTGAAAAAAAGAATCTATCGTAGAAACATGAAAATCGGAATAATTATTAAGCAACACAGCCAGAGCATCCTTGCATACCGCGCTTATCCTCTCCGGGTTCTCCCCGAGAAGCCGACAGAATTCATCCATATAATCGGGCGTTTTTCCTGATGTCGGATGAGCCAAGGCATTAAGTTTCTCGACAATCCGCTGTTGCATCTCTCCCGTTGCCTTGTTGGTAAAGGTGACGGCAAGAATATGCTTAAGCGAATCTTCCAACTCAGGGTGCGTTCGTAAACGGCGGGGACCATTATCCTCGCTGACCGTTATGTAATACCAGATAAATTTCTTGGCAAGCGTATAGGTCTTTCCCGACCCTGCGGATGCTCTCTGCAATTGTAACATCTCTCTGTCTTATTCAAGTTTCCACTCCAGCACCCCGCCACTCACTCCGGGGCGTAATTGGGCCTCGATCTTCAAGGCTGTGGTTTTGACCGGAGTAAAGGAAACACGATTATACCTATCTTTTTCTATTCCATATTCCTCATTACGCTCCACCTCTCTCCACATCCCGGCATGATCCTTATAATACAGTTTCCAGCTTTCAGGAATTCTGAAATCTCCATCATAGTGATCAAGGTCAAGCCAATAGACCTCAACCGCACTTACAGATTCCGGCTTTTCAAAACCATAACATATATTTTCAAGAGTTCCTTTTCTCAACCACCAATAATGATAGGGCTTGGAGTTATCGGAACTGGACGATGGTTCCCAACCATCGTTATATCCCCACGCCTCCTGAAGATTGGAAGTTGCAGCGGGTTCCCCGGCATTTAACGCCGTAGGCTCTGAATACATCCGCGCACGTGCCGCAAGGGTTCCCTCCGGTAGATTAACGGCACTTCTTTCATCAGAGGGAATCCACACTTCCATATTTCCGGGGCCACGATTATTCCATACACAATAAGGCACGGCCTGCAAAGAAGCCTGACTCTTCCTGCCGGCATTATCGATACGCCAGCCGGACGTTTCTATTACAGTAACCCCTCCAAGCAATTCAGGATCATGCCGCGTGGTAAAAACAGCGTTTCTGTCAAGTCCGATATTGAAGAAGCCCGGGCCGGGATTGTCAATTCCCTCAAGACAATAGACTACCGGGCCATATTGCAAGGCTACTTTCCCTTGAAGATCGGAAGCTTTTTCCGAAGCCTGCAACATCCGGGGCTCCATCGGAAGAGAAAGAGTTATCTTATCTCCTTTCTTCCATTTCCGGGTAACAGCAAGATATCCTTGATTCAATTCCGGTGAAACATTCCTTCCATTAATCTGAATGCTGTATGCAGCTTCGGGCCGATCGACAAAGGTATATAGGTCGGTAGGCACCGGCTTCCCGGACGCCCATCCGGGCAGACGAAGAGAAACCGTAAATTCTTTGGATGAAACCTTCTCGGGATCAACAAAAATTTCTATCCGTCCGTCCCAAGGATACAACGTTTCCTGACGTATAGACACCTTCCCTGAAGGCATACTGACAGTAGCATCAGAATCCGCATACAGGTTGATAAATATGCCTTTCTCGTTAAAAGCATACATATAGCCCGGGACACTTGCCATGAAACGAGTAACATTTCCGGGACAACATGCACATCCAAACCAGGGCGCACGCTCATGTTCACCCATCGATTCAAGAGGGTTATCGTAAAAGAATTTATCGCCGGAGAGCGAAACGCCTGAAATAACTCCATTATAAAGAGCACGTTCCACGATATCGTAATAGCGAGAATCTCCTGATCCAAGAAACATACGGTGATTCCAGTAAACGTTAGCTATCGCGGCGCATGTCTCGCAATATGCCGTATGAGAGTGCAGTTCATATTCCGGGCCAAAGCCCTCACCCTGCGGGCGGCTTCCGATTCCACCCGTAACAAATAGCTTTTTAGAGGCCATATTGGTCCATATCGTTTCCAGGGGAGTCCGGTATTCATCTCTTCCGAGGAGTGACGTCACATCAGCAACCCCCGAGAAAAGATAACCTGCACGCACGGCATGCCCCAGAATCTCCTCCTGCGTAAGGATAGGCCGGTGATCTTGTGAATAGCAGCTTAGTTTATGTCCGTCCGTTCCGCGGCCCGCCTCTTCTATAAAATACATGGCTGTATCAAGATATCGGCGATTACCGGTCACCTTATATAGCTTTGCTAAAGCCATTTCTACAATAGGATGTCCCGACGGAACATGCTTCTGACCTTCTTCAGGCCCGAAAACTTTGCAAACGAGGTCGGCATTTTTTATCGCTACATCAAGCAACGTTCGCTTTCCCGTAGCCTGATAGTGTGCCACAGCTGCTTCATAAAGATGACCACTGTTGTAGAGCTCATGACTATTGATTTTCTGCCAACGCTCTTTACCCCACCAACCCGAAAGCCTTTCACAACGGTTTGTCACGCACGTTGTGAGATACCCGTCGGCCTCCTGAGCTGAGGCAATGATATTTATTACGCTGTCAAGATAGCGGTCGAGCGTAACATCGTATGCTGCGGCAAGAGAATACGAAGCTCCCTCGATTATCTTGTAGGGATCAGTGTCATCAAAAGAAAAATCACCTCTGTGTTCACCCTGTTTTAACCCACCGGCAATAGCGAAATTATCAAAACGTCCGTTGATCTCGCACTGATGGAAAGCCGATGGAATTGACACGGTTCGGTTTACGTCAATACGTGGCGCCCAGAACTTATCGGTGAGTTTAACCTCAGTAAAAGGAACTTCATGTACGCGTGTAGCAGAGTTCATTGTTGAGGAAACAGAAAACAACAATGAGATGATAAAATAAGAATAGAGTCTGTTCATAAGTATTAGAAATTGAAAAACGGAAGATAGGATTATTTCACCTTATACCCTTTGTCACGAAGGAACGCGGCAAAACGCTCGCGACATTCGCCCTGCATCAGGATTTCGCCACCCCGTGCCGAGCCTCCGGTGCCCAATTTGCGTCTTGCCTCGGAAGCCAATTCTGCAAGAACGGTATCATCGCAAGAAAATCCTTCGGCAATCGTGGCGATTTTACCACCTCTTCCCTTTTTCTCGACAACTAAATGGATTGTTCCGGAATGTTTCAGTGGTTTTTCAGGGATATCTGCCGGTTCAGGAGAGTTATCTTCCGGAATCTTACCTGAGTCCCGTAACTGAGAGAGGGCATCTTTCCAATCGGCCATATCAGAGTTTTTTATTAAGTTGTTCAAGATTATCAGCCCTGTCGGTCAAAGACCCACGTTCATTATAGATATAAAAAGCCGGGAGTCGGGTGACATTGTAGTTCAACAACACCTTAGAGGAGGCACCTTCCGGCTCATAAACAGTTATCCACGGAAGATTAGCAGCGGCGTCGCGCCAGGCATAACGGTCGGCATCCAGAGAAATATGATAGAACTCTACAGCTCCTCCAAACCGGTTATATATTTTTGCAAGCTCGGCATTGAACGCAGGAGAATCACGCTCATTCATCATCCCGAAGATAACCACTGTCTTCTTTCCTTTTCCCGTCACATCCGAAAGCATCCGTTCGTTTCCCTTCTCATCCTGAAGATTGATGTCGATAAGTTCTATTTCATTTGCCTCCAAGACTCTTTTCTTTCCGGAAGCCGAATTCTTGCGTCTCATGGCATCAAGCGAAACATTTTTTAAAAGAGCCGTGTGCGGATCTGTTGGACGGAACTGCTCGAAACTTGTGGCAACAGCCGCATAAAAGCGTGCGTCTTCAGGCGACTCCGGATTATACAAAGGTTTGTCTCCTATAATTTTAGTAAGCACATAGTAACTGAAAATAGATCCCCGGGCATCACGCAAATATTTCCCGTATACCTCTTTTTTAAATGCAGAAAGTGCAGCGGAATCAGCCGGATTCACTCCTTGCAGCATCTTTTCGAATTCAGCCATTTTCTCAGCCTGATCAGATCCGGCTATCGTAAAGTCACTACCGAAAGCATTTGCGGGAGAAGTGACAGTGAGGGTTTCTATCGAATCAATCGGGAGATATATGAAACGGTCGCCCAAAGAGAGCCGATAAATTTCCGGAGAAGCCGGAGCAGATGTCGAGATCGAAAAGTCGCCTGACGAGGAAATACGAGTTGAATCAACGATAACCCAACGCCCGTTGAAATCAGATTTGGCGAGAATAAGAGTTTTATCCTCTCCTCCATCAACCTTGCCATTTATTTTGAACTGCGGCTCGCTACAGCTCTGAAAGGCAAGCGCACCGGCTGCAAAAGCCAATACGAGCGAAAAATTGCATATATTTCTTTTAAAAATCTTAACCATATTTCTTTATATTTTATAAATTTTCATAAAACGGAATGCAAATATACGAAGAATCCGTGGCATATCTTAAATTTAATTGCTAACTTTGTAGAAATTTTAGAATACCGGATTCCGGCGATAGTCTGCAGACCAACTGCAGACCAGCGACAAATAGAAGCAAAACAATAACGAACTTTATGTTACAACCAGTAAAGAAAACCATCGAACTGCCTGATGGCCGGAAGATTACGATCGAGACCGGCAAACTTGCCAAACAGGCCGATGGAGCGGTAGAGGTGCGCATGGGCAATACAATGTTGCTCGCCACAGTATGTTCGGCCAAAGAGGCCGGCGAGGGTGTAGACTTCATGCCCCTCACAGTAGAATACAAAGAGAAATATGCGTCGATCGGACGCTATCCGGGCGGATTCCTCAAGAGAGAGGGACGTTCAAGCGATTATGAGATCTTAACATCACGTCTTGTAGACCGTGTGTTGCGGCCTCTGTTCCCGGAAAACTATCATGCCGAGACATTTGTAAATGTCACACTTTATTCAGCCGACGAAAACGAGGCTCCGGATGCTCTTGCAGGTATCGCCGCATCCGCCGCGCTTGCTGTAAGCGATGTGCCTTTTAACGGCCCGATCTCTGAGGTGAGAGTGGCACGCGTGGATGGAGAATGGGTGATCAATCCAACTTTTGAACAGATGGAACGTGCCGATATCGAACTGATGGTCGGCGCAACCTATGATAACATCATGATGGTGGAGGGAGAGATGAATGAAGTTTCTGAAGCTGAACTTCTCGAAGCCCTCAAAGTCGCTCACGACGCCATAAAGGTACAATGTCTGGCCCAGATCGAACTGATGAAAGAGGCCGGCAAAGAGATCAAACGCGAATACAACCACGAGATTAATGATGACGAACTCCGTCAGGACGTTCACGACAAATGCTATGACAAGGCATACGCAATTGCTAAAGCCGGAAGTGCCGACAAGCATTGGCGTAACGAATCGTTCTCTGCCATCTGCGACGAATATATCGAAAATCTGCCTCCCATGACTGAGGAGCAGCTTGAAAAATATACGGAAGATCAGCGTGTGGCAATGGTGAAACGCTATTATCATGACGTTGAGAAAGAGGCAATGCGCCGCTGTGTTCTTGATGAGGGTATTCGTCTCGACGGACGAAAGACAACCGAGATTCGCCCTATCTGGTGTGAAGTCGATTACCTTCCCGGACCTCACGGAACAGCTGTCTTCACCCGCGGAGAGACCCAGGCTCTTGTAACAGCCACTCTCGGTACGACTCTTGATGAGAAGATAATTGACGATGTTCTGAATCAGAGCAAAGAGCGCTTCCTATTACATTATAACTTCCCTCCCTTCTCTACAGGAGAGGCTCGTGCGCAACGCGGCGTAGGGCGCCGGGAGGTTGGTCATGGAAATCTTGCACATCGTGCACTGAAGCGTATGTTCCCTGATAATTTCCCCTACACCTGCCGTATCGTTTCTGATATCCTCGAATCTAACGGTTCATCATCTATGGCAACCGTCTGTGGAGGAACTCTGGCCCTTCTTGATGCCGGTGTAAAGATGAAACGTCCGGTTGCAGGCGTCGCAATGGGTCTTATCTCAGATACCGGCAACGTCAAATATGCTGTTCTTTCCGATATCCTCGGCGACGAAGACCATCTTGGTGATATGGACTTCAAGGTGACCGGAACCACTAAGGGTATTACAGCTACACAGATGGATATCAAGTGTGACGGACTCAGCTACGAGATTCTTGCCAAGGCTCTTGATCAGGCACGTGAGGGACGTCTGCATATTCTCAATATCATTAATGAGACAATTCCTGAGGCACGCGAAGATTATAAACCTCATGTTCCGCGTCTGGTAACTCTTGAAATACCGAAAGAGATGATCGGAGCGGTTATTGGCCCGCAGGGTAAGGTGATCCAGGGAATTCAGGAAGAGACAGGCACCGTAATCTCTATTGATGAGGATGAAAAGGCCGGAATCGGGAAAGTGGAGATTGCCTCTAAAGACAAAAGCAGCATTGATGCCGCTCTGGCTAAAATCAAAGCTATCGTGGCTCAACCCGAAGAAGGTGAGATTTATGAGGGTACCGTACGCTCGATTCTCGACTTCGGAGCTTTCGTTGAATTTATGCCCGGTCGCGATGGTCTGCTCCACATCAGCGAAATCTCCTGGGATCGTCTCGACAATATGGAGGCCAGCGGCCTGAAAGAGGGTGATAAAGTAAAGGTAAAACTTATCGAAATTGATAAGAAAACCGGTAAATATCGTCTCTCCATGCGCGTTCTCACACCCAAACCCGAAGGCTATGTAGAGCGTGAGAACCGTCCTCGCCGTGATGGTGACCGCCCGCGTCGTGACGGCGACCGCGGACCTCGCGGACCTCGCCGTGACGGTGATCGTGGACCCCGTCGCGATGGTGACCGCGGACCCCGCACATTTACTCCCCGCAACCGCGAGGATTAACACCTTGTAAAAACTAATATCAGTCAAGACAATTGGTGCTGTCGAATCAGGCTTGGCTCGCATACTAAGGTCTGCTAACTACAGTCTACTCCTCAGCATCTTGTATCTGACCGATTATTACAAACTTTAGAAGGCTGCGTCAAAATTTGCTTTTGACGCAGCCTTTTCCCTATTCTATTATCATATCGTTTAGCAGACATTCAGGAATGATTGAATAAAAAGTCTGAACTATTAGTTCAGCCGCGGTGTTTTTTTGTTGAAATGTATTAAAAACCCTCCCTGCTTAAACATGAACGCTGAAAACAACCCAATCTCTGATTATACTTTAACAACCAATAATGATGTTATCTCCGATGTGGAGAAAATCGTGGCGAGAACCGCCCAGGACCTCAGTCGCCCTACGGAGATGGAACAACGCATAATGCCCTCCTGGAACGGACCTCTCCCGGCTCCGGATGCACTTCTCGAGATAGTGGAACAGCTAAAAATTGTGGTTTTCCCCGATTTTTTCGATCAGCTCCGCGGTTGCCGGTCCATGACTCGTGCAAGACTGACGGTAAGTGTAGATCGGTTGTTCCGGCTGCTTTCGGAAGAAATAGGCAAGTGTTTTGCCGCACGAGAAGAGGAAGGGTTATCGGCTCGTATCCGTGAATCGGCCATTCAATGTGCGCTCAGACTCGTAGAAAGGATTCCGGAAATAAAACGCGTTCTTTATACCGACGTACAGGCTATTTACGATAATGATCCCGCTTCTGAGGATTATGGCGAAATTATCTTGAGCTATCCTATTGTGCAGGCTATGGTAAATCACAGGCTGGCACATGAACTGGTAAAGCTTAACGTTCCCGTGCTACCACGTATCCTATCGGAATTAGCTCATTCACAAACGGGAATCGATATAAATCCGGGTGCCAGAATTGGTGAATATTTCGCTATTGACCATGGCACGGGAGTGGTAATCGGAGAAACTTGTATAATCGGAAATCACGTTACTCTCTATCAAGGTGTGACCTTAGGAGCCAAAAACTTCACACTTGGCAACGATGGTCGTCCCGTAAATCTCCCGCGACACCCAATTCTGGAAGACAATGTGACGGTTTATGCCAATTCTACAATTCTCGGACGCGTCACAATCGGTCATGACACAGTGATTGGTGGTAACGTCTGGCTGACTGAATCAGTGCCTCCATATTCAAGAGTATTACAGACACCTTATACTGCCTCAAACCGGATTATTACAGTCGGAAGCAATAACGAGAAAAAGAATTAACTATAAATTCTCCAACTTATAAAACAAAGAAGATTCATATAATAAGTAAGTATTCAAAATTAAACGATAGTAAGCAATGAGGTTATCTTTTATACTCTCTGCCTTTTCTTTTTGGCCAATTTCTTATTGTCACTCA
>CAZOPN010000070.1:0-13615 GCA_964581685.1 uncultured Sangeribacter sp. | reverse complement strand
TCGTTCTTTTTGGCTGCTTTGGTCTTATCATTCAGTCGAATATGAAAATATTCTCTCTCATTGACTCGTCATTGTTTTCTTAAAAAAGAAACTCGTCGATTTTCAATTCCGCAACCAAATCAACTCAAAAATAACTTCGTTTTATATGTTCCTTAATTTGCAACACTTACTTACCTTTTTACACATATTATTTCAACAATCGGCATGAAACGGCTATACGGCGATCAGGAGATCGCCGCTCCATAGGCTTACCGAATCAAATTTAGGGCCCGACTCATAAAAAATGGGGCCTTAAATTTTAAAACGTTAAAAAAGAATAAAAAAATACCACCAAGTGTTGGAATTTATCAAATTTTTATTACTTTTGCTTTCGAATTACAGTTATATGAAGAATTCTATCAGTCTATCCATGGATTTTTCTCAAAAGAAATCATTGTTTGGCTGAAAAGAAAGGCAACCTAAATTTCTCTTAATGAGAAATAAAGCACAGGAGCAGACATTCTCCGATTAGAAATGACTGCTAAAAAGACCGGTTTGACTGTTATTCATTAAAAGATAAAAAACCTCCAATATAATTAATATATTACTCGGAAAGGGATTGGCAATGCCGTTTGGCTTTACCAATCCTTTTTTTAGGCCTCGACTTAGAGCCCATCTCATAAATTTGAGAGCCCTGGGGCGGATTTGGGCGAGTGATTTTCTCAAGTTGAGGAGGGAATGATGCGGGCATCATGACTGACGAGATTTGGAGAAAAGCACCGTCCAAATCCGAGCATTGGTAAGTTTTCTTAAAGTAAATTTACATATTCACGAGAGAATAAACATCAAATATTAAATAATGACAGTTAGCCTTAACTCATATCCAATTGAGATGCTCTGGAGGAAATTACCCAAAGCCTTCGCTGACTTGGGCGCTTTTCGGCTTTTGGCTCAATCACATAGCCCGCTATGCTCAATCGCTCAAAAGTCAAAAATCGCTCCAACCCAGCGATCCCAGGGGAACTCAAATTTATGAGATGGGCTCTTAAGGCTTAACGAATTTGCGTGTAACTATACGGCCGTCGATCTGCCATGATAAAATATAAATTCCCGAAGTCAGCAAGGAAACATCTATTGTCTCTGAGACAGCTCCTGACATCAGAACATAACCACCCGCATTAACAATAGTGTATGTTCCTTCAAGTGTCACATTATCTTCCGCAATAAATTTCAACAACGCAGCGGAAGGAGAATAGGTAACGATATAATCATTGGAATCAATTCCGACTCCCTCCACACCGGTCGACGTCTTCTGCTCATCCCTGATAACAAACCACTGACGTGTGGGCTTATCAACATTGTTGGCATCATTAGTCCAGGAGATAAAAGGATTACCGTCTGCTGTGCTTCCTCCCGAATTATTCCATGCCAAACCGGTGGTACGGTTAGCAATAGCATAGGCTCCCCCGGTAGGCATAGCTACAAATTGCCAATGCTGACGACGGTCTGAACTATCAACATCTGCCAAAGCAAGCTGCGATTCCTTTTGGTAGCTACCGCCGATGTACGCTGCCGGATCAGAGATAGCACGTCCGGAAGCACGGTTGATAATCTGATAATATCCCCCATCAACAGGCTCTATGCTCCAATGCTGACTTTCCGTGCCGTCAATAAACGTATTGCCGCACAAGGCATCGCCTGAGACAGTGAGATCGGCACATTTCTGAGAACTTGCATTATGAATTCTGTAATAATAGTTATATTCCGGGACAAACTCAGGAGTCGGAGTAATGCCCTTGGCTTCCGAATCAAATGTAGAAGAGAGATAACTTATTCTTTCACGAACGAATTTACGTAGAAATTCAACCGTCGCTTTATACGTGGAGAAAAGCTGATACTCATCGTAGACCCGCTTGTTTACAGGCCACAATTTATTATCCAGGGCCTGCGAAGTTTTAAGAGTTGTTTCCTCGCTGTCTATAAAAGAAAGAAGCTCATCTTCCAGACCGTCTTCAACCATGCTTTTCCATTTTTCGTTCACAGCATTGACAAACCAGGGATCTTCCCACATGCGACGCACCCAGACTCCGGTGAGATCTGCACCGAAACCATCGTTAAGAACCAGTCGCTGAGTCATATCGCCTTTGCGCTGTGAATTATTAAAAGCAATGTCATAATCCCACAGCGGCCCCCAATATATCTTTGCATCATCCTGATTCTTATATATATATGTGCTCCAGAAAGCATCAGGATTGGCTGTCATCTCAGAAGCTACATACCAGCTGATAAGCGTATTTTCATCTACATATTTACGATATCCCGTTTCAGGATCCTTGAAAGTGGTGCTAAAAAGAGCATTTTCAAATTCCTGGATATAATTCTTTATATATGAGACCTGACGCTGGTTGATAATTTCATCATCAGGAGATTTTACCGTGATCTTTATGCCCTTGGCAGTAGTGAAATAGCATGGCTCGCTATCTGCAAAGCCATCTACTTCAAGAAGGTATCCTCCCGTAATATTTGATTCATCGGTTATCGGATCTGCCTGCTCTACGATATCCACACGCTTCTCCCTGACCTCTATCTGATCGGAAATCTGATAAGTTCCGCGGTATTGACCGTTTAAGACAAGATCTACAAACTGAGCGGCGGCCGTAAAGGGCTGACCCGCGAATGTGCCTAATTTCGCCGCCAGCGCATTGCGCATCAGACTCTTATCGGCATAATTGGCAATCAGGGTCCAACTTTTAGCCTTGGCGCGGTCCGGACCTAAAAACTCCTGTTTCTTATCAAATTTTATTCTGTAAGGCTTCTTGGCAAGACCCCACGTAGAATTTCCACGACCACGAATGCCGAGGGCATCATATAAGATCTCTCCCGTGGTATCGACATACCGCAGGGTAGCTTTGATATATGTTTCCTTACTTGTAATTGCCTGACCATTTTCCGTCTCTATATAAACAGTCGGAAGATTAGTCTTCTGTGGATAAGTCTGCGCATCAGCCGCGGCAAGACAACCCGAAAGTGCAAATCCTATAATTAGGGAGGAGGTAGATATTTTCATAAAAATTTTATGTAGATAAGTAAGTATTCAAAATTAAACGATAGTAAGCACTAATGTTATCTTTTATACTCTCTGCCCTTTTCTTTTTGGCTAATTTATTATTGTCACTCAGTCAAATATGAATATATTTTCCTTCGTTCCGCAAAGAAATTATCTCAAAAATAAAGTGGCATATAATATAAATTAATTTCGAACACTTACTTAATTAAAATACTTACTTACAAATTTAATCATTTTTTTCCAAACTCAAATAACAACACATTAATTGCAACCCCGGTATACCCATCTTAGCCCCATCCTCCACACCTTGCATCTGATACTTTCTGACATACTTAAGAGGCCGAGCCAAAATTTTTAATTTTGACACGGCCTCTCTATGACGTCATTTCAATCATCCTGCTGCATGACAGGATGCAAGAATAATCTCACTCAACGTAGGATGTCCGAAGATTGTCTGGCAAATCGCTTCGCGAGTGGCTCCGGCATTCATGAAGCCCACACATTCCTGTGCAAGAAGAGCTGCATCAACACCCATGATATGAGCTCCGAGAAGTTTCTCATCATCGGCGGAGAAAATCAGTTTACAAAGACCCTCTTCTTCTCCCATTGCCATGGCCTTGCCATTGGCTCGATAGAAACTCTTGCCAATCTTAACGGAGATTCCCCGCTCTTTACAATCGGCCTCTGTCAGTCCGCACATACCGCATTCGGGCATTGTAAACACTGCTGAAGGAACAATATCGAAACGTATATCGTCCGCTTTCCCTTCTATATGATTGAGTGCCCTCAAACCCTGGAAAGAGGCTACATGAGCAAGCATCATCCGTGCATTAACATCTCCTACGGCATATATGTGGCTTACGTTGGTGCGCATATTATCATCAACGGGAATACCTTTTGCCGAATATTCCACACCGGCTGCTTCAAGATTCAGACCGTCAAGCCTCGGAGCGCGTCCCACTGCCATCAGCAGATCGGAGCTTACAACAGTCTGCTCCTTGCCCTTGCATTCATACGTTACGACAATCTCGTAATCTTCGTTCTGCTCAATTTTCTTGGCAGCTGCGCCTGTGATGATTTCAATTCCACGCTTCTGAAGCGACTGCTTCAAGCGTTTGGCGATATCGGAATCAAACGGCGGAAGAATCTGCTTCATAAATTCGATTACGGTCACTTTTGAACCGAGATTGGCGAAGATCGAAGCAAATTCCATTCCGATTACTCCCCCTCCGATTATAGTGAGCTGTGCCGGAACATAGTCGATTGAGAGAATACGAGTAGAATCCATCACACACTCCAAATCATGGCCCGGAATAGGCAGAGATTTCGATACACTTCCGGTTGCGATTATAATATGCTCCGCATCATAATCCTCGCCATCGGCTGTCACGGTGAACTCATCTTTGAAAACGGCAACCGCATCAACCACGTTCACACCGGCTTGCCTGAGCATTGCGGCTATCCCTTCGCGCAGCTTACCGACAACATCATTTTTGCGTTCGGATATCTTGTTGAAATCAACAGAGAAGGTGTAATCATCAACTCCGAAACGGTCTGCTTCCTTAAACGTAGCCACAACCTGGGCATCACGACAGAGACATTTGGTAGGGATACAACCCTCATTCAGACAGGTTCCTCCAAGAGCTCCCCCGTTGAAGAGAGTAACACTCTTGCCGCGACGGGCCGCGGCAAGAGCTGTTTCATAACCTCCGGGGCCGGCTCCTATAATAATCAGATCGCTATGCATCGGCCTTGAGCTGTTTATAGGAAAGAATAGGCTTCTTGGCAGCCGTAGTCTCATCCGGATGACTGATGGGAGTGGTGAGAGGAGCATTCTTAAGATTCTCCGGATTCTCACGTGCCTCGCGAGCTACAGTATGCATGACTTCGATAAATTCATCGAGTGTCTCAAGGCTTTCCGTCTCCGTAGGTTCTATCATCATCGACTCATGGAAAAGCAGAGGGAAATAGATGGTGGGAGCGTGAAATCCGTAATCAAGAAGACGTTTGGCTACATTCAGGGTGGTTACACCGGTCGATTTGTCTTTCAGACCATCGAACACAAATTCATGTTTGCATGCACCCTCGATCGGAAGCAGATAATCATCTTTGAGCGATTCCTTGATATAGTTGGCATTAAGAGTTGCCATCGGGCCTACTTTCTTCAGATTTTCTTTTCCCAAAGAAAGAATATAGGCGTAAGCCTTCATATATACGGCAAAATTACCGAGGAATGCAGAGATGCTTCCAAGGCTCTTATCGCTACCGGAAATATGGAAAAGGCCATCTTCACCTTTCACCACGCGCGGATTCGGCAGAAGTTCCGTGAGATGAGCAGCTACACCGACAGGACCGGAACCGGGGCCGCCCCCGCCATGAGGAGTCGAGAAGGTCTTGTGCAGATTTATATGCATTATATCAAAGCCCATATCGCCGGGACGCACCTTGCCAAGCATTGGATTAAGGTTGGCTCCATCATAGTAAAGCAGACCGCCTGCTTCATGCACGAGACGGGCAATTTCCATGATTTCGGTCTCGAACATACCCAACGTATTGGGATTAGTCATCATAATGCCTGCTACAGTGTCATCAAGGAGAGGCTTAAGATCTTCGACATCAATAGAACCGTTAGGTTTTGATTTCACTTCAACCACTTCAAGACCTGCCACCATTGCCGAAGCCGGATTGGTGCCGTGAGCGGTATCGGGAACAATAACTTTTGTACGCTTATGATCTCCACGAGATGCATGGTAACGGCGCATCACCATCAGACCTGTCAGCTCACCATGAGCTCCGGCATACGGATTAAGTGTGAATTCCGCAAGCCCGGCAATATTGGAAAGAGCTTTCTGAAGATTGTAATAAAGCTCAAGAGCACCCTGCACCGTTTTCTCATCCTGAAGAGGATGAAGGGCGGCGAATTCCGGAATTGCCGCAATCTCCTCATTGATCTTCGGGTTATACTTCATAGTGCAACTTCCAAGAGGATAGAAACCCGTATCAACTCCGAAATTCTTTGTGGAAAGATTCGTATAATGTCGCACAACGTCAAGTTCGCTTACCTCAGGGAGGTCGAGCGGAGTATGACGGAGAAGATCGGCAGGAACCTCATCCAGTCCCTCAGCAGCATATTCAGCCGAGGGAAGTTCATAGCCACGGCGTCCCGGACGCGACAGCTCAAATATCAGTTTATCGTAATATTTCATTTCTCCTCAAGCATTAATGTTACCAATTCGTCTATCTCCTCTTTCGAACGCTGTTCCGTAACGGCAAATGTCACGAGTCCCGACTCCAAGACAACCGGGCCCATGATTCCTTTTTCAAGAAGACGGGCATTTATATCTTCCATCGGAAGGAGGGTGCGAAGGGTGAATTCCTTAAGGAACGGCTTATCAAATACGGGTTCAAACTTACCGCTTTCAATAAGCTTCTTATACAGATAATGTGCGCCGGAAGCGGAAAGACGGTTCACTTCACGCATACCTTCCCGACCCATCAACGCCATATAAATCGTGGCATAAAGGGCCATCAGACTTTGGTTCGAGCATATATTACTCGTGGCCTTCTGGCGACGTATATGCTGCTCGCGGGCCTGAAGTGTAAGAACGTAACAACGCTTGCCGGACGCATCAGTGGTTGCGCCGACAACGCGTCCCGGCATCTTGCGCAACAAGCTCTGACGGCAGGAGATATAGCCTAAATACGGGCCACCGAACTGCATCGGCATCCCGAGCGACTGGCCATCGCCACACGCTATGTCGGCATCCCACTCTGCCGGAGTGCGGAGCACGGCAAGTGCCGAAGGATCTGCATATACGGCCATAAGAGCCTTCGATCCGTGGACAGCATCTGCAAATCCGGTGAAATCTTCAATTATTCCATATCTGTTGGGACAAGGCACAATCACACCGGCAACATCTCCCTTCAGAAGTTCCTCTTTCATGGATTCCAAATCCGTCACACCATCTTTTTCAGGAATAACGGAGATCTCAACACCGTGAAATCCGGCGTAGGTTTTCACTACATCAGCTATGCGCGGCAGCATGGTTGCCGAGATCAAAACCCTATTTTTCTTCTTTGCGGAAGCAACCATCATAAACATAACCTCGGCAGCGGCTGTGGCACCGTCGTACATCGAAGCATTCGTGGCTTCCATGCCGGTGAGTTCGCTGATCATGCTCTGGTATTCGAATATATATTGTAGCGTACCTTGAGAAATTTCCGGCTGATAAGGAGTGTAGGCAGTGTAAAATTCACTACGTCCAAGCAGATGGGCGATTACCGAAGGCGAATAATGATCATAGACTCCTCCGCCCGCAAAGACCGTAAGCGGTCGATTTTTTTCTGCAAGCTCTTTGAAATGACGCCTAAGCTCCGTCTCCGACATTGCCGAAGGAATATCGTATTCCTCGCGGAACACAACCTCCTGAGGGATATCCCCGTAAAGGTCGTCGACAGAACCGACTCCGATCCGGTCGAGCATCACGCGGATATCTTCTTCAGTATGGGGAATGAATCGATTACTCATGTGTGCAGAATTCTTCGTATGCGGCTGCGTCGAGAAGAGCGTCAAGCTCGGAAGCATCGCTTATTTTAACTTTGATGATCCATGTGGCGAAAGCATCACCGTTGATTGCTTCGGGAGCATCCTCAAGTTCCTCGTTGATTTCAACAACCTCGCCGCTTACAGGGCTGATAAGATCGCTGGCAGCCTTTACTGATTCGACAGCACCGAACACTTCTCCGGCTTCAACTTCATCGCCAACCTCCGGCATATCGACATAGACGATATTTCCGAGAGCATGCTGTGCGAAATCGCTGATTCCTACTGTGGCCATATCGCCTTCTACTTTCACCCATTCGTGCGACTCTGCATATTTGAGTCCTTCCAATACTTTGCTCATATCAATCTTTATTTCTTTTTATTTTATATTCTCGATTCCATAATCCATGATCCCTGATCCCTGATCTCTATTTCTTGTAATTCTTATCGTAGAAACGCTTTTTGACAACCTTTGCCGGGAAGGTTTTCTTGCGTATTCTGACCTCAACCTCCGTGCCGAGTTTATCGTATGGTTTTTCAATCATTGCCATCGCGACACTCTTGCCTGTGGAAATAGAACGGTAGCCCGTGGTGATCTCCCCCACTTTTTCTCCGTTTACCTCTACCGGATATCCGTGACGAGGAATGGCGTTACCATCAAGTTCAAGACCAACGATACGACGTTTCACGCCTTCAGCTTTCTGAGCGGCCAGTGCCTCCTTGCCTATAAATTCCGGCTTGTCGAGTTTTACAAACATGCTCAGGCTTGCTTCAATTGGAGATATGTCTTCCGTAAGCTCATCGCCATAGAGGGGAAGTCCGACTTCAAAACGAAGCGTATCACGGCATCCAAGTCCGCAGGGCTGTACGCCGGCTTTCATAAGCAGATCCCAGACCTTGCGTGTGAAATCATGGCTCCCGTAGATCTCAAAACCATCCTCTCCTGTATATCCGGTGCGGCTTACGATGATCTCTTCTCCATCACGCTCAAAAGTTGTAAAGTTATAGAAGGGCAGATCCTTAACATCCATTCCAAGAACCGTGCATACTACTTCTTCAGCTCTCGGACCCTGAACCGCCACCTCGCCATATACAGGACTCTCATCAACAACCGTTACGTCGAAGCCCTCTGCATTTTTCATTATCCACGCCACATCCTTATCGATGTTCGAAGCGTTGATGACAAGAAAAAATTCCTCATCGTTCACCTTGTAAACAAGCAGATCATCGACTGTGCCGCCATTCTCATAGCACATCATTCCATAGAAGATCTGGCCGGCAGGAGCACCCGTGACATCATTTACAAAAATATGATTTACGAATTTCTCGGCATCCTTACCTTTTACTCTTACTTCACCCATGTGCGACACGTCGAACACACCGACAGCCTGCCGAACGGCATTATGCTCTTCCGTGATGCCCTTATACTGAATCGGCATATCATAGCCGGCGAAAGGAGACATCAATGCTCCCAATTCAACATGGCAGTCGTGAAGACATGTTTTCTTGATCTGTTCTTCCATTTGATATTAAGATTTAAGACAGCGTCGTTTAGCCGACGTCTGCGTTGTTTCATTTCCCAAAATTAATATTTGGCATTATCCAAACCAAATTTTTAATCAAAATAAAAGACTTAAATAAGAATTAAAAATTAATTTTTTCAGTTTCACAGCAAAATCTTATCTCCAGGCCTCCAATTCCGGGAGGAAATTGGATGGAAACCCTGCGTAGCCGTCGGCTTGTCAGAATGGGTCAGATGTGGCGCCGATAAAGCTGAGGCGGAGGGCGCAACCTTTCGGTTGTAACCTCCGCCGAATGCTGTAATCGGTGCCGCAGATGGCCCGTTATCACAAGCCGACCTAACAAGCCGACCTAACAAGCCGACAATAATCAAATAGCTTCGTAAGCTGCAATAGCTTCTTCAAATCTCTTCATAATATCCGACATCTTATAAAGACCGTCAGCGTTTTTCTGAATTCCCTTAAGTGAGAGCGGATAGATCATAGGAGGATTGTCAAGATCAAGAAGATCCATATTCTGGAGCTGCTCTACAGTCTGATATACGATGTTGATATCTCCGTATTCCTCACCGTCGGGGCCGACAAATTTTTCTACCACAATTTTCGAACCGATCGGAGTCTTCTTCTCAATAGCATTAGGAAGTTCATATTCCTCGACGCCGAGAGCGGTAGCGACAGCACCGAGGTTACTATCGTGACCTACAAGGAAAGTAAACTTACGGTCGGGAGAACTGAGTTCATCATACATATATTGAACAAGAGGATATGCAACGTTAGTGGCAATAATAGGAGTGGAGAAAAGAACATCCTGATATACATCCTTTACATGCGCGATACGCTCCCAATCCTTGCGGGTGAGTTTATGACCGAAAGCCGCTTTTACAGAATCCGGCTGCTCATAATACTGAAGAATAAAGGCATCGCTGGCAGAATTAAGCTCTTTCAATGCAGACCCTGCTTTCATACCCGGTTCTTTAAATTTCTCCAATATGAATTCCGTATCATAGTTTTTGAAGGTGTTCAGATATGGATCGTTTGCCTGAGCCATCGGAGAGTCCTTAACGTCGAGAACATCCATGATAAGCTCATAATCGGGTGTAAGCTTCTCATTGATTCCACGAATCCCTTTCTTTCCCCCCTGAGCCTTTATCTGCTCCATAGCAAGGGCTACAAACTCCGGATTCACTTTGGTGAGCTGCGGATTGAAAAGAGGATCCATCTTGCTGGGAGTGTAACGATGTCTAACCTCAACGCCACCAACCGGCATGAAACCACCGGTGAAATACTGAGCTGTAGCGATACAACGCTGCATGGAGTTGGCGATCACATTGAGATCATCGGCTGTCGGAACATAATTCTCGGGGAAAAGACCGGCATCAACCGCCCATTTACGGAAATACTGACCCATCTCTGTCTCCAGAACACCGCCACGGAGTGTAAGCTCGCTCTTACCGGCTGTCCATTTGTTCCACTCGTGGGGAGTCATTCGTCCAAGCGCGCTCTTGCTGTCTGAAAGAGGCGAACGGATGTTGTGGCGGCTGAGAACCACGGCCTCCTTAAGCTTATACTTGTCTTTAAATTCCTGACTCCGCTGTGCCTGGGCATTTGCCATAAATGGCACGGCAAACATAGATAATAGTAGAAAACTACGAAACAGGTTTTTCATACGTATTACGTTTTAAAGTTAAAAATGTGTTTTTATGTTCTGTTTTCGCAAATCCGGACATTCAATACCGGCCACATAACATCTGATGTGGCGGCATGATAATCCCCTTTTCCTACAAACATAACAAAAGAGAAAACACAAAGTTTTGAAAAATTAAAAAAATGTTGAGAAAATAATAAAAATGTTAAACTATTTTAAAAATATATTGTTATCAAGGCAGAAACCCTAAAACTAAAAGTTTATGAAAACTCACAAAATTCTTGTCTCTTCATTCCTTATTCTTTCAGGGCTAACAATGCAGACAGCTTTTGCCCAGGATGAAAAACCAAAATTCCAGTTCAAACCCGCGGGCCGTGTACTTCTTGACGGAGCTTTGTTCGCCCCCGATAGCCGCCTAAAGGACGGTGCGGCTCTTCCTGACATTCGTCTCGGTGGAAAAGCCACTTACGGCGACTGGACTGCAAAAGTAGACGTTGGTTTCGGATATGGAAAGTTGAGCATGAAAGATGTTTTCATTCAGTATGATTTCAATAAGGAGAACTTCCTGCGTGGCGGTTATTTCGTGCATCAGTTCGGTCTTAACGCCGCAACCTCAAGCTCAATGAAACCTTCAATGGAAGCTCCTATTTCCGACACATATTTCAATGCCACGGGACGTAATCTCGGTTTGATGTATGTTTTAAACAAGAAAAAAGTTTTTCTCGGAGTAAGCGCGATTCTTGCCGGAACAACTCTTACCACTCCCTCTAACGAACAAGGAAAAGTTAGTGCCGGTGGAATGGAACGTCTCGTATGGCGTCCGCTGACAGCACCCGGAACCGTTGCACAGATTGGTTTCTCCGCCTGGTATCAGGGAGCTTCCCACAAAGGGCTCGTTCAGGATAATGGCGAGATTGATGCATCCGCAGGCTACTTCGGATTCTCGGCCAACTACCCTACAAGAGTTGCAAAAGTCGAGCTCGTCGGGGCTAACGTTTCAGATGCTAAAGGTGTATTCAAACTCACTCCCGAACTCGTCCTTTCAAAAGATAGATTCGCTCTCGAAGCTCAGTACTACTACATGAATGTCGGACGTAAAAACAATCTTCCCTCATATCATGCAAACGGTGCATACGGTCTGCTCCGCGGTCTTCTTCTCGGCGATAAGGAATATGGATATTCATACGGAGATGCCGGTCTGGCCACGCCCGGTCCGAAAACTCTCGAATGCGTGCTCGGATATAACTATACTAACGCCAACACTTCAAAGGCCGGTATCTACGGAGGTATCACAAACGATTATTCCGTGACATTCAACTACTACATTAATAAATACGTTATCGCCCGTCTGCGCTGGAGTTATACCAACGTGCGCCAGTCTGCACTCATGCCCGACAATCACGTTAATATCATTCAGGCACGAATAATGTTCAAATTCTGATCTTACCCCCTCTGTAAAGGGTTATTGCAATAATTAACGGAATTGCTTAATTTTGTAAGCAATTCCGTTTTTTATGTGGAAAACGTTCGGGAGATGAGTGCGAATATATATTTTTGAACCATGAACTATCCTTTTTTTCTTGCAAGGCGCCTATCGCTTGCCGGCGACAACGGCAAGAGTTCGCCGGCCGTAAAGGTGGCCATTACTGCAGTTGCCCTTTCTGTCGGGGTCATGATTGCCGCCATTGCAATTGTTCTCGGTTTCAAACGCGAGATTCGCGACAAGGTGTTAGGTTTTAATTCGCATATCACAGTCTATGCAGCACCGGAAAACGAATTTGATGACAACCTGATAACGCTCACACCATCCCTGAGAAAAATCCTTGATTCGCAACCGTATATCGAAAGTTACAGTCTGGAAGCATCTATTCCGGCAATCCTCAAGACAAAAGATAACTTCAAAGGAACTTATCTTAAAAGTCTGGAAGGAAACAATACACACCGTTTCATTGCTAACAATCTTGAGGAGGGTGTTATTCCCGACTTCTCAAAAAAGGAGAATAACGATAAAATTATTATCTCTCGTCTTACAGCTAATCAGCTGAATCTCTCGACGGGCGACCGGATAGATACATATTTCATAACGGAGAGTGTAAAGGTGAGACGTCTTACCGTCGCCGGCATCTTTAATTCCCATTTCGACAACTACGACAATGTTTATATTTACGGAGCACTACCGCTTATCCAGGCGTTAGGAGGAATAGATGAAAAACAAGGCACAAGCCTGCAGCTTACAGTGAATGATATTTCCGGGATTGAAGAAGACAGTTATCTGTTGCACAATGCCCTTCTGGCTGCCTTGGAGAATGGGAATCTATATAAATATTATCGTGTGGATAATGCCCTGAATCAGGGTGCCGGATATTTTAGATGGCTTTCTCTTCTTGATACGAACGTTATTGTGATTCTTGTGCTGATGACGTTTGTAGCATGCATTACGCTTATTTCCGGAATGCTGATTCTTATTCTTGATAAGAAAAATTTCATCGGACTTATCCGATCTCTGGGGGCACCCTCGGCAAAAGTTAGAAGAATTTTTGTATGGCTTGCGATAAAGGTTGCCGCAATCGGACTGATTATCGGGAATCTCGTTATGCTTTTACTTCTTTATTGTCAGAACCGATGGCATATTGCCCGGCTCGACCCCGATGCATACTATATCGATTTTGTTCCTGTAGAATTCAGCTTCGGCTCGTTCTTGCTGCTTAATGCAGCGGTAATAATAGTAATATATCTATCGCTCATACTCCCCTCATGGTTTGTCGCCGGAATCTCCCCCTCAGAAACCATGCGCTACGAATAATCCCGCCTCAACCGTCGTAGCCTAACCTTCATAGCCTCAACCCGCGTAGCCTTATCCT
>CAZOPN010000069.1:0-13956 GCA_964581685.1 uncultured Sangeribacter sp. | reverse complement strand
AACGAACGATAACGATATAAATCTGACCATCCTTCACTTCCGGCTTCGCCACACGGAACGGTTTATGACTTGTAGTTACGTGTCTGAACTTTGATAGCCTCATAGTGGAGGGGCTCCATGATGAGTTCGGGAGCTTTTTCATCGCTGCCCTGGTATTCCCAGCATGCTACGTAGAAGAAGTCTTTATCATCGCGGAGGGCTTCGCCTTCGGGAGTCTGATATTCAACGCGGAAGTGTCCGCCGCAGCTCTCATCGCGGTTGAGGGCATCGTATGCCACGAGCTCGCCCATAGTGATGAAGTCGTTGAGGCGGAAAGCCTTGTCAAGCTCGATGTTCATACCATCGGTTGTGCCGGGGATGAAGAGGTTAGTCTCGAATTCTTTTCTGATGTTTTTCAGTTTTTCGAGAGCGAGAGTAAGACCTTCTTTATCGCGAGCCATTCCGACATATTCCCACATGATGTGGCCGAGCTCCTTGTGGATAGAATCTACGGAGCGGGTTCCCTTGATGTTCATAAGGCGATTTTCCTCATCGATACATTTCTTTTCGGCAGCATCAAATTCAGGAGTGTCTGTCTTGAAATGAGGAACCGTGATCTGATCGCTCAGGTAGTTCTGGATTGTGTATGGGAGCACGAAATAACCGTCGGCCAGACCTTGCATAAGGGCCGATGCGCCGAGACGGTTTGCACCGTGATCGGAGAAGTTGCATTCGCCGATTGCGAAAAGTCCTTTGACGGAAGTCTGCAGTTCATAGTCTACCCAGATACCACCCATTGTATAGTGGATTGCGGGGAAGATCATCATGGGGTTGTAATAATTCACGCCGTCTACTTCGCGGGCGAACTCTCCCGGATTTACGTCGGTGATCTCTTCATACATGTCGAAGAGGTTGCCGTAACGCTGGCGAACCACGTCGATACCAAGGCGGTTGATAGCCTCTGAGAAATCGAGGAATACGGCGAGACCGGTGTTGTTTACGCCGAAGCCTGCATCGCAACGCTCTTTTGCTGCACGGGAAGCGACATCGCGGGGAACAAGGTTACCAAAAGCGGGGTAGCGACGTTCCAGATAGTAATCGCGGTCTTCTTCCGGGATATCGCTGCCTTTGATTTCTCCGCTCTGGAGTTTCTTGGCATCTTCGATATTTTTCGGCACCCAGATACGTCCGTCGTTACGAAGCGACTCAGACATAAGAGTAAGTTTCGACTGTTTGTCGCCATGAACGGGGATACAGGTGGGATGGATCTGTACGAAGGCGGGATTTGCGAAATATGCGCCTTTACGGTAGCAGGCCATAGCTGCGGAGCAGTTGCAACCCATTGCGTTTGTAGAGAGGAAGTATGTGTTTCCGTATCCGCCGGTAGCGATTACTACTGCGTGAGCGGCGAAGCGTTCGAACTTGCCTGTCACGAGGTTCTTAGCGATGATGCCTCGAGCGCGCTCTACACCATCTTTATCTTTGATAAGCACGAGCTCATGCATCTCGTAACGGTTATAGCTCTTCACTTTTCCGAGGTGGATCTGACGGTTGAGCGAAGAATATGCGCCGAGGAGGAGCTGCTGGCCTGTCTGTCCCTTAGCATAGAAGGTACGGCTCACCTGTGCGCCACCGAAAGAACGGTTGGCAAGAAGACCGCCATATTCGCGTGCGAAAGGAACGCCCTGTGCTACACATTGGTCGATGATATTGTTTGATACTTCCGCAAGACGATAAACGTTTGCTTCGCGTGCGCGGTAGTCGCCACCTTTAACCGTATCGTAGAAAAGACGGTAAACGGAGTCGCCGTCGTTCTGATAGTTTTTGGCAGCATTGATACCGCCCTGAGCGGCGATAGAGTGTGCGCGGCGGGGGCTGTCCTGAATGCAGAAGTTGAGCACATTGAAGCCGAGTTCGGCGAGTGTGGATGCTGCCGAGGCGCCGGCGAGACCTGTTCCGACAACGATTACGTCGAGTTTACGCTTGTTGGCGGGGTTCACCAGTTTCTGATGAGCTTTGTAATTGGTCCATTTCTCAGCGATAGGACCCTCCGGAATCTTTGATTCAGCCGGATTCATTACTCTGATTTTCTCTTTCATTGTTTCCATATCGCTAATTAATAGGGTTGTCCGGGAGTGCCGGGAAGTTGAAATTCGGGTTTGTTGTCGTCCATCTCGATGAAGTCAAGGAATTTGACTACGTTCTGGAGAGCATTCTGCTGTTTCTTGATGGTTTCCAGTTGCTCGGCGAGCTGAACGTTGCCTTTGAGGTTTGCTTTGCCTTCTTCCGAGTCCATGTATTCGAGCTGACGTTTCTGCTGCTGATCCATGTTGCGGAGACCTTCGGAAACCTGGTTGTAGGGAGTGAGGCTGATCTGCATTCCGAGCTGAGCGGCATCGGGACCGAAGTCTTTCTCCATCATTGGCCAGATCATCTCTTTGTATTGTTCGCGGAGAGCCTCATCTTTAATATAGTCGTGGCGGTGAGCTTTGACAGTGAAAACGATAGCCTGAGCTACGAAGAGTGCGATTACGATGGATACCCAGCAGTAACCGATCTTTTTAAGACGTGGAATCCAAGCGGCGTTATCCCAACCGATTGACTGGAACATCGACCAGAAACCATGGTTGAGATGGAACCAGAGAGCTACGAAGCCGATGATGTAGACGATGGGAGTCCACACGGTGTCGAAAGCGAGCTGGATGAAGATTGTTCCGGCAGCCGGGGGAAGAGCTTCCTCAGCGCCGCGGATCTCCTGAAGCTGCATCTTTGCCCAGAACTGAATGAGGTGGACAACGAGGAAAGCCAGGATTACGATTCCGAGAACAAACATGTTCTTGGAAGACCATTCCACGCTTTTGGGGCGTTTGGAGATAGCGTAGCCGATATTGCCACGTGCCTTACGGTTCTGAAGGGTCAGAATTACGGCGTAGATAATGTGAATGATAATGAGAAGCGCGAGGCCCATAGAGGCTAACAGTGCATACCAGTTTGCGCCTAAGAATTCGCAAATGGAGTTGTAGGCTGTCGGCCAGCAGATGGCTACGGCGTTCATCAAACAGTGAAATGTGAGGAATAGGACGAGACATGCGCCTGTTACGGCCATGACGAATTTACGTCCTACAGATGAGCTTGATAACCACATAGCAGTTTAATTAAATTATTAGTTATTGTTGTATTCGCAGAATCGTGATAACCATATCGCGATGGCGGTTCAGTATCAGACTTAAGGCCATAACGGGGCTATCATCTGCAAATTTATGATAAATTGGTCAATAGTAAAAATTATTATTGAAATTTTTATTATAAGTTGCGAAAGTTGAAAAATTTTTCTACCTTTGCCCTCGCAAACGGTTTGAAAATATCGGATGCAATTTAAAATTTAAGTTAATAAATTTTATTTCGGGGTCTGGTAGCTCAACTGGATAGAGCAACAGCCTTCTAAGCTGTGGGTTCCGGGTTCGAGTCCCGGCCGGATCACAAATTCATCGGCAACAGCCGCTTTTCTGTAAGGGGCTGTGGGTGTCGGGATCGAGTCCCGGCCGGATACAAAAACTAAAAAATATTCCGGTATGGGCCGGGAAAAAGTGGATAAATTTGGCTGCTTGCAACCACTCTAAAAAATGCTAAAACTGCAATTTGAGGTGGAGAAATCCGTAGTCTCAAAACTACAGTGGAATATGCATTTAGAGTCGGGGGCTTCAGTGCTTCCGACTTTCTTTGTCTATAAAGAATCCGGGATTGCTTCGATTCTCCGAATTTCGGGATTGGTCTCCGGCAGTACTAATTTTTGAAAACTTAAATGAAATTATATATACAATGAATTATCTGTTTACATCGGAGTCTGTTTCTGAAGGGCATCCTGATAAGGTTGCAGATCAGATCAGCGACACGCTTCTTGATGAATTTCTGGCTCGCGATCCGCAGAGCCATGTGGCTATTGAAACGCTCTGCACCACAGGTCAGGTAGTGGTGGCCGGAGAGGTCAGTTCGCAGGCCTACGTGGATATTCAAAATGTTACGCGCGCGCTTATTAATGATATAGGTTATAACCGTGGGGCCTACCGTTTTGATGGCGACGCATGCGGTATCCTCAGTACGATACACGAACAAAGTGAGGATATAGATCGTGGCGTGAGTCGTCTGGAGGATGGTCGTCCGGAAGAGGAGCTGCAGGGCGCCGGAGATCAAGGCATGATGTTCGGCTATGCTGTAGATGAGACTGAAAGTTTTATGCCGCTTACGCTCGACCTTTCGCATCTTCTGCTGCGTGAATTGGCTGACATACGTCGCGAAGGTAAGGAAATGACTTATTATCGTAAAGGGAAACTGGTTACTTATCTGCGTCCGGATGCCAAGAGCCAGGTGACGGTGGAATATGATGAAAATCGTCGGCCCGTGAGAATACACACTATTGTTCTCTCCACGCAGCATGATGATTTTGTTTTACCTCTTGATGAAACTCCGGAGGGCCGCCGGCGTGCTGACGAGGAGATGCTTGCGCAGATCCGCAAGGATGTTGAGGAGGTGCTCCTGCCTCGTGTGAAAGCCAAACTTCCGGAGAATATCAGAGCTCTATTTGATAAGGATTTGATTCTTCATGTGAATCCTACCGGCAAGTTTGTGCTTGGCGGTCCTCATGCCGATACCGGGCTGACAGGGCGTAAGATTATTGTAGATACTTACGGCGGGCGTGGAGCTCATGGCGGAGGTGCTTTTTCCGGAAAAGATCCTTCGAAAGTGGACCGTTCGGCGGCTTACGCCTGTCGGCATATAGCCAAGAATCTGGTGGCAGCCGGCGTTGCGGGGGAAGTGCTTGTCCAGGTGGCATACGCCATTGGTAAGGCAGAGCCCGTGAGTGTTTATGTGAATACTTACGGAACAGCTAAGGTGGCAATGAGCGATGCCGAGATCGCGGCTCTTGTGAAAGAGATGTTTGATCTTCGCCCGAAGGCGATAGAGAAACGTCTTAAATTGCGCGAACCTATATATAGGGAGTCGGCTTCTTATGGACATGTGGGGCGCGAGCCGAAAATTGTAAGAAAAGAGTTCAAGACCCGTTATGATGATGAGCCGATAGTGAAGGATGTGGAGCTCTTCACATGGGAGAAGCTTGATGCCGTAGATGAAATCAAGGCAAAATTCGGGCTATGACGTTTTCGTTCGGTAAGTTCGAATAAAAGTGAAGTATAAGGTTTTAAATCGTAATAAAACGTAAATAATTGGCGTAAATTTGTCGGATAACGCTAAAAATATTATATTTGCACGTTAAAACGCGTATTGTCGGATCTTCCGTGTGAAGGTCCGGCGATTCTCGCCGCATTTGCGGAGAATGTGTAAATAATTAAACAACAGCTATATAAAGAATGGCAACATTAGAGAAAATCAGAAGTAAATCGGTGTTTCTCATCGTAGTGATCGGCGTTGCGCTGCTCGCTTTCATTGTCGGAGACGCCTTGACCAACAGCCGCAATATCTTCGGCGACCACACGACGGTTGCTAAGATCGGCAATGTCAAAATCGACTACACGGACTATCAGCGTAAACGCGAAGAACTCAACAATCAGCTTGAGGAGGCACGCAAGCAGAATCCGGCCCAATTTGCAAATTTCGATACGCAGCTGCTTCCACAGATGGCCCTCGACCAGCTTATACAGGAAGCTGTGGTGCTCGGCGCAGCTGATAAAGCCGGTGTGCGTTCATCAGGCAATCTCCTTCGTTATTATATGATTGATAACCCTCAGAATAAGGAGGTAAATGATATTGTTCGCCAACTTAATGCCATGGGAATGAGCGTCCAGACTCCTGCTCAGGCTTATGAAGTGATCTTCAACCCCAAGCGTAACGGCCTTACGGATGCCGATATGGCTCCTTTCCAGAGAGCATGGCTTGCTGCCGAGAAAGAAACTCAGAAGCAACTCGGAGGGATGATTTATCAGCGTCTGCTTGCCGGGACAGTAAAGGCAAATGATCTTGATAAGAAAGCTCTTTATAACGATTATATCGGCACTACTAACGTAGATCTCGCTTTTCTTCCTTTCGGCAAACTTGATGAGAAAGAATATCCGGTGAGCGATGCAGAGCTCAAGGCTAAATATGATGAGCTCAAGCCTCTTTATAAAGTTGATGAGAAGACTAAAGATGTCAATTTCATCTCTGTCAGCATCGCTCCCTCTACAGCCGACCGTCAGGCAGCACATGCTTTGGCACTCAATACTGTCAAAAATCTTCAGGACAGCGCTCAGTTGAGCAAATCGATCAAGAAAGAGGGTGTGTCGATTTCACGTCACACTGTCCGCAGCTCGGATGTAGCTTCCGGAATGCTTAAGGATTTTCTTGCTTCGGCTCCTGCAGACAGCGTGAAACTCCTTTCTGAAACTCTCCAGGGCTTCACCGTAGTGAGAATGGGCAAACGCACAGAGGCTATCGATTCTGTTAAGATCAGTCTTGTCAGCGCAATCTCAGAAGGTGTCGGCAACCAGGTGCTTGCTGCTCTTAACGGAGGTCTCTCAATCGACTCTATCTCCAACCGTTTCTCTCCTGACAGCGTACTGTCGCAGCCGGAGCAGTGGATTCCTCTCTATACAGCTGATGGTCCTACCAATGCTCTTCCCGAGGCAACTCTTGACAGTCTCCGTGCATCTGCCGGCAAATATATCGCTATCAATGCCGGACCTCAGGGAATGCTTCTCGGCAAGCTTGTTTCGCAGAATTCTCCCGTTACGGTCTATGAATATGATGAGGCAACCTACGTGCTCGGACCGAGCGTGAAGACTGTAAACGATGAGCGTACCAAGCTTGAGAATTTCCTTGCAGCTAACAACGATGCCAAGAAATTTGCAGCTAATGCAGAAAAAGAGGGTTACAATCTCCAGAAGTTCACCATGACTCAGTCTACACCCGCTGTTCCCCGCATGGCCGGAATGAATAACTCATATTATCCCGATAGCCGTCAGGTTGTACGCTGGGTAATGATCGATGGTAAAGAGGGTGAAGTGAGCCACATTTACGAATCCAAGAACGCTACATCCCCCGCGCTCTATGCTGTTGCAATCGTGGATGAATATGACGATTACGTTCCTCTGACAAATCCGGAGGTTAAGAACTATGTTGCCGATGAGGTGCGTCGCGATAAGGCGGGCGATAAGCTTGTCGAGAAATTCGGAAAGAACACTCAGAGCGTTCAGAGTGCAGCTCAGGCTATGGGCGTAGAGGTGCGCAATGTTCCTTCACTCCGTTTCGGCGGTTATTCAGGTGTGAGCGATGCAGCAGTAGCAGGCCGCATTGCCGGAAGCCCCGCTGATAAGAAGGTCGTCATCACCAAAGGAGATGATGGTGTTTACGTTTTCCAGGTAGTGGCAAAGAATAAAGAAAACTTCCCTTACACCGAGCAGCAATATGAGCAGCAGTATTATCAGCTGGTTAATCCTAATCTGCTCCAGATGGTGAAAGGAAACAAGAAGTTTAAAAATAACATTTATAAATTTGAGGCCGGCGATTGATTCCGCCCCGATTTATAGAACATAAATAAGAGAAGGAGCCGTGTGAAATGAAAATTTCGCACGGCTCCGCTCTCTATTACTAAAAAAGTGGTTATCTTTGCATAAAGAAAATAAAATGGAGATGAACGATAAGAAAAAACTGATCGGCATGACCCTTGAGGAGCTTCAGGGGGTGGCCTACAGAGGAGGAATGCCGAAGTTTGTGGGCAAGCAACTGGCAGAATGGATTTATGCAAAACGCGCTGTCAGTTTCGATGAGATGGTTAATATCTCCAAGAAAAATAAGGAATGGCTTTCTGAAAATTATGAGATAGGCCGGGAGTTGCCGGTTAGCGAGAGCAAATCGGGCGACGGGACAATAAAATATCTCTTTTCAGCCGGTCAGGGTCGAACGATAGAATCTGTCTATATCCCCGATAAAGACAGGGCTACATTGTGTGTTTCGAGTCAGGTCGGGTGCAAGATGAATTGCTATTTCTGTGCTACCGGCAAGATGGGATTCAAAAAGAATCTCGATGAGGCTGATATCATGAATCAGATTCTGAGTATTCCTCCGGCTCCCACGAAGGGTAAAGAGCCTCTTACGCCGCTTACAAATGTTGTTTTCATGGGAATGGGCGAGCCGCTTGACAATCTCGGCCCCGTGCTCCGGGCCATAGAGATTCTAACATCTCCCTGGGGTCTCGGCTGGAGCCCGAAGCGCATCACGGTATCGACTGTCGGTAAACTTCCTCAACTCAAGGATCTACTTGATAAGACACAGGTGCATGTCGCTGTAAGTGTGCATACGGCTGATGTGGCACAGCGCGAGTCTATGATGCCGGCACAAAAAGCTTTCCCGATCAGTTCGGTAATGAAATTATTGTCGGGCTATGATTTTAGTCATCAGAGACGTCTTTCGCTTGAATATATAATGTGGCGTGGCGTAAATGACGATGTTGCGCATGCCGACATGCTCGTGAAACTTATCGGGAATCAGGAATGCCGCGTGAACCTTATCCGTTTCCATAAGATACCGGGTGTGGATCTTTATCCTGCTACGGAGGAACGGATGCTGATGTTCCGAAATTATTTAAATTCAAAAGGAATCACCGCCACCATACGCACCTCCCGCGGAGAGGATATCGAGGCAGCCTGCGGGATGCTGAGTAAGGTTGCGGGCAACCGAAATATGAATAATGAGAAAACCGATAAAAATAGGAATCACACACGGTGATTATAATGGTATAGGATACGAAGTGATCGTCAAGGCACTTTCAAATCCGATGATGATGGAGCTGATCACTCCCGTGGTGTTTGGCAGCCGTCGGCTTATGGAGAAGGCTGTAAAGGCTTTTGCTCCCGAGCCGATGCAACTGCTTTATGTTCCATCTGCTGCAGAAGCTGTGGAGGGAAAGATCAATGTTGTCGATCTGCGTCTGCCAAAGGAAGATCTTACGCCCGGAGTGGTATCTCGCGAGGCCGGAGCGGCAGCTGTGGCCGCTCTGGAAGCAGCTTGTAAGGCTCTTGAGAGTGGTGATATCCGGGCACTCGTGACCGCTCCGATAAATAAGGATGCAGTGCAGAGCGAGGATTTTCATTTTCCGGGACATACGGAATATCTGGAAAGCCGTCTCGGGGGAAGGGCTCAGATGATTCTCTTTGATGATAACGTAAAGGTGGCTTTAGTCTCGACGCATCTTCCCGTGTCGCGTATACCGGAGAGTATAACTAAGGAGCGGGTCTATGATTCCATTGTTCGTCTTAATGAGACGTTACGTCTTGATTTCGCTCTTACGCGTCCGCGGATTGCCGTTCTTTCGCTCAATCCTCATTGTGGCGACAACGGCTTGCTTGGAAGCGAGGAGGCCGACTTTATAGCTCCTGCTATTGCGGAGGCGGCAGGGAAGGGAATTCTTGCATTCGGACCATACGCGGCCGATGGCTTCTTCGGGAGTGGTAACTATCGCAATTTTGACGCTGTGCTGGCCATGTATCATGATCAGGGTCTCGCTCCGTTCAAGACTTTGGCCGGTTCCGGCGGCGTAAATTTTACGGCCGGTCTGGAATGGGTAAGGACATCGCCGGATCATGGTACGGCTTACGATAAAGCCTGGAAAGGAGAGAGCGATGACGCTTCGATGCGCGAGGCGATATATAAAGCTGTCGACCTTACAAGAAATCGCGATACCTACCGTCGGATTTCCGCAAATCCTCTTCGTAAGGCTCGAACCGAAAAGGAGGCTGACAAGACAATTGATCTTTCGAAAGAAGAATTGTAAGCACTCCAACCTAATTTCAAAAATCCAGATATTTCTCGATTTACGTTAGCTACTTTATTTTTTTACTATCATATTGAAAAGCATGAATTATGGCATAATAGCGGCCGGAGAAGGAAGCCGACTGGTTGAGGAGGGTGTGGCCTATCCCAAACCTCTCGTCCCGCTTGGAGGGCAACCGATGATTGGCCGCCTAATCGATATTTTTATCCGTAATGGGGCTGAGCGGATCTGCATAATTGTGAATGAACAGATGAAGGAAGTGGCGGAGTATCTGCGTACTCTTGCTATGGAATTGCCGGTTGATTTAAGTCTGGTTGTGAAATCGACACCCTCCTCAATGCATAGTTTTTATGAGCTTGGTTCGCTATTGAAGGGACATGGCCGCTTCATAGTGACTACTGTCGATACCATCTTTCATGAGGCAGATTTTGAACGATATGTGGCTGCTTATAATGCAGCTCCGCAAGATGTGGACGGAATGATGGCTGTCACGGGATTTATCGATGATGAGAAGCCGCTTTATGTAGCAACCGATTCCAGCGGACGCATCACATCTTTTCTCGATTCTTCGGAACCCGGAGTGAAATATGTCTCCGGAGGTATCTATGGGCTAAATGACAAAGCGGTAGAGGTGCTTGACGTTTGTCTGGCTGAGGGTGTTAGCCGGATGCGCAATTTCCAAAGAGCTTTGGTGAAGGCCGGTCTCGACCTGCGAGCGTTCGATATGGGAAAGATTATCGATGTCGATCATGCCGGAGACATAAGGAAAGCTGAAGAGTTTATACATTCTTGAAAATAAAATACCGGTTGGAGGCTGTTATGGAGACAGTTGCCCGGCCGAAGAATAACCCAAAATTGAAATGGCAGATATAAAAATAGCGGGAGTGATGCGCGCCGGCGCATATTCCCCCAATCATATCGGTAATGACGCGGCGATCTTCAACGCTACGGCCGAGCAGCTCCGAAAGCGAGGATGTGAAGTGCATGTCTATAGCGAGGAGCAGTTCCAGAACCGTGAGATCACTGAAGAGATTGTACTCAACATGTGTCGCGAACAGGCTTCCATTGATAAGTTGCAGCGGCTTGAAGATGAGGGAGAACTTGTAATTAATTCCGGTCATGGCATTGAAAACTGTACACGTGAGCGCATGACACGTATACTGATCGCAAACGGGATACCTTATCCCGAGAGTCTGATAGTCAATACAAATGAGGATGTCCGCCCGGCTCTTGAGAAAGTAGGGTTTGGCCCGTGCTGGATCAAGCGTGGCGATTTTCATGCCATGCATAAGGAAGACGTAAGTTACTGCCGTCATATAGAGGAGGCTCAGGATGTGCTTCATGAATATTTCTATCGAGGCATAAGCCGTGCTGTCATCAACCGTCATCTTGTGGGCGACCTCATAAAGTTTTATGGCGTAAGCGGACAGCCATTCTTCTATTGGTTTTATCCATTTGAAGAGGGTCACAGCAAGTATGGCTACGAATCAGTGAATGGAAAGTCGCAGGGCCTTAAGTTCGATCTCGACTACCTGAAGCAGATGTGTGAAAAAGCCTCGGAGATAATGGATGTGAAAATCTATGGCGGAGACTGTATTGTCGATCCCGACGGATCAATAAGAATCATTGATTTTAATGATTGGCCCAGCTTTGCACCATGTCGCAAGGATGCTGCCCCATATATTGCAAAATGCGTTCTCAAATCTATTAAAGAATGGAAGAAAGGCTAAAGGAAGATAAAGAAAGGAAATCGAGTTATAAAGATTCTTTAAAGTCGCTTGATACGGAGGAGACTTTTGATCTTATTTTCTATCGTCCGCTTGGATATGGCTGGGCTCTCCTTGCAAAGAAACTGGGAATCACGCCGAATGCCATAACCATTGCATCGATTTTTCTTGGTATAGGAGCCGGCGTATGTTTCTATTTCAATAATATATGGTGGAATCTTCTGGGAGTGCTTTTGCTTGTCTGGGCCGATTCGTTTGATAGTGCCGACGGTCAGCTTGCGCGAATGACAAAACAGTATTCGCGTCTCGGCCGAATTCTTGACGGACTGAGTGGCGACCTTTGGTTTGCTGCTATTTACATAGCGATCTGTCTTCGGGAAAATGTCACCAGCGAGTTCTTCATGGCTCATCAGTGGGTAATCTGGGTTGTAGCCGTTGTCACCGGGCTTTGTCATGCTGTCCAGGCTGCCATGGGCGACTACTACCGGCAGTTTCATCTCTTTTTTGTTAAGGGAGAAGATGGCAGTGAGCTTGAGAATGGCAAGGAATTACAGGAAAAGCTTGCTTCATTGAGTTGGAAAAAGAATTTCTGGCAGAAGTTGGTTCTAACTTTCTATACGAATTATACTGTCGGGCAGGAAAGCCGCACACCTTGGATGCAGAAGTTACGGGTTCTCCTTTTCGAGCGTTTCGGCAAAGTTATTCCTGTAGACTTTCGGGAGCGTTTTCGTGCGGCAAGCAAGCCTTTGATGAAATATACGAATATCCTCTCCTTCAATACGAGGACGTTTGCTCTATTTGCCGCAATATTGATTTTCAGGATGCCTTGGCTCTATTTTGCATTTGAGCTTACGGTTCTCAATGTGATCCTTATCTACATGATCTGGCGTCATGAAAAGATCTGCCGGGAATTCTGCAAAGAGCTTGAATCAGGGCAAATTTAAAAATCAAAGCAATTAAAATATTAACGATATGGAAATTTCAGGAATCAAAGGGATTATTTTTGACTATGGGGGTACGCTCGACACGGGTGGAGATCACTGGAGTTATGTAATTTATGATGCCTGGCAGAAGGCAGGTATTGCGGCTGATCAGGCTCTATTCCGTGAGGCATACGTTTATGCGGAGCGTGAACTGGCCCGTACCCGACATATTTTGCCGGAACATGATTTCAATGATCTACTTCAGATTAAACTGAAGATTGAATTGGAGTGGCTTTCGGAACAAGGACATTTCCCTCCTGCTATGGTTGATGCGAAGGCAAAAGAGGCGGCCGCCTATTGTTATGAGTCGGCGAAGAGTCATGTTGAGTCGGCGCGTCCGGTTCTTGAAACTTTGTCGAAGCATTTCCCTATGGTGCTTGTTTCCAATTTCTATGGTAATATTGAGACGGTTCTCAAGGATTTCGGAGTTGCCACATATTTCAAGAAAATCATAGAAAGTGCTGTGGTAGGAGTTAGAAAACCGGATCCTGAAATTTTCAGGATGGGGGTTAAAGCACTTGATCTTAAACCGGACGAGGTTGTGGTTGTAGGCGACAGCTATAAGAAGGATATTGTTCCGGCTGAGGCGGCAGGATGTAAAGTGCTTTGGCTCAAAGGTAAAGGCTGGACCGCCGAGGAGGATGCCGTTCATGCTCCATGCGAGATCAAAAGTCTGGCGGAGATACCGGAAATCCTCGGAATAAGCTGACAAAACGGTGTGTGGAAACTGATATGCCCTTTTAACGTTTTTAAAGTATTATGAATATCAAATATTGATATTTAAGATTTCATAACCAAAATAGCTGTTCATTAACATTTTTTAATAAATAGTGAATGGTTATTTTTAGAAAAACACTTTGTGGAATAAGAAAAGGGATATAACTTTACATGCTCAAAATGCGGATTCTCTCGTTGAGGGAGTCTGTAGACATTATGAAACGGAATATTTAAGTAAAGAAAAAAGTATAGATCAATTATGGCTACAACAACAGTAGAGGCACCGAAAGGTAAACTCGGTGTTATGGTTGTCGGTCTGGGAGCAGTTACTTCCACATTTATGACCGGCGTACTCATGGCCCGTAAGGGTCTTGCCAAACCTATCGGTTCAATGACTCAGTATGATAAGATCCGTGTAGGAGAGGGTGCTGAAAAGAAATATCTTCATTACAAAGATATCGTTCCTATTGCAACTCTTGATGATATCGTTTTCGGAGCATGGGACGTTTATCCTGCCAACGCCTACGAGTCAGCAATGAATGCAGAGGTGCTTAAGGAGAAAGATATCGAGCCTGTAAAGGATGAACTCATGGCTATCAAGCCTCTTAAGGCAGCCTTCGATAAGAATTATGCAAAACGTCTTGACGGCGACAACGTTAAGGAAGTAAAAGACCGTTGGGATATGACCGAGCAGATTCGCGAGGATATCCGTAACTTTAAGAAGGAAACAGGTGTAGACCGCGTTGTTGTGCTCTGGGCTGCTTCTACAGAGGTTTATGTTCCGGTA
>CAZOPN010000068.1:0-14101 GCA_964581685.1 uncultured Sangeribacter sp. | reverse complement strand
TTTTTATTGGGTGCAAATTTAAAAATTATTTTTTATTCCAACAAAATTATTTATGAAATATTTATAAACTATGAAAAAAATCTTCGGTAGGAAAAGATTTCCTCACCCGATCTGACCGCCCTCATCCGTAAATAAGGCTCCATCCCCCGAATTTATTGAGCCGGGGAATGAAGCCTAATTCAGTATAACGTAGAATCGAAGATTTGAATGGAGGATGAGTCAGTCCCTTAAAAACAATCCGTAAAACCGATTGATATAAAATGCAGGATCGGGGCAAGACCGGTTATCCAATAATACCACCCGTGAACGCCGCTACGCATACGGAAATCAATCGGTATATCCTTACTTTTCATTGCAAGAAAAAAATCTACATTTCCTTCGTAGAAGAAGTCATTATCTCCACAATCAGCATACCATCTCACATTCTTAAGACTTGTGATCGTATCTGAAGTTGCATTCCTGACAAAAGTCAGCGGATCATTTGCTATCAAGGAAGATGCATAATCAGGATCGGTCCCGGCAATATGACTTTGCTCCGGATGACCGACAATACCACACAGCGCACATGAAGTACCATAAAAATCCGGATGCTTCTGAGCGTATGCAATAGCCGCCTCCCCTCCCATTGAGGCTCCGGTAATAGTTCTATATTTCTTTTCGGAACGCGTACGATATGTTGAATCGATCAAAGGAATCAGTTCATCATGAAAGAAGGATTCATAATCCCAGCCGGGTACTGAAAAGAAACCGAGATGATGACCTAAATTATATTCAGCTTCTCCACTTGCATCGGGCATGACAATAATCATAGGCAACGCCATACCGCTTCTGATAGCATCATCGGCTATCTGAGGGAGATTGCCTGAATGAATCCACATCTCATGGGTTCCTCCCGCAGGATGAAGAAGGTATAAAACCGGGTAACGTTCCGTTCCTCCTTCATACCCACCGGGTAAATACACGGAGAAATCTTTTGTCACGCCTAAAACATCGCTTTGCATCGAGCAATGTTCAATAGTTCCGCTTCCCGGTGAGGTACTGAAATGACTAATCGCTTTACGCTTCTCCAATAATTTTCCCATTTCTAAAAAATTTAATCTCTACTTTATCCAACGCACGATTGTTAATGTAAGTTTAGGCTGCGAATCATAAAAGGGGGTCTAAGGCCCCGACTCATAAAAAATGGGGGGCGGGGCCTAAAGAAAGGTGTGCCGGAACCAAAATTCCGACACACCTCTAATCTAATGTGATATCTCATTTATAAGATTACTTGCAATCGCAACCAACCTTCTCTCTTACAAGCTGTTTAAACGCATCAAACTGCGATGCAAACTCTGTGAAAAGAGGATTGTCGGAATTCTTTTTTATCACATGATGCATGAAACGCATAGCAAGAACGAATTCCTTTGCGTGCTTGTCTTTGGCAAAGCCCAGCGCTTTTGCTCGCTCCGCCATTTCTCCTATATCATGATGGCCACCGAAATTAAAGTTCAAAACTTCAGCCATCTTGCCATCTTTGGCTTCGATCATGTTTACATAATAAGATCTTTTCTCTTTTTCCATAATTTTTTTGTGTTTTTTATAGTTTAAATTTTTTGAAAGCATTGACGATCTTTTATTCGTCTCCCACTTTCTGACTATATAACAAAGTCGGTTTCATGATGGATTATTAACTAAGTATAAAGAATATTATCATATCCTAAAGTTATTTTCAGGTTATTTACCTTAGACCCATATCCTGAAATTCAGGCAGCAAATATTTTATGATTCGCTGCCTAATTTTTGGAAGATCAGATTTTTTATTTAAATTTGCCACAGAAAACGGTTGCTCCGCCATCCAAGAGAGGAGGCATACAGAGCATCAAAAGGGAACGAGGTGAGATTCCTCGACAGTACCCGCTGCTGTAATTCCCGCTCTTATACGATGATTTCGTTACCGAGCAGAAGGGTTTCGCATCCTGCCACTGATCTTTATCGATTGGGAAGGCGCGATTAAACCCGGGATAAGTCAGAAGACCTGCCTTTTCAAAATAGAAAGCGCCCACGGGATTATGGGTATGACTTATTAACAACCCTGCCCGGTTGGCGATCCGTTATTCTTTTGGTTTAACTGATTATTTATTAAGCAATATCCTGAATCCCGTTGAAATACCGTTACGGTATCTTCAGCGGATTTTTTTTAATCAGTTAAACGCAAATGACAAATAGTTCAACTCGCATTTTGCGACACGCAACATTGTCTTTTATGTTCTTAAGCTTTTTTCCGGGTTTGATTAAAGCTGAAGAAAGTAAAGACACGACATATCTTCTTCAGGAAGTTCTGGTAACAGCAAACCGGCCCAATCAGGACATTATTCCTGTTCAGACACTCTCCGGTGAGGAATTGAACAGGCTAAACAGCAATAGTGTCGCTGATGCCCTACGTTATTTTGCAGGGGTCCAGATAAAAGATTATGGAGGGGTGGGCGGTATTAAGACGGTAAATATACGTTCAATGGGTACCAACCATACCGGAGTCGTATATGATGGGGTACAACTGGGAAATGCCCAAAACGGACAAATCGACTTAGGACAATTCTCTCTTGATAATATTGAAGCATTATCATTACACAATGGTCAGAAAAGTGCTTTACTTCAGCCTGCCAGAGATTTTGGTAATGCCGGAACTGTATACTTGCGGACTCGCACTCCGGTGTTTGAAACAGGAGAAAGTTACCATGCGAGAGCCACTGTCAGATTCGGCTCTTTTGACTTATTGAATCCTTCTGCATTAGTAGAACTTAAATTGTCAGACCATGTCAATGCCTCCTTAAGTACGGAGTGGCTTAATTCAAGCGGGAAATATAAATTCAGATATCGCAGAGTAAATCCTGCCGGTGAGCTTGCATACGATACTACTGCCGTCAGAGAAAACGGAGACATAAATGCCACTCGGCTGGAAATGAATCTTAATGGCACATTCCGGCAAGGATATTGGCATTTCAAGGTTTATAACTACAATTCTGAAAGAGGTGTACCCGGAGCTATTGTAAATAATGTATGGAGGCGTGGTGAAAGAATCTGGGACACTAATTCTTTTGCGCAAGGCTCAGTAATGATTTCATCAGGTCGGTGGACCTCTTTAGAAAATCTGAAATACGCTTTTTATCGCACACATTATGTGAATAATGATGACAAGCAGATAAAAGTTGATAATCTTTATCGGCAGCGCGAAATTTATTTTTCTTCAGCAAACGAATTCTCTATTATATCCTGGTGGAAAGCATCTGTAAGTTATGATTTCATCTATAACTCACTTAATGCAGATGTCTATGGTTTCGCAAAGCCTGACAGATATACCAACCTTTTATCTGTAGCGACTGCATTTGACTTCAATCGTATTCTGGTCACCGCAAGCGGTTTGACAACCTTTGTTCACGATATCCTTAAAGAGCAGGAAGCTCCAAAAGATAAATCGGTTTTTACACCGGCGATTTATGTTTGCGCCTATCCTTTACTCACTAAAACGTTCTCACTCCGTGCATTTTATAAAAAGTCTTTCAGAATGCCAACTTTCAATGACTTATATTATGCGGATATGGGTAATTCAAAGTTGAACCCGGAACGCGTAGAACAGTATAATTTCGGTCTGCTATTCGATAAATCAAGCAACAACTTTTTTTCACAGCTGCGATTTAGCGTGGATGTATATTACAATAAGGTGCACGATAAGATTGTTGCATACCCGAAAGGGCAACAATTCCGTTGGACGATGCTAAATTTAGGATTAGTTGATATCAGGGGAATCGACTTAACTGCCTTAGCTTCGATTAATCCTTATCAAGACCTTATCCTGACTTTGCGAGCCCAATATACCTATCAAAAAGCGATTGATATTACAAATCGCACCGACAATTATTATCGCCACCAAATTCCTTACATTCCTCATCATTCCGGTTCGGCAATCATTAATGCGTACTGGCATAGTTTCGGGCTAAACTATAGCTTCATATATGTGGGTGCGCGCTACAATCAACAGGAGAATATTCGATATAATTATACACAGCCATGGTACACCTCCGATATCTCATTGAGCTACGATTTCAGGCTTGGGAAAATTAAAAACCGTGTTTTAGTCGAAGTCAATAATTTACTAAGCCAAGATTATGATGTGATTTTAAACTATCCAATGCCCAAACGAAATTATAAAATCACACTCTCTGTTGAAATATGAAACAGTTTTTCTTTATAGTGTTTTGTCCGGTGCTCCTTATATGTATAACAAGCTGTCGCCAAGATGAGCTTGTGGTACCAACGGAATATGAAATAATTGGTGATGAAAATCCGGGTAGTTTAATTCGAGGATTATATCTTGTGAATGAAGGCAACATGGGATCTAACAAATGCACCATTGATTACTATGATTATGTGACAGGTCTATATGCACGAAACATTTATGCAGAGAAAAATCCTAATATGATAAAGGAGCTTGGAGATGTGGGTAATGATATTGGCATCTATGGCTCAAAACTTTATATTGCCGTAAACTGCTCGCATAAAGTCGAGGTTTTGGAGGCTCGCACCGGCATAAGAATTGGCCAAATAGATATCCCCAACTGCCGATATATAAGATTTTATAGAGGGAAGGCTTATATCAGCTCTTACGTCGGGCCGGTGCTTATCGATCCGGATGCACCCAAAGGAGCAGTTTACGAGGTCGATACACTTTCCCTTAATGTCACCCGAAAGGTTTCGGTTGGCTACCAACCGGAAGAAATGGAAATCGTAGATGACTATATGTATGTTGCCAATTCAGGTGGTTATCGCGTACCGAATTATGACAATACAGTATCCGTAGTTCAAATGATAGATTTCAAACAGGTACAGCAGATTCCCGTAGGTATTAATCTTCATAGGTTAAAGAAAGATCACTATAACAAGTTATGGATAACGTCGAGAGGTGACTATCAGTCTCAACCTTCTCAACTGTATGTAATGGAAAAGAAACACGGTTATAACCAGATGGTGGTTACCGATACAATTCCTATTGCTTGTTCCAATATGGCATTTTTTGAAGATAGAATGTACTTCTATGCTACTGAATGGAATAATTACACCCAATCAAACACGATAAGTTACGGAATAATAGATGTCAAGACAAAAAAAGTTATCTCCGATAACTTTATAAAAGACGGCACCGAAAAGGAAATTCAAATACCTTACGGCATAGCTGTCCATCCTGAAACCGGGGACATTTTTGTCACGGATGCAAAAAATTATGTTTCATCGGGCACTCTCTATTGTTTCTCTCCCGATGGATTTAAGAAATGGAGTGTGCGAACCGGCGATATACCTGCCCATATAACTTTCCTCAACAAATGAATCGTATAATAATACCCCTTATATTGATATGCCTTTTAACAGGTTGTAAAGAAGAGATTCCGATGGTAAGTCTTGGAATTAATGACGTCTACTATATTCCGCGAATGCAAAAATTAGACTTACACCCGGCTTTTACCGGAAATAAATATGAATGGCGTGTAAATGGCAAGATTGTAAGTTGTGAGAGAGATTACATTTTCATTTCTCCTCAAGAAGGCACATATAATTTGGAGTTGAAAATAATCGACTCCCGGACCCCATACGATTTCGAATTCAAGGTTATTGTGTTACATGAGGAGATTGAATACAGCCCTTATATCAGCAAAGTCTACGAATATTGTCCTGCTCCGGGCCAATTCGTAAATGAGATGCCACGATATGAACCGGGGGATACATATCAGTCTATCCTTCAGAAAGCTGAAGAATGCATCTCCGGTACAAATGACATTATGATTACTTTAGGAGGCTACGGCGGGTATGTTACGTTTGGGTTTGACCATACTGTGATGAATATTCCGGGCGAAAAAGACTTTAGAATCTGGGGTAACGCGTTTTATGAGCTTACCAATCCTGACGCCAAAGGCGGATCTGCCGAACCGGGCATTGTAATGGTAAGCTACGACACGAATTGCAACGGGTTGCCTGATGATGAATGGTATGAGCTGGCCGGCAGCGAATATTATGCCTCGGAAACCCGACATAACTACCGGATCACGTATTTCCGCCCGGACCCCGCTCACATTCCGGAGGAGGATGATGACGGATACCTCGATGACCTGACCTATATTCGTTGGGCAGACTCGACCGGCAAGAGCGGATATGTAGCTAAAAATATATTTCATGGCCAAAGTTATTGGCCCTTATGGAACAATCCTGACGTAATCTCTTTTACAGGTACTTGCTTGCCTCCGAATGGGGTAGACACAAGTGGAATAGGAAGATATTATATCCTATATGCCTACGGCTGGGGCTATGTCGATAATCACCCTAACGAGTTTGCCGACCTTAATTCCTTTGACATCTCCTGGGCTGTAGATTCCGAAGGACACCGCGTCGACCTTCCCGGAGCTGACTTCATCCGTGTCTACACCGGTCTCAACCAATATTGCGGCTGGCTCGGCGAGACCTCCACGGAACTGAGCCGTGCCCAAGACCTGCACATTGATCTGCCGGGGGTTCCGTTGCCTGTGATTCCATAAAAATATTTACCAACCATAATATTTCTTCTTATGATTAATTTCTCAAAGTTCGCTATTCTTGCGATTGGTCTAACAATCGGGGCAAGAGCCGGAGCCGTAACATTTAAAACCGGAACCGGGATTGAAGGCCTTAGACCGGAAAAAATCCAAACATTTATCGGCGATGAGACCGCTGAAAACACTTGCTATTTCGTGATGTGTTGGAACGACTCCAAAGGTATTGAAAATATCGCCTTTGGCGTGAAATTCCAATCTTCCGAGCCTCACTCCCCTGCTGATCTTCTGGAAAAAGCTTACACCGGCGACCGGAGGTTTTATAAAGACGCTTCCGAAGCATACTGCTTCGATCTTAATGGAGACAATGTCTTTGAGGGCGAGACGGTTGAGTACGACCATAGAGCTAAGGACGGTGTCGGAGGAGAATGGAGCCTGACCGCACCCAACTCTCAAGTTGAAAATGGAGACGTTATCTTTGCAGAATTCGTTCAATCGAGCGGTGAAAAAGGCCGGTTTGCCTCAGCCCCTTTGTTTTATCTTCCCCCGGCTGATACGCCGGGATCTTGGATTGCCGAAGGTTATGAGCTTGCCTTAGCTGATGAAAAGTATGATATCCCGGTATATATCAATGCCTGTGGTAACGAATTATCCGCATCCAATTGGGCTTATTATACCGACGCTGAAGGCACAACACAGAACACTAAAGTATTGACGGTTACACTTAACAATAACGACCTGAAAACCGGTAAAGCAATTGCTCAACTTACAACAAAGGGGGAAGGAACCGTATATATAAGAAGCCGGATAGGATATAAGCAACCGGGGGATAAATCAGCCACATATTCTGAATATAGTTATACTCCCGTAACTATTACACCGGCAGAACGACCGGTAACAGGCATATCATGGAATCTGCCGGATGAAAAGTTCCAACTCAGTCATTCCTATATGCTCGCCGATTATGTTGTGCTTGAACCTGCAGACGCGACTTATACCGGCGGCCTAACCTACAAGTTGGTTGAAAGCGACCCCAAGAGTATCTGCGGCGTTTCCAGTGGAAAACTTAGTACCAGGACAACACCCGGTAGCGCAAAAATTTCAGTTACGGCCGGTTTGGATAAAAATATCACGGCAACTGCCGAGTTTATCATAGCTTTGGTAAATCCCGTAACAAAAATTGACTTCAAGAATATTGACCCGACACAGCCACTGATTATTGAATTTGACCCATATAAGATGGAGTACAACAATACATCGGTACTCTTAAATGTTGAGCCCGAAAATGCCGACATATCAAAACTTAGCTTACAACTTATCGACCCTCAGCCGGAATCGCCGGATGAAAACGGCAAGGTCACATTCGAGTTCGGAGTCGGAAATGGAGTGAGCGCTATGAAATATGATCTCGTAAGCACTTACCAACAAAACGATGGTGCCTACGACCTTATGGCGTGGGGCTTCGGAGAGACTAAGGCCTGTTTTACCGCACAAGATGGCAGCGAAATAACGTCGCCGGAAATTACAATTAAAATAGTTCCGAGAACAATGGATATCACCGATAATTTCTGTGACGGAACTTTTTGGCTTAATGAGGACTGGTTCGGCCATAGTAACGGCTCGATAAACTATCTTGATGAAAACGGAGATATCCATTACAGAGTCTATAACTATGCGAACTTTAATGAAGAAACACCTCGCGAGAACCGAACTTTTGGCTGCACTTCGCAATTTGGAATGATTTTTGGCGACAGACTTTATGTAATGTCAAAACAAAATCATGACGGAGGAGACAGATATCAAACTGGGGGCGGACGCCTTGTAATTGCCGATGCCAAGACCTTGAAGCGGCTCCACTCATTTGACGTTATCGGGGCAGACGAAAGCCGCGGAGGCGACGGCCGGGCATGTGTCGGCGTTTCGGCTGACAAAGTTTATATCGGTCATCACGCAGGTATCCGAGTGCTGAATATCGACAATCAGGCAGAGAGCCCGGAAGCTATGTTTACTTTGGGCAAAGAGCTGAATTTTACTGACGATAATATCGGGGGTGACACTACACCCGGAAATTCACAGGGTGCCCTCTATTCAAATCAGGTTGGAGATATGGTATATGCTTGCGGCCATGTCTTTGCTGTTATGCAGGACCGCGGCCTGCTCGTAATCGATACGGCAACCGATACACACATTGAAACCCTTGGCGATAAATTTACTCAAGCCGTCACTCAAAGTGCCGACGGGAATATTTGGTATGCAAGCAATAATACAGAAACCGGAGTGGTTACGCTCCACTGTATCAATCCTGAAACGCTTGAAGAAATTGAATCTCAGGATCTCCCGGAAGCCGCAGGCACAATCAATACCGGATGGGGTGCTTGGCGGTCAGCTAATTTCTTTGCATCTCGCACTAAAAATGTACTCTTCTGGGGCAATGTCGGCTCCGGCTATCAGGATGATATTCTCGGCAAAGGAACCGGAAACATCTATCGTTGGGAAATTGGGCAGCCAATGCCCACCGAACCTTTTTTCTCCCTTGGCGATCGTCCCGGTAAGGATTCAGAAACTTTCCAACGCCCGTATGCAACTATGCGCTATGATGACCGTTTCGATCGAATCCTGATGGCTACGACTCATGGTGCAAGTTATAATTACAGATATAACTGGATCTACTTTATTAACGGAACAACAGGCGAGATAGAGCGCGTACAGGAAACAACCCGCTACTTCTGGTTTCCAGCTATACCTATTTTCCCTGACAAGCATGAACCTGTAATTGCATTTGATCAGTTGGAAATAGACAAATTAGGGAAAGAAGCGGTTTTCGACCTGTCTGAGTATATTTCTGACCAAGACAACATATCCCGCAATATCAATCTACGCGTCGAAAAGTCTGAGGGTGGACAAAATCGTATGGCCAAAATTGAAGATGAGACTACGCCTGATTTAGTCTACAGTTTAAAGGGACAAAAACTTCATCTTACTCTTAATAAAGGGGGGAATCATACGCTGACGTTGGTTGCCGAATCAAATGGTAAAGAGGTCAGCAAAAATATTAATATTATCTTCAACCCCTCAACCGGAACAGAATCTATTATATGCTCAAAACCCTCGGTTTACGTGTCCGACGGCTTGCTTAAAGTGATAAATATGGAGGGCATAATCCTCAGTGTTGTGGATATTACCGGCACTATATGTGACAGATTTGAGGTTGATAGAAACGTATATACTCATCCGACTCGTCTAAACAGAGGGTTATACATCATTTCCGGGAACAATGGTTTTGTTCAAAAAGTTAAAATTGATTGATGTCATGATTACTACCAGATTATTAGGTGTCTGCATAATCGCTACTTTAGGTATTCTGCCAATTCGGGCAGAATACCTCGATTGGGTAGACTGGGAAATGATTCAACACTGGGCCGGCGACCCTGATGGAGAGAAAAAATGCGCACTCGTTGTTGATTTTCAGGACGGGTTGAGCAATCAGGCTTATGTTTGGGGATATCGTTGGAACGGAACCGCTACCGGGGAAGATCTTGTCAGAGCGGTTGCTTCTCAAAGCAGCGTTCTTACGGCAATGATACAATATACCGGGACTATGGGTTCAACACTGAATGCCTTTGGAATAAGTAATAATCGCGAAGAACTGGATTATCTGAGATATGATTTTGAAAACGCTTCGGTTGCAAGCGAGATTTCGTTTGGATTTTTTAATCCTAATATTACTATGGGGCAAGAAGTTTCGCCGGGAGTTGATGCGGAAGAAATGTGCTACGCCGCAATTTCCGCAGCCAAGACTTCCGGAATTATTGAGCATCCTCTGAACGCATTTATCTACGGGTATGCCGCCTATGACTATGATTATTGGCAATTAGACGACCAAATTGCCAATACCTATAAACATCGTTGGAAAGCGGGTTGGTATGACGGTTATTGGAGTTATTGGCATGGTCCTAATGATTATGATTATCTGGGCTATTCCGGTCTGGGAATGTCAAGTACGGTTCTCGTCGACGAAGGTGTGCAAGCGTGGAAATACACACCTCTTAACGGCGGAGACGCTTTCGGTGTTACCGGCGGAGAAATGGCCTTTGAACTCAATTACGATATGGAGGATTGGGGTGAGCGTATGCATACTCCAAGAGCCAACGACCCCATTATCAACCATGATGAAATTGAATTTTGGGTTGGTAAAGGGGAGAAGTCGGCTGCCGTTGTTCTTCAATTCAATGATGGCAAAGGCCCTGATAATATAATCTATGGCTACAGATGGAGTGGAGGATGGGATGATAATCTCTCTACCGTAATTACCAATATTGCCAAAGCAGATCCCCGTCTGCACATTGATAATTCTGACGGTGAGCTCCGCGTTGAATATGACTCTGATGATAATGGCATTATCAGTGACATTGATCATGACAATTCAAATGGGCAATGGACTTTCTTCGTTCAACGCACTGTTGACCCTTCATTTAACGCGGTAGGCGCCGGCAGATGGCTTAATCCAAACGCAGTTCTGATATTATCTCGTCAAGAAGATGATGCAACTAAGGTCGAGTTCCCGTATCAGCTTATGAGACCATCGGAAGAATCTTCGCGCATTATTTCCATCCCCGGACATATAGAGTATTCGCTTTCAGACTCGCCGTTGAAAATTCCTATGTTCGTAAATGTGCCCCCGGACGCAAAATTGAGTGGTGCTTTTACCTGGTCGCGTCCCGATATGCTTTCAAGGATTAACACCCACCAATTCATGGGTACGATTTCGTCATATCGCGATTTTACCCCCGGGGAGGTTGAAGTCGCTGTCAGGGGTTCCTATATCCCTGCGGGCTCCACGACCGCTGAGAGTGTTATCTCCAATACTTGTAAAATCACCTTCAAGGCCCCCGAAATCCCCTTATCTGCAATTCAATTTGAAAATGAAGAAATAAAAGTCAATACACGGGAAAATAGAGATAATCACATCGTTTTCTCCCCTGTAGATGCAACATATACCGGCATTTCCTATCGTTCTTCTAATCCCCAAATTGTATCCGTAAATCCTGTTACCGGCGAACTGACTACATTTGATCACGAAGGTGAGGCTATTATTACGGCTTGTTATAATCTTGACCCCGAATTATCTTGCAGGTGTAAGGTCGTTGTTGGAAATAATTTATCTACTGTTGACGATTTGACCATAGTCGAACAAGTTTCATACTCCAACAATAATCTGAAAATCGAAGGGTTGGCTGGTCATAAAATTGCACTTGTCAATATGGTGGGCTTGGAGGAATTCTCAATTGTTCCCGAAAGTGATACCGAATCAATACGCCTTTCGCTCCCAGCGGGTATCTATGTTGTAATAAAAGATAATTGTCACTTAACTAAAATAGCGATTCAATGAAGTCGATAAGAGTTTTTTTCTTACTGATAGTATCATTTTTCACTGCCCATGCCCGGGCAGTGGAAAATGATTATACTAATGGTGTAATCTTTATCAATGAGGACTGGTACGGCCATCAGAATTCAACCATAAATTTTCTGATGCCTGACGATCCGGAGGGTGTATTCTGGAAATATAGGGTTATTCAGTCTGAAAATCCGGGAATGGAACTGGGATGCACAAATCAATACGGAGCTATTTGGAAAGGAAGGCTTTATCTGATTGCTAAACAGGACAAGGATCCCGGTGCAGACATTGTTGGAGGACGCATCTCTGTGGCTGATGCCAAAACCATGAAGTTGATTAAGCAACTGCGTCTCATTGACCCATCCGGCAACCAATGTGACGGGAGGGCATTCTGCGGTGTTTCTGATATCAAAGGTTATGTATCTTCAAGCAATGGAATATGGATTCTAAACCTTGAAACCTTAGAAATCGAGGGACAGGTGGAAGGCTCTGCAAATCCTAATGCCGGAGGCGATAATGATAAGCCTAACTCTGATCCTACAAGCGCGTTGTATTTCGGTCAAACCGGAACAATGATCCTTGCTGAAGGCAAAGTCTTTGCTGTTCACCAACAATACGGGATGCTTGTTATCGACCCGGATACTGACAAAGTGGTCGAAGTTCTCGATATGTCGATTATTGATGATGCAATTGAAAACGATACCGGTACGCGTCCAAGACGGCCCTCCGGAATCGGCTCTACAATTGTGCGCTCCAAGGATGGGAATTTGTGGTATGCCGCTGCAAAAAATATTCAGGGGACAGGGGCTACCGTCCCTTATATCGTTCGACTTGATCCGGAATCATTAGAACGCGAAGTAGTAAAGATCGACGGAGAGGATTTATTCCCTCCGGCTAATTCCTGGTATGCATGGACGCCCGACCCATTCTGTGCTTCTGCTGTTACCAATAGACTTTATTGGTGTGGAGGGCCTAACAGCTGGTTCACAAACTATCGGATATTCCGATTTGATATAGACTCCCGCGAAGTCAAGAAAATTCTCGATTTTTCTCAGGAAGAGGGCGACTGGCATGTCTATGGTTGCTCGCTCGGAATTCATCCCGTAACGGATGAACTGTATGCGTCCATGTTCCATAAATTTGTTGATCCAACTTATGTGACGCGTCGTTTTGATGCTGATGGGCAGCTTCTACAAGAATATCCCATGATTTCAAACTATTGGTTTCCTTCTTTACCTCTTTTCCCGAATGGGAATAATGAAGATTATTCAGGTCTGGGAGATCATGAGATGCCCGGGCTTACTCAACCGGGATCAATATTTAATCTGCAAGGCAATCTTGTAAAAGCAAATGTATCTTTCGGAGATTGGAATGGCCTTTTACGCGGCATATATATCTGGAGAAATAATCAACAAGCATATAAATTCATAATTCATTGAATCTTACAAATAAACCTTTTACATATACTACAGAACATTTCGGCTGTACAATTCTTTCCGAGGAGTATATCCGTAGATTTAGACATGCTGAAAAATTCATCAGTTTTTGCCGTAAATGTCCGAATTATAATTTAACCTGGGTGTGTCCTCCGTTTAGTCACGATATTGAAAAAGAACTTTTACAATATCGGCATATCTTGCTTCTTGCCGCACGAATCACTCCCTTTTTAAAGGATATTCCGCAGACGGACGTTAATCAACTGATTAATTTTGAGAAAAGAACGCTCAATGCAACTCTGATTGAACTGGAAAGACTTTATAATGGCAGAGCTTTGATAAGTATAGGTAAATGTGATTATTGTCCGGATAAAAGTTGTACCCGCCTCTCAGGATTGCCATGCCGATATCCTGATAAGATGCGCCCCTCTCTTGAAGCCTATGGTTTCGATATAGGACACACAGTTTCCGAACTTTTTGGATTTGAATTGCTTTGGAGCCGGGATGAAAGCCGACCTGATTATCTGACCCTTGTTGGAGGATTGTTGTATGATAATACTGCGTCGGTCCCGAAGCACACGGACGCTTATAATATGAAAAATAAGCTGAACGATTTAAAGACTTTTTTTCCTAAGTAAGTATTCGAAATTAATTTATATTATATGGGGGCAGCACCAAACTTCCGTGGATAAACCATAGGCATGAGTAATAAAAAG
>CAZOPN010000067.1:0-14109 GCA_964581685.1 uncultured Sangeribacter sp. | reverse complement strand
ATAAAAGATAACATTATTGCTTACTATCGTTTAATTTTGAATACTTACTTATAATGAACCTCTTGATAACCAATTTTATTATAAATATAGTAGGGTTTAACAAATTTTATGCTAAACCTGGGTTATATGTGCCTTTCGGATTGCTTGACAGGGCATTGGAAAAACCGATACAGAAATGAATAAAACAGATTCCACAATAAAACCATCTGCTGACTCCGGCATGCCCGGAAAAAGTCTTTTCGACCGTTATCTTCGATGGCAAGCAACGCATATCCCTGAAAACGTAGTGATCATTGTTCTTGCGGCGCTCATCGGAGCAATTACGGGCACAGCTACTTTTCTGTTGAAGTCGGCTATAGCATGGCTCGGTCATATATTCACCGACGATATGAATCCGTTTACGGCAAATATCCGTTTTCTTTTTATTCCTTTTGCCGGGATATTGCTGTCGTCGATATTCCAGCGATATATAATCAAGGAGGATCTTGCTCACGGCACAGCTTTGATTCGTCGTCATCTCGTGAATGGCCAGTATAGGCTTGCTCCTAATTTAATATATAATTCACTTCTTGGATGTACGATGACAATCGGCTTCGGCGGGTCGGCGGGGGCCGAAAGTCCGAGTGCTTTTTCCGGAGCGGCGATTGGGTCAAATATCGGAAGAGTATTTCACGTGTCGCGCCCCTGGATGCGTCTTTTGCTTGGAATAGGAGCCGGAGCCGGAATTGCCGGAATTTTCAAGGCTCCCCTCGGAGGGGTTATGTTCACGCTTGAGGTGCTTGGAATGGAGTTGGGGACAATTCCTGTGCTTGCTCTTGTTATAGCTTGCCTGTTTGCCTCCGCGGCAGCATTCGCGTGGAGCGGCTTCACGTTTGATGTTACGATTCTCAATCCTACCTCATTCGATGCCTCCCTTATTCCTATGGCTTTACTTCTCGGTGTCGTTTGCGGCATCTATTCGGTATATTATAATCTTACAAAAGTAAGAACCGGGAAGTTTTTCCAAAGCGTTTCCAATCCGTGGGCACGTAATATAATAGCGGGCACTTCGTTGGGTCTCCTTATCTTTTTCCTGCCATCACTTTTTGGCGAGGGCTATGGAGTTGTCAGCCGGATAGTAAGCGGTGACAGTCACCATTTACTTGAATATGGTCCGTTTTCTGCCGATGCTTCGCGCGAAACAGTTCTTTTGATAGGGGTTGCGGCCATACTGCTTGTCAAGGGGATTCTGGTTGCCGCCACAAATTCAGGTGGTGGTATTGCCGGAGATTTCGCACCTACATTATTTGCCGGTTGTCTTGCGGGATTCCTTTTTGGTTCGGTCAGCAATCATCTTTTCGGAACGTCTCTACCGGTAGCCCATTTCTCGCTTATCGGCATGGCAGCCGTTATGGCCGGAACCGTACAGGCTCCATTGATGGCCATTTTTATTACAGCTGAGATGTCTGATAGCTTGCGTTTCATGCCTATGTTTATATGTGCGGCCGGTGTATCATACGGTGTGGCAAGATTCATAGGTAGCTTTTTCGGAGATGCCTTTAGCGGAGGAGTGTCTCATATCGCTCAGAAAGATCAGAAAGTGATGCCGGTAATTAATGCAGAGGAAGCTCCTGAAGAGATAAACGATCCTGTTGATTTATGATAATACGTTGAAAAAGACTCCTTCCTGTTATAAGCCGGTGAATGATCATCAATAACGTAGATATATGAGAGTCGGGGAAAAGGAAACGGTATAGGGATTGGCTTCCGGGCGACCTTTGCTTTCTATATAACGGAATGAATGTTGGGTGTCCCAGGAAGATATATCGGTTTTCCGGGTTTCTCCGGGCGGGATATGGCAAGGAATTTTTTCAATACGTTTATGTAGTTGCCGGCCGTCGGGTGTGATATAGTCAATATTAAGGACTATACCGCTGAGGGTACGGTCGGTTTTATTGATAATAAAGAAACTTTCTTTTGAACTGTTCTGCGGTTTATCATAACCGGTAAATATTATCTGTTGTATCCGGTAAGGTCCTGTAGTGTCGTTGGGCGTAACCATGAATGCCCCTTTCGCCATACGACTTTCCACAGATTCTTTTTTTGTTTCGGATGCTTTCATTCGGTATCCGATTTTACGAGCTTCACCTTGAAGAATAGAAGTTGAAGCCATAACCGCCATAAAGAGCAGGGGAATAAATTTTTTAATAGATAAGTTTCTCATAGATAGCGGGGAGTAAGAGGTTTGGCTCCATTTTCATCATTAGGAGGGAAGATGCGTATGAGACCGACAGGGAGCTTTTCAAGCGGATTTTTATATGATACTCTGATCATGCGCCAAAAGCGTGGAAGAAGCCATGAAGCGCCACGAAGCGAAACAGACAGCTTCCCGGGGGTAATGATAAGCGCTCCGTCATTTTTCCGGAATTCAGCCAGGCATGATCGGGTATTGGTCAAAACTCCGTATTTTCGTGAACAATAAAGTGATAATCGGAATTTATCCGGATCCGGCGACCCGGCCAGGCTACCTATTTTTTCTCCGGGAATCAAACGACAGTCGGGAGTGCTGACTACAATTATTTCGAATTCGTAAGGGATATTACTTTTCTTAATCAGAACTTTTGTTTCATCTTCAGGAAACTCCCATAAACCTTCCAGCCTCTCGAGAGGGGAGTCTCTACAATATTCGAGTGCTGACGAAACATCGGTATATTTCGTTATCTCAGGATTTCGCGCAAAAAGCTCCGCGGAGTCTGTGATGAGTAAGACTCCGCAGAGCATCAGTGCTTTAATTATTTTGCGGCAGGGAGAGAGAGCCATGCCGTTAAATTTTTGTTGAGAAGGTATACGAAAGTCCGACACTCAGAATCTCCTTGAGCATCCATCTGTTCCATCCCGGTGCAATCGAACGGTCGGCCGACGAATCATATCTGACATTTAGATAAAGCTGCGTCGAGAAGAATTTGTTGAATTGGAAATCAAGAGTATTCTCCCAATCGCCGACGAAATATTTATAATCGGTGAATAGGAAAAGTCTTGTCTTGTAAGTGACATTGTTCCAGATTCGTGCGAAGAAATTGATTTCGGCATTCGAACCGAATTCACTATGACATTTCTTATTCTGAGCAATATTGAACTGGGTATGATCAATGTCTGGGTCGATACACGTTTTAAGGTTGTAGGAGAGGGGGGAGATAGATGCGTTGAACACCAGGGTCTTATCTTGATTCTGTTTGCTGTAGGTCATACCAAGACCGAGGGTCAGGTCGGAAGGGCTGAGGAAAGAGGCCATCTTATCCATCGTATTCCTGACGTAGTTGTTCATAAGCTGTGTCTTGAACTGGGTGGTGAAAGAATAATACCAGTTGTGGACAGCCTTATAACCCACTTTCAGGTTATACTGGAATAGATCTTGAGATATTGAATATTTTCTATACTGGTCATCTTCAACGGAGTTGAGGCCGAGTTTATATGAAAGTGTGCTCTGAAACATCATTTTCGGATGCCACACCTGATTAAGTTGCACATCCCATAGGAAGTTGATTAGCAAGGCAAGGTAGTTGTTACCACCCTGATACCAGTTTTCTGACAGATATGCCTGAGAGAATTGAATTCCCCCATTCAAGAGATGAAGCCAGTGCTTTTTATTAATATCCATCTCCGTGATAACGGCCTCGGTAAGATCGACTGCGGGAAGGTTCATTTTCCGGATGAACGTCGCGGAATTGAATTCCTCTTCAGGCAAGCGTGGCGGTTCCGGCAGATCCCAATATGCGTAGTCGATATATGAAGGATCCGACACCATCAGCCGATACATGAAATCTTCCTGAAAACGTGCCGACATCATTGATTTACGCAACCATAATGGAATCACGTCTCCGGTCATAATGGGCAACGGCTCGCGGTATGAAGGTGTCTGGATGAAAAGAATATCTTCTTCCTCCTCCGGCATGATTGTGTCTCCAAAGGCGAGTGCCTCAAGTTTATATTTCTCAACATCGGCACGATTCAATTCATCAATCTCGTTTGCGATAGCCTCAGCATCAGGTTTTTGCATCTCTTCGAAAAGACGGGCCACAATTGCCCGGCTTGCAACGGAATCAATGTGAGGACGTTTGTAGAGATGACGGTATCCGCTGAAGACCCATGGCCCTAACGAGCGATTAAGATATTTCAGCGAATCGAAATAATCGAGCCGGATATCCCGAAGAATAAACTCGGGAGACATGCTGTCGATTTTTTCTTCAAAATCTTCTTCGGTTAAAGAAGTTATGGCCGGATTCGATTCCGGTCGGTTCCAAACCAGTCCGGTCTTCGACCCGGAGGGTTGCGCTGATTCGGTAGCGGATTCCTCAACATGCCGGAATTTCGGACTCTGGGCCATTGCAGACAATCCTGTGACTGCTGTTAAGGCGAGAGATAGATAAAGCAAACGTATGGACATTGTTCTGTTATAAGTTTTCGGTGAATAGTGTATTATTAGATGTTAAGTAAGTGTTGCAAATTAAGGAACATATAAAACGAGTTTTATTGTTCAAGATTTCCGGAATACTTAATATCGATTAATTTTCAATACTTACTTATCAACGAAGCTTCTGATCATATTCAGGAGAGTTGATGAGTCGTAAAGCCTCCTTGAATATCGGATCGTATTCGTTATACACTTTGAAATAAGTGGCGTTGTCATATATATCCCTTCCGATTAGACCCTTCAGAATCATCCGGAAAAGGGGTTCGCTGATTTTGGCTTGTTCGCTATTGAGTTCCACGCCATCTTTCGCAGCCATATCATATAGCTCGTCAAGCATGGAGTCGGTGATGTGGAATCCGGCAATAAAATCAGAATCGGTCTTATATTGTTTCTTGATTTTTTTTCGGTTAGCATCCACATAGTTTATGGCATAACGGTTTATCGCTCCTTTTGCCATGACATCGCGGTAGTATTTGGTGAACTCTGTTGTGTCGAGTGGCACAAAAATGTCGGGAGAGATTCCACCGCCGCCATAAATCGGTCGTTTTAGCCGGAGTGTGTTCACTTTAAGCGAATCAATGTATTTTATTGAGTCGGCGTGCATCAGTTCTCCATTGTTCAGGCGGTCGAGGATATCGTGCGCATAGCTTTTCTGGTCTCCTTTCTGATATGGTTTTTGGATATCACGGCCAGTGGGAGTGTAATAATGTGCCACAGTAAGGCGGATCATAGAACCGTCCGGGAAAGGGAATGGTCGTTGAACGAGCCCTTTGCCGAATGTGCGACGTCCTACAACGAGACCGCGATCCCAGTCCTGAATAGCCCCGGAGGTGATTTCAGCTGCCGAAGCGCTATATTGATTCACCATCACAACCAGTCGGCCGTTGGAGAAGATTGGCTTTACTCCTTTGGGAGAAGTCAGATTGTCGTATCGAGGAGAGTTGCGACCTTCGGTATACACGGCCAGCTTTCCCGGTTCCATAAGCTCACTGAGCACATCGACCGCAGCGTTAAGATACCCTCCGCCATTATCTACAAGATCAAGGATAAGCTGTTTCATACCCTGTTTCTTTAGATCTTTCAAGGCTTTTTCCATCTCATTGCGTGTTTCGGCGGCAAACTTATTGAGTCTGATATATCCTGTTTTATCGTCTACCATATAGGATGCATCGATGCTGTAGATAGGAATGTCGGCACGCGTGATTCTGAAAGCGATGGTGTCGGCCGTTCCGGCTGCCTTGCGTAGAACTGTCACGTCCACATCTGTCCCCTTGGGTCCGCGGAGACGTTTCATGATATCGTTATTCCGCATTTTAACTCCCGCGATTGCAGTGTCGTTCACGGCAATGATACGGTCGCCGGCAAGGATTCCGACTCTTTCCGACGGGCCCCCGCTTACGGTCTGGATAACGTAGAGCGTATCGTTATTCATGTTGAACGTAATTCCGATTCCGCTGAAGTTGCCGTTCAGGGGTTCGTTGAGTTCTTTCGTTTCCTCAGGGTTTGAATAGGAAGAATGAGGATCGAGCTCTTCAAGCATACTCTTGATTGCCGTCTCCACCAGTTTATCTTCATTCACTGTATCGACATAGAATTGAGAGATAACGCTTTCGGCAATCCTGACTTTCTGATTGGCAGGAATCTGTGCTTTGGATGCCGAAAGCACGGCGATAAGGAGAGAGAGGGTGATAAAGGGTATAATTTTTTTCATAATCAACTGCTTAATATTTGCTGATAAGGTTAATCTGCCGAAGGCAGAAAGCGAGAAATGTCATATCCGTTCTCCCGGAGTTCTCTTACCATCGAACTTGAAATGAATCCAAGCGAGGAGTCGGGAAGAAGAAAAATCGTTTCAACCCCGGCGATTTCCATATTGACGTCAGCGAGCGTTTTTTCATATTCGAAGTCGGCGATGTTTCTGACCCCCCGAATTATAGCCGCTCCCTTTTCTTTTTTTACAAAATCAGCTGTCAATCCGGAATATGTCTTCACTTCTACCGAATCATTCCGCCGAAACACTTTCTTGATTGCAGCCGCGCGTTTTTCAGCACTTTCGGCGGCAGTCGGTTTGTGGATATTATATCCTACGGCTATAATTACCCGGTCGAAGAGTCGGAGAGCACGTTCCACTATTGAGGCGTGGCCTATGGTAAAGGGATCGAAGGTTCCCGGAAATATAACGATCTTAGACATCACTGAGGTTAAATTTGAGAGTCGTCTTCAATAATCAGATTGTCAATGATGAAATTCTGGCGCTCCATGGTGTTTTTACCCATATAGAACTCAAGGAGCTTATCGACAGTATCTTCCTTTTTCAATTTGACTCTGTCAAGACGCATATCGGGACCGATAAATTCCGCGAACTCCACATCGTTTATCTCTCCGAGACCTTTGAATCGGGTGATTTCCGCGTTTGCACCAAATTTTGCTATGGCATTCTCACGCTCTTCATCGGTATAACAATAATACGTGTCCTGCAATAGGTCGTCGGCCCGTTCTCCTTTTTTCTTGATAACGCTCTTTTTGCGTCTCACGGCGTTTTTATCGCGCACTCTGAAAAGCGGTGTCTGGAGAATATACACGTGTCCTTTCTTCACGAGGTCGGGAAAGAACATAAGGAAGAAAGTAATTATGAGCAGCCGGATATGCATGCCGTCTACATCGGCATCCGTAGCAATGATCACTTTATTGTAACGCAATCCGTCGATTCCTTCCTCGATATTAAGAGCTGCCTGCAGGAGGTTGAATTCATCGTTTTTATAGACCACTTCCTGAGTCATTCCGTATGAGTTGAGCGGTTTGCCCCTGAGAGAGAAAACAGCTTGAGTCTGTGCATTGCGTACTTTGGTGATTGTTCCGGATGCGGAATCTCCCTCGGTTATGAAAATGGCTGTATCCTCCCGCGGATCTTTGGGCATCGAGCCATCTTTCTCCGGTTTGAGTTTTAGAGAATCGTTGTAATGGATATGACAATCGCGCAGTTTGCGGTTGTGCAAGCTCACTTTCTTGGCTTTCTCACGTGCAAGCTTTGCTACTCCCGACATTGCTTTTCTGACTTTCTCGTTTGCCGCTACTTTTTTAAGCAAGTCGGCGGCTGTATCCGAGTTTTTATGCAGATAGTCGTCAAGCTCTTTCTTGATGAAGTCGCCGATAAACTTATTGACGGTAAGGGAGCTGTTGGGGGCCACCTCCTTACTGCCGAGACGTGTCTTGGTCTGCGACTCGAACATCGGTTCCTGAATTCGAACGCTCACGGCCGCGACCATACCGTTACGTATGTCAGGAAACTCATAGTTTTTACCGGAGAATTCCTTTATTGTGCGTGTAACGTGTTCGCGGAATGCCGCGAGATGCGTGCCTCCCTGTGTTGTGTGCTGGCCGTTCACAAACGAATAATATTCCTCTCCGTATTGTTCGGTATGGGTCAGGACTACTTCGATATCTTTCCCCTTTAGATGAATAATAGGGTAGAGCGGCTCTGAAGTCATATTATCATGAAGAAGGTCGAGAAGGCCATGACGGCTCACGTATCTCTTTCCGTTGAAATATATCTGCAGCCCGACGTTCAGATAAGTATAGTTTGTAACCATCGTTTCTACAAAATCCATGTTGAAACGATAGTTTGTGAAAAGCTCCGGATCTGGTTTGAATCTTACGAATGTGCCATTCGGTTCTTTAGTCGGGAGGATTCCGGAGTCGCCGGTAAGCACACCCTTCTCAAAGCGGGTCTCGACTTTTTTACCATCGCGGAAACTATATACGTCGCAATATGTGGATAACGCATTCACGGCTTTGAGACCGACACCGTTGAGACCTACAGATTTTTGAAAAGAGTTGGAGTCGAATTTGCCGCCGGTGTTGATTTTGGAAGCCACATCAATCACTTTTCCCAGAGGGATTCCGCGGCCGAAGTCGCGTATAGACACTTCTCCTTCAGGTGTTATGTCGATATTTATCCGTTTGCCGGCACCCATATTGAATTCGTCGATGGAGTTATCCACCACTTCTTTAATCAAGACGTAAATACCGTCTTCAGCATGCGTTCCATCGCCAAGTTTACCGATATACATACCGGGACGCCGACGTATATGTTCGTTGGCATCGAGCGATTTGATATCGTCTTCTGTATAGGAGCCGGCAATCTCCGATTGAGTGATCTCCTGAGTGAGCGACTCATATTTCTCCTCGTTGCCGGAAACGGTGAGGGTCTCCTCCTGAGATATGTCAGCGCCGGCGTTTTCCGGCTCGTTGAAGATAAGAGTGTCGTCCATGAATCAATTAGCAGACGGATTCTGTTCCGCCACGATACAAAATTAGTAAAAATTCCTGAATCGGCATCCTCCCTTTGTTTCAAAACTTTATAAAATTCTATTATCTTTGCATAAATCTTATAGATCGTTACAACTTTACACCCGTTTCATAAAATTATTTATATTTTTCTCGTAAATATGGGAGATCACTATAAATTGAATTTTGAAAGATATTTCTTCAGAATGACAGTGATGCTGCTATTGCTGAGTTCGATTGTATGTGAGGGTTTTACCGCAGATAATATCGCTGTAAGAAATATTTATGTAGCCGGCGATGGCAATGACTGGGCATCAGGCGACAGACAATACCCGGTTGCCACGTTTGGCCGGGCTTTGGAAATGGCTTCGGCGATTATGACAGACAATAATCCTGTCGAACTACATATCATATTGCATGGTGCTACATATTATTTTCCAACAACGGCAGTTATCTCCTCTGAAGCGTTTGGTAATCCTGATTCATCACTTATTATTGAGGCTTTTGAGGGAGAAAAGCCCGTATTGAGCGGGGCTCTCCCTTTGACGGATTGGACCTCGGCTCATGATGTCTACGGGCTTCCTGAAGAGGCTGTCGGCAAGGTTCTCGTAACCGAGACAGGCTCGGAAAAGATTCGCTTGCGCCAAATGTGGGTAAATGGGAAACGGGCCCGCAAAGCCTCCAATCATGATGGAGCAACGTTGCAACGGATCATCTGTCGGCATGAAGACGGAGACGGCATTGTTGTCCCGGCGTTGTCCCGGCTTTTCAGCAAACCTCAGGAGCTTGAAGTGACGATAATTCAGGATTGGGCGATGAATATACTTCGGCTTAAATCGATTGTAACGGAGAACGGACGAAGCTTTCTGAAGTTTGAGAATCCGGAGGCTGAAATTGAATTCAAGCGACCTTGGCCGATTCTGCGTGCAGATGAAACGAGTGAGACAAACCATTTCTTTAAACTTAGCAATGCCATAGAACTACTTGATAATCCGGATGAATGGTATCACGATTTGGAAGCTGGTAAGTTATATTACTTCCCGGCAGCCGGGATGTCGGCTGAAGATATTCGGGCTGAGGTCCCGCGCCTGGCTACCCTAATAGCAGTGAGGGGCACAAAAGATCGTCCTGTTCAGAACGTAGCATTCAAAGGCATAACTTTTTCTCATTCTTCGTGGTTGCGGCCCGCGGAGGCAGGACATGTTGCATTGCAGGCCGGCTTATATCTTTATGATGCCTATACCAAGCAGACCTCCACTGCCAATAATGTAGCCTGGGTGGGGCGTCCCGATGCGGCTGTAGATGTTTATGACGCGCGTAATGTTTCGTTTATCGATTGTCGCTTTGAGCATCTTGGCTCCACCGGACTTGACTTTAGAGAAGGAGTGAAAAATTCTTTCGTCAGGGGGTGTGTATTTAACGATGTGGGGGGAAATGCTATTATGGCCGGATATTTCGGTGATGAGAATTTTGAGGTCCATCAGCCGTGGAATCCTTCAGATAACCGCGAAGTGTGCGAATATCTGACAATTGATAATAATTATATAGCGCAGCCGGGAGTGGAAGATTGGGGCTGTCTGGCTATCGCCGTCGGGTTTGCCTCCAATGTGACCATAAGCCATAATGAAATCTTCGATACTCCTTATTCAGCCATTAATGTGGGCTGGGGCTGGGTGAAGGATAGCAGTATAATGTGTAATAACCATATCGTAGGTAATTACATCCATTCTTTCAGCAATCAGATGCGGGACTCCGGAGCCATCTACACGTTGTCTTCTCAACCGGGCTCTTCGATTGTCGGCAACCGTATAGAAGGCGTTGGCGATCCGCCGACTAATCCTGTGATGTGGCCCGGCATGAAGCATTCCCAATTTGATCTTTATACGGATGAGGGCACGGACTATTATACGGTTTCCTATAATTGGGCGGAAAGAGGAGAAATATCAAGAAATCAGAACGGACCGCATAATATCTGGGGTCAGAACGGCCCTTCCGTCTCAGAGGCAATCAGGCGTAGTGCGGGGTTACAGGAGGGTTACCGGCATCTTCCGTCGACGGTTGAGATCCGGAGGCCTTAAAATTTCATGAAATGGGGTCTTGGTTCGTAAAAATCCAAAATTAGTAAGATGATATTAGACATAGTTTTTCTCGTAATTGGTTTGGCGCTCATACTTGTCGGTGCCAATATGCTCACGGATGGTGCCGCGGATATCGCCCGCCGTTGGGGCGTTTCAGATCTTGTGGTCGGTCTTACGGTTGTGGCGTTCGGCACGTCCGCTCCCGAACTTGTCATCAGCGTGATGTCGGCGATCGAAGGTAATGCCGGGTTGGCAATCGGTAACGTGGTAGGAAGCAACATTTTCAACGTTTGCGTAATAGTAGGTATAACTGCATTAGTGGTTCCGATAAAAGTAGAGAAATCAATTCTGACAAAAGATATTCCTCTGGTGTTGCTTTCCGCTTTGGCTTTGCTTGCCATAGGAAACGGTGTGCTGCTTGATGGCGATGCAGTAAATGCCGTGAATCGTGTGGATGGAATATTACTGCTGTTATTTTTTGCCATTTTCATGCGTCACACATTCTCGCAGGCTCATTCTGCCGGAGAAACTTCATCCGGTGGCTCTGAGGCCTCGGTTAAGATGATGCCGGTATGGAAATCGTGCCTTTGGGTTATATTAGGACTTGCCGGTCTTATCTACGGAGGAGACAGATTTGTGGCCGGGGCATCCGCCATAGCCTCAGGTCTGGGAGTAAGCGATGCAGTAATCGGTCTGACGATTGTCGCTGCCGGCACTTCGTTACCGGAACTGGCTACGTCCATCGCGGCAGCCTTGAAGGGTAAACCGGGTCTGGCAATCGGAAATGTGATCGGCTCAAATATCTTCAATATCTTCCTTGTCCTCGGTGTGTCGGCGGTGATCAGTCCGCTTCCTTTCGGCTCGATCGGCAACTTTGATTTGCTGACGCTTACAGCTGTATGCCTTCTGTTCTGGATATTCGGCTGGTTCTTCCGTGAGAGAACGATAACACGCGGCGAGGGAGCTATTCTCACCGCGTGCTATATTGGATATGTGGCCTGGCTTATAGCCGCTCTGTAAGCTTTTTAAGGCAGCAAATATTTTATGATTCGCTGCCTAAATTGCCAAGCCTACTCAAACGTTGCTTTCCTTGAGGTTGGTTTCGATCTCTTCGTCTGTAAGTTCGTAGTTCTGGAGGTCGCCGGCAAAGTATTTGTCGTAGGATGCCATGTCGATCAGGCCATGGCCCGAGAGGTTGAAGAGAATAACTTTTTCTTCTCCGGTTTGCTTGCATTTAAGGGCTTCCCGAATTGTTGCAGCTATGGCATGGCATGATTCCGGGGCCGGGATGATTCCTTCGGTCTGCGCGAAAAGTGTTCCGGCTTCAAACGATTCCAGCTGCTGTATGTCTACAGCTTCCATGAAACCGTCTTTCAGAAGCTGAGAAACGATTACGCCGGCTCCATGATAACGTAGTCCTCCGGCATGAATGTTGGCCGGACGGAAATTATGTCCTAACGTGAACATAGGTAATAACGGAGTGTAGCCCGCTTCATCGCCGAAGTCATATTGAAACTTTCCTCTGGTAAGCTTGGGGCAGGAAGCAGGTTCTGCTGCAATGAAGCGTGTGTTTCGTTCTCCGGTGAAGTTATGACGCATAAAGGGAAAAGCTATACCTCCGAAGTTGGAGCCTCCTCCGAAACAAGCTATTACGATATCAGGATATTCTCCGGCCATCTCCATCTGTTTTTCCGCTTCAAGGCCGATCACAGTCTGATGAAGCGAAACGTGACTTAGCACGGAGCCGAGTGTATATTTGCAATCGGGTGTGGATTGAGCCAGCTCGACAGCCTCCGATATTGCTGTGCCGAGAGATCCCTGATGATTAGGTGTTTTTGTAAGTATATCCTTACCGGCACGTGTAGACATGGACGGAGACGGAGTGACTTGTGCTCCGAAGGTCTGCATAATGCTTTTACGATAAGGTTTCTGCTCATAACTTATCTTAACCTGATAGACTGCTGCTTCCAGACCGAACATTTTTGCGGCGTAAGAAAGAGATGCTCCCCATTGACCGGCTCCGGTTTCGGTCGTTACATTTTTTACGCCCTCTTTTTTACAATAATAGGCTTGCGGAATTGCAGAGTTAAGTTTATGAGACCCCATGGGGCTGACACTCTCGTTTTTGAAATATATATGAGCGGGTGTTCCCAAAGCTTCCTCAAGACCGTATGCCCTCACAAGAGGTGTTGAACGGTAAAACTTATACATCTCACGCACTTCTTCCGGTATCTCGATCCATGTGTCGGTTTGATTGAGTTCCTGCCGGCATAATTCTTCGGCAAAGATGGGAAAGAGATCTTCAGCTCTGAGTGGCTGCTTGGTACCGGGATGTATGGGAGGCAATGGCTTGGTGGGCATTTCTGCCTGAATATTATACCATTTTCTCGGAATCTCTTCTTCGGGTAGGATAAATCGTTTGATGCGCTTTTCTTTTTGCATTATTTGTGTATATTTAAACGATAATATTCTATATTTACTAAAAATGATTGCAAATTTAATAAATTTTTATAAAATCGATTGTAAAAAGGGATTTTTTTACATAATAACTACCGTCTGACTTGTTGGAAAGTATAAAGAAATTACAAAAATGGAGATTAAAATAGATAATGCATCGAAAAGTGATGCTTCATTGATAGCTGATGCAATATTGGAAGCGGTAGGGGAGGAGATAGTAGCGGGACTGGCAGGAAATAACCATACGGTTGAAGACGTCCATGATTTATTCATGCGTCTTGCTGCGCGTGAAGATACGCAATATTCCTTTCGTAATGCGCGTATTGCTCGCTCGGAATCGGGCGAGCCGATGGGTGTATGTATTAGTTATGACGGAGCGGATCTAAAACGTCTGAGGGTTCCATTTTTTCATGAAGCCAACGAAACTTTGGGTTGGAATATGACTGATGAGGAGATTGATTCGCTTCCCGGGGAGACGGAGCCGGGAGAGTTCTATCTTGACACTTTGATGACGTTGCCGTCTTATCGCGGCTGTGGAGTAGCTCGCGCTTTGATTATGGATGCGGCAGAAAGGTCCCGGCAAATCGGTAAACCTTTAGGTTTATTATGTGACCTCGACAATTCTCGTGCCCGTCGGCTGTATGATGGTGTCGGTTTCAGAGAGGTAGGTCTGCGGCCCTTTGCCGGCCATGAGATGGCCCACCTGCAACTGGAATTTTAGACAGTAGGGTTGTATTTTTTATTGCCAAGAGAAACAGAATTAAAATTTATAGATAGGAGAACGGTGGAAACAGGAGTTTCTATAGATAGGATAGATAGATTTTAAATCGCAATTTA
>CAZOPN010000066.1:0-14421 GCA_964581685.1 uncultured Sangeribacter sp. | reverse complement strand
GCCGATTTCTCACAATGGGAAATTGTAAATTCCAACTCCGACAGCAGCTCTGACTCATGGAGCGACGAAGAGGAATATACCTGGACCGTTCAGGATAATGGAGCAACAATAGCCTACGAATGGTCGGACGTTGCTGATAGTGCCGACGACTGGGCAGTTTCGCCGCGTTTACAGTTATCGGCCGGTAATTATACCGTCAGCATTAAAGCATGGGGAACAGCTGCCGAAGGCGTAAGTCTCTATATCGGTCGCGAAGATAACGTGAACAACGGTATGTCTACCCTTATCGGGGCAATCGATACCTCTGCCGCTTCTGAGAACGAAGCTGAACCTCAGCTTTTCACTCTTAAAGCCGTTACGGAAACCGAACCTGCATCTCTTGATGATGCAATAACCGTTCCGGAGGGACTCCTCTATCTCGGAATCCACGCAACAGGCAAAGGAGACTATTACATTTCAGACTTACACATTACGGAATTAAAGACCGGTATTAATGAAGTCTCAGCCGAAGAATTCTCTTTCCGCAACGGTATCCTATCACTTGATAAGGAAACCGATATATATGTTTACGATGCTGCCGGAGTATTGATCAAATCAGGCCGTGCTTCCACCAGTATCGATCTGTCATCTCTTGGCTCAGGAATTTATATCGTAAAAGCCGGAGGACGCGCCGTCAGTATTGCAAAATAACGATTCAGGCATCATTTTATAAATCATATTAGAGTCCGTGTCAAAATTGAATTTTGACACGGACTCTAAGGTTTGTAAGAATGTCAGCTACAAGAGGAACTCACAATCAGCTATAGATGGTGAGCACAAGACGACGTGGGCCGCCGTAATCGCGAAATTCACAAAGATATATACCCTGCCACGTGCCGAGACTGAGTCTGTGGCCCGATATGGGTATAGTAAGGGAAACGCCTGTAAGCGATGATTTGGCATGAGCCGGCATATCGTCACTCCCTTCCATAGTATGCCGGTAATAAGGCTGATTCTCCGGCACGATATGATCCAGAATATTATCAAGATCTGTCCTTACATCAGGATCGGCATTCTCATTTATGGTAAGGCCACACGAGGTGTGCTTCACAAATATATTCAGAAGTCCGCATTCAGGCATACTGTCTGCAATACACCGCATTATCTCTCCCGTAATCAGATGGCATCCCCGCCCCTTTGCCTTTAATTCTATCTCTATCTGTCTAATCATAAATTTCTATTAGGTAAGTATTTAAGATTTTGAAATCTAAAACAAAAAGACACGCTCTTTTCTGACAAATATAATCAAAAATGGCAACATTCTTCTCAAATAGAAAGAAAAGCCCGACTAATCTATCTGAAATTTTTCAACCTTATCAGGGCCGGAGACGTTATAATCATGCAGATACACCTATACTATGAACACATCGGCTCCTGCGTTGCCGCAATGCCGACTTTACACGGAGCCATAAACGATTCCAGAGATGAAAAAATTTTTCCTCATATCATCCATCATTGCACTCTCTGCAACAGCCTCATTAGCCGGAGAAATCGCCGATTCCGCTACCATACATTTCCGTCAGGGCCGATCTATAATTGATACTGCGTTTAATCATAACGGTAAGAATCTCGACAATCTTATCGCCAAACTCAAATCGCGTCCCAAAAATACGGCTTTATCCCTACGAAAAATCAGGGTGAGCGGAGGTGCTTCTCCGGAAGGTCCGGTGAGTCTTAACAACACCCTGTCGCATCGACGTGCAAAAGCTATTTACGATTATCTGTCGGAACAGATAGCACTGCCGGATTCTCTGGTTACTTTCTCTTTTCTGGGACGCGACTGGAAAGGGCTACGACGCATTGTAGAAACAGATCCGAATGTGCCCGATAGAAACGAAGCCCTTAAGCTGCTCGACCTCATCGCCTCCACAGCGACCCCCGATTCAGAAGGAGATGAAGAAGCGATCAGGAGCCTTACCCGAATCGGCAACGGCACAACTTACCGATATCTTTATGACAAACTTTACCCTTCACTGCGCGAATCGCAGATACTGTTCGAATATGCCTTCACGCCCGATATAATAATTCCTCCCCTGACGGTAACCGCCGTCACACCGGACCCTGAAATACTTCCCATCTCTTTGCCCTCTCCTCAGCCAAGGGAACGGAATTTTTATATGGCACTGAAAACAAATATGCTCTACGACCTTCTCGCCCTCCCCTCGATAGGAGCAGAATTCTATCTCGGGAAAAACCTGTCGATCGTAGGCAACTGGATGTATGGATGGTGGGATAAAGATAACGTCCATCGCTACTGGCGCGCTTACGGGGGCGATCTTGCGCTGCGTTGGTGGTTCGGGAAGGCAGCCCGGGAAAAACCACTTACCGGCCATCATCTCGGACTCTACGGTGGAGTCGTAACATACGATTTCGAGTTCGGGGGTCGAGGAGTGATGGGAGGCCTGCCCGGCCGACCGCTTTGGGACCGATGCAACCGATATGCAGGGGTGGAATACGGCTATTCTCTCCCCATAGCACGTCGCCTGAATATCGACTTCACCCTCGGAGTCGGTTTTATGAGCGGGAAATATATCAAATATGTGCCGCATGGCAACAAATATCTCTGGCAATCCACCAATCATCTGACATGGTTCGGACCCACAAAAGCTGAAATATCTCTGGTCTGGCTGATTGGAAACGGAAATTATAACTTGAAGAAAGGAGGTTTACGATGAAAAGATATATCTTAATCATAGTCTCGATCTTTAGCCTTTTTATCCTACCCGCCTGCAATCATAAGGATATATGCTTTGAAGATGGTGAATCGGGAGAGATCAGGGTGACATTCGACTGGAGATATGCCTCAGAGGCCAATCCGGAATCTATGGCTGTATATTTCTTTGAGCCAACCGGAGAGAACTCTCATCTAAGATTTATCTTCCCAAATAAAACCGGAGGAGAAATACGCATTCCTTACGGCGACTATTGCGCATTAGGAATGAATAGCGACAACACCGACTGGATACGCTTTCGTCATGATGAAGATATAGATTCTTTCGAGACATTTACCGACGATGCCGATGGAACAGAGGTCTACGGACTATCAACAAGAGCACTCCCGAGAGCCGCGGGCACAGAACATGAGAGAATGGCACAGACTCCGGGAATGCTCTGGGCCGACCGTCGCGACAATATATCGCTCACATTCTCTACGGAAGACCAGATAATACCTTTCTTCCCGGTTGAAGCTGTCTGTCATTACACAGTCGACGTCTACGATGTAACAAATATCGACAATATCGACAGAACAGAAATCGACGGCACATTGTCGGGGTTAGCCGAAGGATACATACATGGATCAAACCGTGCCTCCGATACGCACGTCACGATGCCTTTTACACTTTCTGCCGATAAGAATGCTTCTTCGCTCCACGCCGAATTCCTCACATTCGGAGAATCCGCCAACAATCCGGGCGAACATAAACTTACGCTCTACCTGATACTGAAAGATGGAACAAAATGGTATTATACCTTTGACGTTACCTCACAAGTGAGCCGGGCAACCGATCCTCATCACGTTCATATCGTGCTCCGAGGATTACCTCTACCTAAACCGCTCACCGGAGATGGAGGCTTCCGCCCCGACGTAACAGATTGGCAAACTGAAGAGATTGAACTAAAAATGTAAATTATTTTTAATTTCTGTAAAGAAATATACCAACATCGGTTGTTATATTAATGAAAAACACATTATTGATTTTTGAGAAACAAGAAAGACGACATTACTATGAAAACAACACATTTACTCATAACGGCGGCCGCTCTCAGTTTAGGCCTCGCTTCTTGCTCACAGGATGAACCTGTAGCCGAAAATAACGGTCGGGCAATTGCTTTCAGACCCGCTATAACACGCGCTATCGAAACCACTAATGCAAACCTATCCTCTATAAAAGTAGCAGCTTTCATGGGCGATGCGACATTCTTCGCCCCACTCGAATTTATAAAAGGAACCGACGATTACTTCACGTCTACTCCGGAATACAACTGGCCCGGCGACGACACAGAGCTTTCATTCTTTGCCTACGCTCCGGCGTCAATGTCAGGAATAACTCTCGATTCTGACACAAAAAAACTTAGCGGCTTCACTCCGGCAACCTCAATTGCCGATCAAGTGGATTTTATCACCGCCAATGCCACAGGCAAAGAATCGGAAAATGAAGCCGGAGGCGTAGAACTCTCATTCCAACACAGACTCGCTCAGATAGAAGTTCGTGCAAAAGCCGACAATCAAGCATACACATTTAAAATTACGGGAGTAAGAGTTGCTCAGCCAATTGCAAAGGGTGATTTTGACTTTACCACCAACGACTGGACGCTGGCCAACGATAAAGCCATCTATGAGGAGACTTATACCACTCCCGTGACCTTAACTGCCAATCCCGCCAGCGTGATGGGTGAAGAAGGAAATGCGATGATTATTCCTCAGCAACTTGTGGCATGGAATCCCGAAACGGATGCCGCTAACGCTTCTGCCGGCGCATATCTTGCAGTAAAATTACAGATAAATACCATAGCCGGTGCACAAGTCTATCCTTTCGCTTCCGATGAGAATTGCCAATGGGCAGCCATTCCTCTCAACACCAATCTCGAGGCCGGAAAGAAATATATTTATACCCTTGACCTGTCACATGGTGCCGGATATGTCGATCCTAAGGATCCGCAACCGGGAACACCGATCCTCGGAGGACCCATCAAATTCACTGTAAACGTGCTTGACTGGAACAACGCCGATCAGGACCTTTCGATGAAGACAAGCGAAAATAATTAAAACTTAATCATGAAAACCAATTCTCCTGATATAAAGAAATTATATGGAATCGCCCGGCTTTGCCTGGCGATTTCTGCCATTGGAATTATTTCTTCCTCATGTTCCGACGAGACTCTTGATTCCGGGTCAGGTAGCCGCAAGATAAGATTCGAGGTCAATACTGTCGAAACACGCAGCAATAATACCACGCGCTCCCAACAGTCGGCAGCGGAAGATTCTCCGGTAATAACCCTCAGAGAGGGTAAAAGCCCGTTGTATCTCGTGCCGGAGGCAAGGGAGGGAATTAACACGCAATCCCTCACACGCGGCACGATGCTCGGCAATGATAATATGGAGAATTTCGGTATATTCGCCTCTATGGCCGGCAGAGAGTCAGCGCCCGACTATATGTATAATGAAGAGGTCAGATCCGATTTGGGCTGGGCCCCGCAAAAAGAATATCTATGGCCCGGAGAAGGAGCTCTCCATCTTAATGCCTATTCCCCCTTTGCAGCTACCGCCGGGAGCCAAGGCATCACAGCATTACCCTCCCCCTCCAATGCCGGCGAGCTGACGATTGGCTATACTGTACCCGGAGATGTTACCGATCAGCAGGATCTTCTCCGGAGCGACCCCGTGGACGCTTCTTCTTCACCATGTCACCTTACATTCAATCATGCCCTTGCTGCAATCCGTTTTGCCGCAGGTTCTGAACTCGCACCCTGCCGGATTGTGGAGATAACCATCAGCGGAATTGAAAATGAGGGAACTCTTAACCTCGAAACAGGTGAATGGACTGATAAAACCGGAAACGTCACTTTTACCGTGAAGCCGGATATAACCCTTGCGGCTGAGGAAAATTCCGAATATGTCGCCCCCGGAACGCCCATTACGACCGGAGACAATATTTTATTCATGTTGCCGCAGAATCTCACTGCCGAAGCAAAGGTATCGCTCACAATAGAGGCTGACGGAACGTCTACTTCTGTCGAAGCCTCGCTCGACGGGCAGATATGGGAGGCAGGCAAAACCACAACCTACCGGCTATCGGCCAACCCGAATAAGGAAACTCTCATTCTCGATGTAACAGGGAATTTCCGCTCGGTATATACGGGAAGCACCGACTCTTTCTCAGTGAAAAGCAGTCTAAGCAAAGGAGCTGAAACAATCCCGGTGAATTGGATTGCTGAATTTGTCGATGATGACGGCAACGTCATCAACCGGCCGGAATGGATTTCTGACTTTCCCCTCTCCGGAATCGGCGATACCGATTGTGAGGCGGTGACAACGATGCAGGATATCGTATTCGATCAGATCAGCCCACAGTCACAGATCCTCCAATCTGCTTCCGATATCAATCAGACAAGCGGAAACACACCTTACAATCTTTCCTCGGCTTCAGGTGCGTCCGGCGTGGAGAACACGGCAAACACCTACATCATCAATGCTCCGGGACGATATTCCTTGCCGCTCGTCTATGGAAATGCAATCAAGAACAATGCCGCGAACACAGCTGCGTATTCCGCAACCACTCATTCCTCCTCGGCTCTCAAAACATTCGTGAACCATCTCGGTAATGCCATTACAGATCCTTATATCTACAATAACACAGGATGCGTGCCTGCCGATGCGATGCTGGTATGGGAAGATGAGTTGAACCTCGTCAGAAACGTCAGTCTGAGTCCCGATGGCAAAACGATTAGTTTCGACGTGCCACACAACACCATCCGGCAAGGGAACGCCATAATAGCTGTTCGCGATAAAGATGAGAACATAATGTGGAGCTGGCAGATATGGGTTACGGATTATAACCCCGCCCAGCAGACGTATCCGCTTACCGTATCCGGGAAAACTCATCAGATCTACATGAGGAGTGTCGGAGGAGTTGTCGGAGGAGATGTCACGACATTCAAAGAGAGAAGCGTGAAAGTAAGATTCTCGCAGACAGATGTGCCCGCAGGACTTGCCCCCCTACAGCAAACCGTAGAATTCACACAGACAGGAATCACAATCTCCACCCCCGACTGTTACACATATTATCAATGGGGACGCAAAGACCCGATGATTTCCGATATAAAGCAATGGTATGACGCATCACATAAAGAACTGACGACTTTGACTTTAAAAGCTGTAGACACCGAGATCCCCGCCGGGGAGACCTATGAGGCTGTCACAATTCTCCAACCCGATGTATTCTGGACCAGTGGGCACACCTATTCCTATCAGCATACCAATCTCTGGAACATGAATCTGTCGACAACCGCACCGGTCAAGACTATCTATGATCCATCGCCGGTTGGCAGCATGGTGCCTGAACGTAATTTATACCGCGATCTTATCACAGGAAGCACCCTCACTTATCTTCCCGACGCATCAGGCTCAAAAAGAGCCGGATACTATATCTCTCATGGTGGAGAAGAGTTATGGTTCCCTTCATTAGGTTATCGTGGAGGCTCAAACGGTGCATCCACAGATCAGAAGCATCTCGGTGAGTATTGGACCTGTACTCCCGTAGGCCACTCAGAAGCCGGGGCTCTTGTCCTCAAAAACACAAACGGAACGCTTTCCTCCTCCATCGAGCAGGAACCCCGTGCCCATGGTTTCGGTGTGCGTCCCGTTTTAGAGTAATATCCTCCGGATATGATTAAGACCCCATTTCAAAAATTTTTATGAAATGGGGTCTTAATCACATAAAATTATATAATGGCATCCTTCACTCGTTCCGAAGCCTCTTAATGGCGTCAAGCAAAAGCGACTCCATTACGGTATAGCCCTTGATATTCGGATGGACTGCCGGCTTCTCATCGGCAAAATCCGGATTCATGGCTGTACCGTCCGTATTCACCAGGGCACTAAAATAATCCACATAAGGAATTCCCTGTGAAGCCGCATATTGACGGACCTTACAATTCAGGCTTCTTATTTTGGCCATTGCATCCTTAATGCCGGGACGCCATGAAAAACCTTCGGCAGGCAAACAGGAAGCCAAGATAACCTTGATGCCGTTAGCTCGCGCAATATCCACCATCGACTTGACATTTCCGAGAGTAAGCTCCTCATTGTAAGGGCCACTATTTTCCGCAATGTCATTTGTGCCATAATTTATCACAACGATCTCGGGATTAAGTTTTACCACATCCTCCCGAAAACGCAAAAGAAACTGATAGCTGGTCTGCCCCGCGATCCCCCGGCCCACAATATCAGGATTAACTTCGAATAGATGAGACGCTCTTGCGGGCCAGAAATCAGTTATGGAGTTTCCCATCAATACTATTCTTCCCGACTTAGCGGGCTCCAATCCGGAATTTGCCTCGGCATATCGCGCATAATTGGCGATATCGGTTATGTTCTCAGCCTGTGCCGGAGTGGCAAGCATCAAGAGGAAAGCTCCGGCCACCGATAATTTCTTGAAAGAGAATAATTTGTTAGTACCGAGCGGATATTTGATAAGGATTAAAGTCATTATCAGAGCCACAGCAGCCGGAAGTAGTGAAATAGCCATACGTAAACCAAAGAGTGCCTCCTCAGTCTGAACCGGAGCATTCGGCTCCAACCCAAAACAATCTAAAGTAAAAATTAGTCCCCAGCCTGCCAAAGCTCCACCGAATTTCTGAGCCATAGAACCTGAGGAGAAAATCAAGCCGGCCGACATAACTCCGTTTTCTTGGGCAGCATTGTCAGCAACATCTGCATACATCGACCAAATCAGCGGCGAAATTATACCGGTAAGAATTGAAATAAGAATCTGTAAAAGGAGCATGGTGATGAAGCCCTGCGACGAAACTGGAACATAAAAGAAGGCTACACTCAATACCAGCAAGGCCAGGCTGCATAGAATCATGGTATCTTTCTTACCGAAATATTTTGAGACAGGCACAGCACACACCACCCCTGCCATATTGCAAATCTCTCCGACAGCCAGAAACAGACCGGCAAAAAAGATAAAGGAAACACCGCCAAGATCGATCATGGCGCTATCGCCAATATAGTATTTAAAATAATACGCCACTGTTCCCCCGCGAATAGTATTGAAAAGATTGCTACAGAGAGCGGCACCTGTAAGTATCCACCAAGGTCGGTTAGAAATCAACGACTTGAAATCAGAAATAACAGAAGTTGGAGATTGTGTAATCTTATAGCGTTCTTTGGTAAATTTATAGCAGATTAAAAAGAAAATGATACAAAAAGCCGAGAGCAACATCATGGCATGCTGCCACCCGACCTCTACCGATGCAGAACCCTCATGCAGGGAAGAAAACAGATTGCAGAGCGGTTCCCACGCGAATAAAGCTATGAATGAGCCGGTATATGCAAAAAACATACGGTAACTTGAAAATACAGTCTTTTCATCAGAGTTATTTGTCATAACCGCCAGCATCGAACTGTAAGGAACATTTACGGCAGTATAGACCGTCATCATAAGAATATACGTAACATACGCCCAAACCACTTTGCCACCCGCAGAAAAATCAGGTGTGGTAAACAACAGACATGCTGCAACGGCAAACGGAATTGACATCCATAACAGATAAGGACGGTATTTGCCTGATTTTGTGTTGGTCCGATCGGCAATCACACCCATCATAGGATCACTCACTGCATCCCATATACGAGTTACAAGCATCAGCCCGGCCACTGTAGCCAATGGTAGTCCGAACACATCACTATAAAATATAGGTAGGTAAAAACTGAAAATCTTCCAGAACATGCTTGTCGACATGTCGCCGAAACCATAGCCGATTTTCTCTTTTAAAGTTGCCATAATATTTTTTTACTAATAAAAGTACTATTTCTGTACGTTTTTTTACGATTGTATACGATTTAAAACTCCTGTACGATTATTTTACGATTATCTGATGGATACCCGGAGAATATGGAACCCTTTTGCCGGACATCGGCCGGCCATCCACATACATGGCTTTTCCTTCCGTTTTTCGATTTTCAATGCTGATATGATACGTTGCATCGCGCCATTTTCTTGTGATATTCACCTCTTTTATCGACTCCGGAAGGCATGGATCAATTTCAAGCGAATCGAAATCGGGACGAATACCGAGTATATATTGTGAGACGGTGAGCCAGTTCCACGCAGCGGTTCCGGTGAGCCATGAGTTCTTGCCTTGACCCGGGGTTACAGCATCAGGGCCGGCAATCATCTGCGAATAAACGTATGGCTCCACTTTATGCCGCTTCTGATCCTTTATCCATGCAGGTGCGATTTTGGTATAATGTTCCCATGCATCCTCAGCTCTACCCTCTTTTGTCTCCGCAATAATTACCCAAGGATTATTATGACAGAAAATGCCGGCGTTCTCCTTATAACCGGTAGGATACGAGGAAATTTCACCCATTTCCTTATGCCATATTGTAAATGCCGGCCAGTTGAGAGCCATGCCGTCGGGAGAATCCAGATATAGCTTACATGAATCAAGAGCTTTTCCGGGAAGACCGAGTTCTGCTCCTATGCGTGCCATTCCACACCAACCCTGACTTTCAATAAAGATTTTTCCTTCCTCACATTCAGATGATCCTACTTTATTCCCATCAAAATCGTATGCTCGCAAATACCAGTCTCCATCCCAACCATATCTGATAACAGATTTTTCCATCTCCGCAGCCAGACGTTCCATTTCCGAGCTCTCTTCTTCCAATCCGAGAAACCGGCAAAGAGAGGAATAGTCTCTTACCTGCGATACGAACAGACCGGCAATCATAAGTGATTCCGCTTTGGAACCTTCAGTTTTATTTACCGTTGTCTGGTAACTCTCGTCAGGATTATCAGAAAAGCAATTGAGGTTCAGACAATCGTTCCAGTCGGCCCGACCGATAAGAGGAAGTCCGTGTGGACCGAGATTATTCGTGACATGACGTATGGAGGCACGCAAATGATCAACCAAGGGCACTTCCGTATTCGACTCATTATTCCAGGGCACTCTTTCCTCCAGAATTCCGAAATCTCCTGTCTCCTTTATATAAGATAATGTTCCGAAAATCAACCATAACGGATCGTCATTGAAACCACTCCCTATGTCGTTATTTCCACGTTTTGTAAGGGGTTGATACTGATGATAGCAGCTACCGTCGGGAAATTGCGTGGAAGCAATATCTATAATACGCTCCCGTGCGCGTTCGGGAATCTGATGCACAAATCCTACCAAATCCTGATTGGAATCCCTGAAACCCATGCCACGCCCTATTCCGCTTTCAAAGAAAGATGCGGAGCGCGAAAAATTGAAAGTGACCATACATTGATACTGGTTCCAGATATTCACCATTCTGTCAAGACGGCTCTCATCACTTCTGACCGTAAACTTATCCAACAGTTCGTCCCAATGATTCTTCAGTTTTAAGAATGCATCGTCCACAGCTTCCTCATTGCCGAATCTTCTCATAAGCTCCCTCGCCTTTGTCTTATTGACCAAAGTAACATCAGAGTTCTGTGAGGATAGAAGCACCCCCTCTCTCTTCCGCTCAAGTTCTTCAGGACTGAATTTCCGGTCAGCTTCATTTTCGACATACCCAAGCATAAAGATATATCTTTGCTCCTCGCCGGGCTCAAGGCTTATATCAATTCGATGGGAAGCCACAGGGCTCCAGCCCAAAGCTACGGAATCAGCGGAAATACCCTCCACGACACATCGGGGTTTGTCAAATCCATTGTATAAACCGATAAAACTCTCACGATCGGTATCGAATCCGTCGATAGGAGAATTTACAGTATAAAAAGCATAATGGTTACGTCGTTCCTTATATTCAGTCTTATGATATATTGTGCTTCCATCAATCTCAACCTCTCCCGTAGAAAAATTACGCTGAAAATTCTCCATGTCGGTCGAAGCGTTCCAAAGACACCATTCTATCAGGCTGTAAAGTTTGACAGAACGTGGTTCTTCCGTGAGATTGCAGACCGAAAGCCTGTGAATCTCCACCGGCGCATCCAAAGGCACAAACAAAAGCAACGAAACCTCAATGCCATTCTTTCGTCCCGTGATCCGGGTATATCCTAAACCATGACGGCATTCATAATGGTCGAGCTTTGTCTGCGAAGGTTGCCAACCCGGATTCCAGATTGTCTCTCCATCCTTAATATAGAAATAGCGCCCTCCCATATCTACAGGCACGTTATTATATCGATAGCGTGTTATGCGGCGGAACTTCGCATCCTTAAAAAATGAATAACCGCCGGCAGTATTACTTACAAGACCAAAGAAATCTTGTGTGCCAAGATAGTTGATCCAAGGATAGGGCGTGTCCGGTCTCGTGATCACAAACTCCCTTCTCGTATCATCGAAATAACCAAAATCAGAAGTTGGCATTTTCATTTTTACGTGTTTATGTTGAATTAATCAATGAAAATTTTTACATTGCAAACTTATTCATATAATCACGCAAAACATGCAAGGATATTTAAAAATCATGTAATTATATAGAGAACACAATAGAAGTGGCCAATCTGTTATATAAACTTACAACATTCTTGCATTCCTCCCTATTTAATAAAAGTATTTTTGTATTGTAATTTTCGACACCATGAAAAAATTCGGAATCATAATATGTCTACTGACGGTCTTGACCACCTGGTGCAAGGCGTCGATGTATCGGATCTATCAGACCGAAGACGGGTTATCTCATAACAGTGTCTGGGCCGTGATGCAAGATAGCAGAGGCTTCATGTGGTTCGGCACCAATGACGGTCTAAACCGTTTTGACGGATTGAACTTCAAAGTCTATCGGCGCAATGAAACAGACAGTCTAAGCCTCGGAAGCAATTTCATACATTGTCTCCACGAAACGAAAGACGGAAAAATTCTGGTCGGCACGAAAGAGGGCCTCTATAGTTATGATTCAACAACTGATAAATTCCATCATATATCATTAGATGGAAAACCTTACGGAACCGACAAGACAAGTATTCACTGTCTTGTTCCCGACAGCAAGGGTTCGATCTGGGTAGGCTGTTACGGACAAGGAATCTATCGTCTTTCGCCCGACCTCAAAGTTACGGGACATTATGCCGGAGGGAAATCTCCAACAAAATTCGTCACCACAATGGTTCTTGATGCTGAGGGGACTCTATGGATCGGCACGGATAATGCCGGACTCTTCCGACTCGACCCCACTACAGGAAAAATCAGCGGTACTTCCTTAAACAAGGAAAACATACAATCTATTTTCCGCCAGAATAACAATACGCTCTGGATCGGAACAGCAGCCAGCGGCCTCTACCACTACGATCCGAGAAATAATGCCGCTTCGAATATTACAATCGGCAACTCCTCCTCTCCGGCTAAAGATATCAAGGCCATAACTCCTTATAATACGGGAGAAGTGATCATGAGTTCCGAAAACGGATTGCTGACTCTCAATTATAATAAAGAATCTCTCAGTCAATTCGGCGACAGTAAAGCTTTCGATAATCTTCCCGATAACAGTATCTTCGCCATTACCGTAGACAAAGAGGGTGGCCTCTGGCTCGGAACATATTTTTACGGTGTATGCTACCGTTCGCCCAGAATCAATGCATTTTCCTTTTTCCCCGTAAATAAAGACAATTCCGGTTCTGCATACAATAATATCTTGCACCAATTCACCACTGCTTCCGATGGCAATATCATAATAACTTCACGAAACAACGGTCTTTCCGTGTTTAATCCTGCCACCAACGTTCTCAGCAACTTCAATAGCGGAATCAGGGCTGAAAACATCAATGCCATTCTTTCAATCGGAAACGAATTATGGCTAAGCAACTATGGCCAGGGCATTTCGGTTCTTTCCTACCCGGGCGGGAGCGTGGTGCGTTCTTATAAACAATCAGACGGGCTTCCTTCAAATATCGTAAACCTGTTCTACCGAACCTCGGGAGGGACAATATATGTCGGGACACAAAAGGGGGCTGCTGTGCTTAAAGGAAATATCTTTGAAGAAGTGCCGGCTCTCAAAGGCGCCCCGGTATCGGGAATTATCGAAGACTTCAGAGGAAATCTTTGGTTTGCCACGCATTTCCATGGATTATACAAGCTGACAACCGACGGAAAAATATTCAACTATAAGAATATTCCAACGAATACCGGTTCAATCCCCGGAAATAATATCAACAATATCTTTTTGGATTCAAAAGGTAAAATTTGGATTGGAACCGAGGGAGAAGGACTCGCCATCTTCAACCCAAATACCGGCAAAGTCGAAAAACGCCTTTCTGAAGCAACAGGTTTGCCGTCTAATATCATCTATGCCTCTCAGGAAGATGAACTCGGAAATATGTGGATCACAACCGGAGGCGGCCTGATCAAGATTGGAGGAGAAAAATATGAACTACAGAATTTCCGATATCTGGAGAATCTTCTCAAAATTCACTACACACATAATTCCTCACTCAACTCAGCAGCCGACGGCAAACTATATTTCGGAGGCTCGGGAGGATTCATCACATTCAACGCAAAAGATATTTCTAAAAACCCCGTCAAGCCTTCAGTATTCGTAACGTCCTACAATATCGACGGCAAAGACATGATCCTTTCAAAGCAGCATCCCTCAATTGTTATGGAAGCGGCCGAATCTACTCTTGGAATTGAGGTGGCATGCCTGAGCTATCTCTCACCGGAACAGAATATTATAGCATACAGACTGGTGGGATA
>CAZOPN010000065.1:13487-14560 GCA_964581685.1 uncultured Sangeribacter sp. | reverse complement strand
TAAATTTAAATCTTTTCTCTCTCTTTCGCTGATGGTGGCTGCTACCCTTTCCGCGTCTTATTCACATGCTGAAAATCCAAAGGGAGCTTCCCCCATTTCAACATCAAAAGGCGTGACAACAATTGTTACAACTGACCTTTGCCAAAATGTTAAGGGATTTGCCGGAACCGTTCCTCTTAAAATCGTCGTAAAAAAAGGCAAAATCACTGACATTATTGCTCTTCCCAATAAAGAAACACCTGCATATTTCGACAAAGTCATGACCGTTGTCCGGCCAAAATGGATTGGTATGCCCATAAATAAAGTGGCAGACGCTAAAGTTGATGCCGCAACCGGAGCAACTTTTACATCAAAGGCTTTCAATGAAAATGTAAAAGCTGCCGCCCGCTATTTGCTTACCAATGGCAAAGGAAAATAACCTGAAAGGAAACGGCGATTTAGAAGCACGACAAATTCAGGCCCCTTCTCATAAAAATGGGGCCATACTTGTTTTGGATGATTGAAAAATATTGTCCGGATTAACGGAATTACGACTTTTTTTTGTTAAATTCGCATTCACATGGATACATCTAAAATCATAGGATTTGTCGTTCTGTTCCTTGTCTGGATATGGCTGGTCTGGGCTATGTTGAGTCATGGCGGAATAAACCTGAAGAATCTTCTTATTGCTGCTATGACTGCAATAATCATTTTCCTTCCTTTATATAAAAAATATATAAGGGGCGACAAATCTGATCAAAAGTGAATTAGATAATGAGCATGGAAAATACGAAAGATAAGTCCGTTGTGCCCTCATTGCCGGAATTATTGTCAAAGATAAAGAATCCTGCCGATTTACGAAGCCTTGACGAAAGTCAGCTTTCTCAATTATGCCAGGAAATACGTGAATACCTGATTTCTTGTCTCTCTACTAATCCGGGACATTTCGGAAGCAGCATGGGTGCAGTCGAGATTGCCGTAGCTTTACACTACGTATTCGATACGCCTAAAGACAGAATTGTATGGGATGTCGGACACCAGGCATACGCTCATAAACTACTTACCGGAAGGGCTGAAGCTTTCCGAACTCAGCG
>CAZOPN010000065.1:0-13387 GCA_964581685.1 uncultured Sangeribacter sp. | reverse complement strand
AACAATCTTCTTATCATTCTTAACGACAATGATATGTCGATTGATGCGAATGTTGGAGCACTTCACCGTTATCTTTCTAATCTTACAACCTCAGCCGGTTATAATAAAGTCAGATATAAAGCCTACAGAGCCCTTCGTAAGATTGGTCTTATCAATGACCGTCGCAAAGGCTTAATGCTTCGATTCAGCAATTCCATTAAAGCTCTTGTTGCAAAACGCCAGAATATTTTTGAAGGACTCAACATTAGATATTTCGGCCCATTTGACGGTAACGATGTCGGGAAAATTATTAAAGTACTAAAGGATATCAAAGATATGCAGGGCCCCCGGATACTGCATCTTTGCACCACCAAAGGGAAAGGGTTTCCGGCTGCCGAGGCTAATCCGGGAGCATGGCATGCACCTGGCAGATTTGACCCCGACACCGGCATAAAATGTGGTTCTGATTCCGATAAAAGATTGCTCTGGCAACAAGTGTTTGGCAAAACACTCGTTGAACTTGCAGAAGAAAATGATAATATTGTTGCCGTTACGGCAGCGATGCCTTCAGGAACTTCAGTAAATATGCTTGCAAAACGTTTTCCTGAACGAACTTTCGATGTGGGAATTTCTGAAGGTCATGCAGTTACGTTTGCCGGAGGTATGGCAGCTGCAGGAAAAAAACCTTTTGTGGCAATCTATTCATCTTTCCTTCAGCGTGCATACGATAATATTATTCATGACGTGGCCATTCAAGGACTTCCCGTTGTTTTCTGTATTGACAGAGCCGGCCTTGTGGGAGAAGATGGAGTGACTCACCATGGACTGTTTGACATTCCTTATCTGAGAATTATTCCCGGAATGATAGTTGCCTCTCCAATGGATGCACAATCGTTGCGCAACCTCCTTAAAACAGCTGAATTGTCGGATAAACCTTTTGCCATAAGATATCCACGTGGCAAAGTGCCGGATGACGAATCATTACCGGATTCTGTTCCGGAACAGCTCGTTCCCGGAACCGGGAGGATGATATTCAAATCTGAAAATGCCAAGTGCGCTATCCTAACGGTCGGCCCTATCGGAAACGAGGCACTCCAGGCTGCCTCTCGTCTTAGAGAAGAAGGTATCCCTACTGATGTGTTCGATATGATTTGGGTAAAACCTCTCGATAACAAAATAATAGATCAGGTAGCCCAAGGATATAAATATGTTATAACGATTGAAGACGGTGCAATAACAGGAGGATTCGGAGATGCAGTGTCTGAAACTCTGATTCGGAGAGGACGTGATATTATTTTCACAAAACTCGGAGTTCCTGACCGCTGGATAAGCCATGGAACGGTTTCAGAACTTCGACATGAATGTGGAATTGATGCCGATTCAATCGTAAATACTATAAGAAACATGGTTATAACCGACAAAAAATAATTACCCTTTAAATGAAAATAATTATTGCCGGTGCCGGAGAAGTCGGAGCACATCTTGCAAAGATGCTCTCGAATGAAGATCAGGACATAATTCTGATCGATAATGATCAGCAGCGTCTCGACATGATGGATGCAAACTATAACTTGATGACCATGAACGGTTCTACTTCATCTTTCGAGAGTTTGAGAGATGTTGGAGTAACCAATGCCGACCTCTTTATTGCAGTTACACCATTCGAAACAAAAAATATTACAAGTTGTGCGATTGCCAAACAATTAGGAGCCAAAAAAACTGTGGCCCGCATCGACAATAGCGAATTTCTTATTCCACAGAATGGAGATGTGATAAAAAAACTTGGGGTTGATTTTATGATTTATCCCGAGAATCTTGCAGCAGAAGAAATAGCTGCGGCGTTAAAACACAACTGGGCTCGCTACTGGGGTGAACTGCATGGAGGATCTTTGCTGCTGATTGGAGTAAAACTACACGGCGATTCCATACTTATCGACTGCAAGATTAAGGATCTGCCGGTTAAAGCTCACGACTTCCACGTAGCAGCGATCAAAAGAAACAATGAAACCATTATCCCTAATGGTAATGATATAATTCGCCACGACGATATAGTATATTTTATTACAACTCCCCCATTTATCGATGAAGTGAGAGATCTATGTGGCAAGAAAACAAGAATCATTAAAAAAGCATTAATTACAGGAGGGTCGAGAATTGCACAAAGATTCGCCAGCCTCTATCATGAGGAGTTCCATATAAAAATTATAGATGACAATATGGAAAATTGCGAGAAGATGGCCACCAACCTTCCTGATTGTGAAATAGTTTATGGTGATGCCCGCGATATAGACGTACTGCGCGAAAACAATATTTATCAGTATGATGCTTTCATGGCTCTTACCGGGTCTTCCGAAACAAATATCCTCTCCTGTCTTACGGCTAAAGAATTCGGGGTGCCTAAAACAATTGCAGAAGTTGAGAATCTTCAGTTTTTGAGTCAGGCTGAAAATCTTAACATTGGTACGACCATCAATAAAAAATTACTCGCGTCGAGCCATATCTTCAAGATATTGTTGGATGCGGACCAGAACAATTCCAAGTTCCTGGCCCTTGCAGATGCAGAGGTGGCGGAAATTAATGTTAAGCCTAATTCAAAAATTACCAAAGCTCCGGTAAAAGATCTTAAACTTCCATTCGGAATGACACTTGCAGCGTTGGTTAGAAATAATGGCGTGCAGCTGATTGGAGGTAACACTCATATTCAGGAGGGCGATTACGTGGTCGTCTTCTGTCTTACCGGAACAATCCACAAAATAGAAAAATGGTTCAATTGATTGCCTATGCGTGCATATCTTCGCCATAAATCTTACGTGAATATACTGATGCTGCTAAGAGTGATTGGATGGCTTCTTTGCATAGAAGCGGCCTTCATGCTTGTGCCATGCATCACGGCACTCATCTGTAAAGATAACAGCTTTAATGCCTGGCTGATTTGTCTCGCAATTACCGGAGGAGCCGGAGGAGCGATGACAATGCTTATTCCGCATACGAGAGAGATGGGAAAACGTGAAGCAATTCTTCTGACAGCCATGACGTGGGTGATACTATCTCTTTTCGGTATGCTCCCGTTCCTCCTATGTGGCACCCATCTTTCAGTTACGGATGCTTTTTTTGAGACTATAAGTGGTTTTACCACTACAGGGGCCTCCGTACTCGACACGCTTGATAATATTCCCGAATCAATTCTTGTGTGGCGATGTGTTGTGCAATGGATTGGAGGTCTTGGAATCATTCTTTTCACTCTTGCCGTAATGCCTATGCTCAACTATCAGGGTGGAATGCAACTGTTTAACGCAGAAGTGACAGGCATCACACACGATAAACTTCGTCCTCGCGTCAGCTCAACAGCCCAAGGCTTATGGTATGTTTATATAGCATTGACAATCACCCTGATTGTGCTTCTCTCTTTTTCGGAGATGGATTTCTTTGATGCTTTCTGCTACGGCCTTTCAACAATGTCGACCGGAGGATTCTCAACAAGTGATATGAGTCTTGGACAATGGACGGGTAATTACATAAAAATCGTCATGACGATTTTTATGTTTCTGGGAGGAGTAAATTTCGCTTTACTCTACAACGTTGCCCTCGGACGCACAAAATCTCTCTTAAAGAACGACGCGCTAAGATGGTATCTATGGATTATTCTTGGAGCATATCTCCTTTTATGCCTTAATCTTATTATTGAGGGACTTGTTAAAAGTGTCAGCGACCTTACAATCGATCCTCTTTTTCAAGCCATATCTATCCTGTCATCAACCGGTATCACAGAACCGGATTTTAAAGACTGGGGATCGCTGTCTGTTCTTGTCCTGACGATTATGATGTTTATGGGTGCTTGCGCAGGGAGTACTTCCGGAGGAGCAAAAATCGACCGGTTCATCGTTTTATTCAAGTTTCTCAAAAATGAGTTCTATAAGATGATGCACCCCTCAACCGTCACTACCGTATGTATAAACGGCAAAGGTACTACTCCGGCTATAGTCCAGAAAACACTCGCTTTCCTCTTTATTTATATCATTGTAATAATATTGGGAGGAATGGTGCTGTGTCTCTTAGGTTTACCCCTTAAAGATGCGTTCTTCTGTTCACTTTCCGCAATATCCAATACCGGCCTCGGAACGGATGCAACAGGTGTTTCAGGTAATTTTGCAATGATTCCGGACGTTGCTAAGTGGATTCTTGGCTTCATAATGCTTGTGGGTCGTCTTGAACTTTTCACAGTACTTCTGATTTTCACGCCGACTTTTTGGAAAAAATAATCTGCTGCAAAAATAATCTTCTGCTGAAGCGCACCAAAGACTATTGTTTTTTGTTACTAATTATACATAAGGGTTATATGGCCTGAAATGACTTAAATGTCGTTTGACATAACCAAGTATCAAAAATAGAATTAGTTATAAAATACATAAATTTAGCTATGTCAGCAATTACAAAAGAAGCAGCTCTCGAATACCATGAAGAGGGACGTCCGGGCAAAATAGAAGTAATGCCTACAAAACCATATAGAAGTCAGAAGGATCTTTCACTCGCATACTCTCCCGGTGTGGCATATCCATGTCTTGAGATTAAGGAGAACCCGGAAGATGTATACAAATATACTAATAAAGGAAATCTGGTAGCTGTTATTTCAAACGGAACTTCAGTGCTGGGACTTGGAAATATCGGTGCGCTTGCAGGAAAACCGGTTATGGAAGGAAAAGCCTTGTTATTCAAAATTTTTGCCGGTATCGATTCATTCGATATTGAAATTAATGAAAGCGATCCTGATAAATTTGTAGATATTGTTAAAGCAATATCCCCTACTTTCGGAGGCATAAATCTTGAAGATATCAAAGCTCCGGAATGCTTTCAAATCGAAGAAAGATTGAAAAAGGAATGTGATATCCCTATCATGCACGATGACCAACACGGCACAGCTATTATCTCCGGAGCAGCTCTGCTTAATGCGCTTGAAATTCAGGAAAAGAATATAGAAGACATAAAACTGGTGGTAAACGGTGCCGGCGCGGCAGCTCAAAGTTGCACTGCATTATATATTAAACTTGGTGTTAAACCGGAAAATATTGTAATGTGCGATTCCAAAGGTGTGATTCGTGACGACAGAACAGACATAAATTCACGTAAGCGGGCTTTCGCAACCAAACGCGATCTGCATACTCTCGCAGAAGCGTTAGTGGGTGCCGACGTTTTTCTTGGATTGAGTGTTGCCAATGTGCTGACTCCGGATATGATTCTCTCTATGAACGAAAAACCGATTGTTTTCGCGCTTGCCAATCCGGATCCGGAAATTGCTTATGAAACAGCAAAAGCATGTCGCCCCGACCTGATTATCGCTACCGGTCGAAGTGATTATCCGAATCAGGTAAACAACGTGCTTGGATTTCCCTATATTTTCCGTGGAGCCCTTGATTGCGGAGCTACGACAATCAATGAAGAAATGAAAATTTCGGCAGTTCATGCAATTGCAGGAATAGCGAAACTCCCTGTCCCCGAAAATGTAAGGGAAACTTACGGAAAAAATGAACCACTCGTTTTCGGACGAGATTATATACTCCCGAAAGCAAACGATCCTCGTCTGCTCTATCATGTCTCCCCTGCTGTTGCAAAGGCGGCTATGGATTCAGGAGTGGCACGTAAACCAATCTCCGACTGGGTGGAATATGGGGCGAAACTAAAATCGCTTATGGAACCGGTTGAGAAATAATTTTTCTTTTTACATCAATCATTATCAAGAGGCTGCATCTAAAAATAGATACAGTCTCTACTTTTTATGTGCCGAATATTTTATTATCTTTGTAAAATGAACACATAATCTATCACCATTTATCTTTGATAAAAACTTTACTTATATAATACTTAATATTCATGAAACTCAACTTATTGCTGAAACGGAGTGCAATCGCTTCAATGCTTCTCGCGGCATCCGGTTCATCTTATGCCGATGTCGATTTCAATCTCGATGCCGGAATGAGAGGTACCCGGATCGGAGATCTCCACTATGGAATCTTTTTCGAGGAGATAAACCACGCCGGCGATGGAGGTCTTTATGCAGAGCTTGTAAAGAACAGATCTTTCGAAGATGCGTCAAGCCCGCAAGGATGGTCAAAAACCGGAAATTCCACATGGAAACTGATTTCTTCCGGACTTCTAAATGAAAATCAAGGAAAAGCCCTTGAAGTTACGTTCTCCCAGGCAGGCGAGGCAATCCTCAATTCCGGCTTCTGGGGTATAAATGCAATATCAGGAGATAAATATTCGATCTCGTTCTGGATTAAATCAGATAAAGGGTTTGACGGTAATCTGAAGGTATCGCTTGTCGATAACGAAAATCAATCTATCGGAAAAACCGAAATTCCGGTAAAAGCTACAGGAACGTGGCAGAAAGTAACGTCAGAACTAATGGCGACGGAGAATTACCCAAAGGCTCAGCTTAGAATTGAGACTGATAAACCAGGCACTTTATGTTTTGATGTTGTAAGTCTGTTTCCACCGACTTATAAGGATCGCCCTAACGGCTGTCGCCGCGATCTTGCGGCAATGCTTGAAGCAATGAAACCGTCATTTGTAAGATTTCCGGGCGGATGCTTTATCGAGGGAACATATCAGAACGGAGCTCAGAATAGATTTGAATGGAAAAAAACAATAGGTCCGATTGAGACAAGACCCGGGCACCTGAATGTAAACTGGAACTATCGGGTTAGTGACGGCCTCGGTTTCCATGAACTGTTGCAACTTACAGAAGATCTTGGAGCTGAGCCGCTCTATGTTGTAAATATCGGGCTCGGGCATGGATGGTCGCAACCTTATACAGATCTTGACGACTATATTAAGGAAGCACTGGATGCAATTGAATATTGTAATGGAGACATATCTACCGAATGGGGTGCCCGCAGAGCCGCTAACGGCCATCCTGAACCTTTTAATTTGCGTCTTATCGAGGTTGGAAACGAAAACTATCAGGCAAACGCCAACGAGCAGAGCGATCATTATGCCGAACGTTATCGTGCCTTCTATGACGCAATTAAAGCAGAATGGCCCGATATGCTTATAATAGGAAATGTCGAAGCCTGGGGAACAGATAATCCGTCTTGGAGAAATAATCATCCGGTAGATGCTGTCGATGAACATTACTATCGAAATCCGGAATGGTTCGGTTCAAACTATTCGAAGTATGATTTTTACGATAGGAAAGGTCCTAAAGTTTATGCCGGAGAGTATGCTGTAACGTCAGATTTCGGTAATACCGGCTCCCTTAGAGCGGCCCTTGGTGAGGCCATCTATATGCTGGGCATGGAACGAAACTCGGATATCTGCGTTATGAACAGTTATGCACCGATATTCGTAAATGAAAACGATCAGCGTTGGATGCCTGATATGATTCGTTTCAACAGTTCGTATTGCTATGGAACACCTTCTTACTATGTCCAGCAATTATTCCCGAACAACACCGGTAAAGAAAATATAATCTGGACCGAAACGGGAAATAAAGTTTCAACCGGACATAAAATTGCTTTCTCAACATGGAATACATCGGCTGAGTTCGACAATATAAAAATTACTGATTTCAATAATAGTGAATTACTGTCTGAAGACTTCGCTTCCAAACCTTCGGGATGGACACTTCCCTCCGGATGGAATGCCGATGGAGGTTGTCTTAGTCAGACAAGTGAATCTTCTCAAGGTAGTCTTGCAATATGCGACTCAGAACTACCTGATAATTTTATTTTCGAATTTGATGCCGTTAAGAAATCGGGCGCCGAAGGATTCCTGGTAGCATTTAATTTCGGTAGTGAGAAAGATTATATATGGTGGAATATCGCCGGCTGGAATAATACACAGCATGCCCTTGAAGTCTGTACAAACGGTGCTAAAACACAATATGATATTCGTGCAGGCAAGATTGAAACCGGGAAAACTTATCATGGCCGAATCGTAGTGGATGGAAATCATATCGTTTGCTATCTGGATAATGAACTTATTCACGATATCACTCTTCCCGTGGCTCGCAAACTCTATATATCTTCCAATATTGATGATGAAACCGGAATGCTTTATTGCAAGGTTGTTAATATGACATCCTCTGCCGAAACCGCTAATATATCAATAAATAACGCATCGCTACTCAGTGCTGAATCGATCGTTATGACAGCAGACAATTCCGAAGCGGAAAATACATCTGATAATAGAACAAATGTGGCTCCCAAAACCGGAGAAGTAACCGTTTCTGATGGTGTTGCATCGTTTGAGGCTCCGGCTTTTTCCCTTACAATTCTTAAATTCCAACTCTCCGACATTCTAAGAAAAGAAGGAAAACCGCTTTCCGAAGCTGAACTTGCCGTGGTGAAAAACTCACTTTCAAGTCTTCAGAACAGACTTGCACATCTTCGATCGTATGCTACCCTTCCTACTACCACTTCCGAAGGTTATACCATTAAATGGGAATTGCCCTCAGATGCCTCATCTGATATTAGCCTTATTAAGAATAATTGGTCTGCACGAATAAATGTTGTTTCATCAGAAAAAGGAAACAAACCTGTGAAGGCCGGTAAACTCATTGCGTATGTGAGCTCACCTGACGGTAACACCGGTACAATTGAGTTTCCCATAACGCTTGCCCCCTCCGACAACCGCTATGGATATCTCTACTGCTATATGAATAGCGAAAAAGAGATCACCAACTATGCGCTCGGAACAAAGGAGGATAAGGGCCGTAAGTTCAGCCAGCTTTTGAATGGCGCTGAGATTTTTGATACAAAAGTACTTGCCGGTATTGAAAAAGGAACTCGTGATGCTTATCTCGACCGTGGACAGAATGATAATGAATACTTTATGGTTACCACCGACATGTGTAATGCCACAAGCAAGGTCTGGTTCAACTACGGTATCGATCTTCTCCGTTCTTCCGACCTGATTCATTGGGAAAGTTCTGTATTCGATTTCAGAAAAGGAAAATCAATTTTCTCAGACCCGGACGCTGTGACCGATCTCTATAAGACTGACGAAGAATATGCAAAAATCAATCGCGTTTGGGCCCCTCAGTTCATCTGGGATGAAACCGCATTTGATGGCCGGGGCGGATATCTGGCATATTACTCGGTCCTCTCTACCAATGAAGGCGACACCCACGACAGAATTGTCTATTCATACGCTGATAAAGACTTCAAGACTCTCACGCAACCTCGCATATTCCACGATCCGGGATATGCAGTGATTGATGGAGATATTGTATATAATGAATACGATGGTCTTTATCATTTTTGGCTTAAACATGAAAATGCTTCCGGAAACGATAGAGGTCCTTATCAGTTAGTATCCCCTGCTCTAACAGGTAAAGAATGGAAAGAGACTTTCCATATCACAAACGAAGGTTCGGAACTGGCGGAAGGCTCCACAACAGTTAGACGTATTGATGAGGATGACTGGAATATATATTATATGAGGTATACCAATGGATCGGCATATAAAGTATGCGACACCGACCATGAAGGAATGAATGTTTCCGGATCAATGAATGTGGAAGGTGACGGCAAGTTTCAGCACGGTTCCGTAATCACCCTCACCGAAACCGAATATAAGATGCTTGAAGCATGGGATAAACTCCTTTCTCTCCTTGATGAAGCTCGCGGTTCAGGTTCCCCTATCTTTGCTGACGCTATTGCCAATGCGGAAAAAGCTCTTGAACTTAAATCAGTCGCAGAACTTGCAGATGCTTTGCCTCTGGCAATTGAGACTCTTAAAGAAGCACATACGCTATACGTAAAAAATCTTGCTGAAACCAATGAAGAAGGAGAAATAACATCTCTTATTATCAATCCTGATTTCAAAAGTAATAGCGGAGATGGGTGGCATGGCACACCTTTTACCGCTACTTCGGCAGGCGTTGCGGAACAATGGAACAAGACTTTCGATACATACCAGGATCTTGAAGGAATGCCGGCCGGAACCTATATCTTAAGCTGTTCGGGCTTTTACCGTAATGGTGGTAAAGAAGCTTATAATCTGCATGTAGACGGGTCGGAGAATCTTCTTGCATACCTGTATGCCGGAGAAGCAGAGAAACCATTCATGTCGCTTTATGATTCTTCTGCAGATTATAAGGGGACTCCATCATATACTTATCCCGACAACGTAACACAAGCAAACACAGCATTCAATTCAAAAAAATATTATGCCGACAATAAAGTCAGCTATATAATGAAAGAGCCCGGTACACTTAGAATCGGTGTCCGAAAAAATATCTTTAAAGATTCTGATTGGACGTGTTTTGATAATTTCCGCCTCTTCTATTCAACCGACCTTACCGATGTCAATTCCATCTACACTGATGAAGAGAATATAGATGTTATTTCCATCACCGGATTGGTAGTGAAACATAATGTAAAACGTAGTGATGCACTTATCGGTCTGGCACCCGGAGTCTATATCGCCGGAGGCAGAAAAGTCATCGTTCGATAAAATATTTATAAACTTTTGAAAATCATATTAAGTGTCGCGGGAGATTTTCTTTCCGCGACACTTTTATTATACAATAATATTCAATAATTATCAAAAGTTTTCCAAAATATTTTTCATACAACTATATATCAGTATGTTACAATTTTAACACAGCATAAAAGTTATCCAAAATGATTTTTCTTATCAATAAAATTGTTAAAATATTTGCTTGATTTGGAAGCTTATCTTATCTTTGCAGCGGTTTAAGCGACACATGTTTTAAAAGTTTTTACCCTTATAATCCCACCATACAATGATTCAGATAGTTGTAAAAAGAGATGGCCGTGTTGTCGGCTATAATGAAGAAAAAATCAAAGCCGCAATCAGAAAAGCCATGCTTACAACTGAAATGGGCGAAGATGAAGCGCTAATCGAAAAAATAACGGATCGCGTCGGAATGACCGGTGGCGAACGTATGACCGTCGAGGCCATTCAAGACCGCATAGAAATCGAGTTGATGAAATCGTCTCGAAAGGATGTTGCAAAGCGTTATATAGCTTATCGCGATCAGCGTTCGATTGCTCGCAGAGCCAAAACACGTGATATGTTTCTGGAGATTATTGAGGCTAAAAACAATGATATAACCCGCGAAAACGCGAATATGAATACCGACTCCCCTGCCGGTATGATGATGAAGTTTGCGAGCGAAACAACAAAACCTTTTGTTGATGACTATCTGCTGAGTGCGGATGTTAAGAACGCGGTAAAAAACAACTATCTGCATATCCACGATAAGGATTATTATCCGACGAAGAGTCTTACATGCGTTCAACATCCTCTCAATAAGATTCTTAAAAACGGATTTGTAGCGGGACATGGCGAATCGCGCCCTGCAAAAAGAATTGAAACTGCAAGTGTGATCGCTTGCATATCGCTTGAAACCGCTCAGAATGAAATGCATGGCGGCCAAGCAATTCCTGCTTTTGATTTCTACCTGGCTCCTTTTGTAAGATCTTCGTTTAAGGAGGAGGTGATAAACCTTGAGAAGCTTACCGGTAAAGATCTCTCTCACCTTTATGAGGCTCCCTTGAACGATTATATTAAAAAAGATCTCGATGGACTTGAAGGTGAAGAAAGACTGGTACAACATGCGGTAAACAAAACAGTGGAAAGAGTGCACCAATCAATGGAAGCCTTTATCCATAATATGAATACAATTCATTCTCGAGGTGGAAATCAAGTTGTCTTTTCATCTATTAATTACGGAACCGACACCTCTGCCGAAGGACGTTGCGTGATCCGCGAACTTCTAAATTCCACATATCGCGGTGTTGGTAACGGAGCGACAGCTATATTCCCTATTCAGATCTGGAAAAAGAAAAGAGGTGTAAGCTATCTTCCGGAAGATCCGAATTACGATCTTTACCGTCTTGCCTGCAAAGTAACGGCAAAACGTTTCTTCCCTAACTTCCTGAATCTTGATGCAACCTATAATCAACATGACAAATGGCGCGCAGATGATCCTGAGAGATATAAATATGAAGTTGCCACAATGGGATGCCGAACCAGGGTTTTTGAAAACCGTTATGGAGAGAAAACCTCTATCGGTCGTGGAAATATTTCCTTCTCTACAATAAATATCGTAAGAATTGCCATTGAACAGATGAACATCCGGGATAAGGAGGAGAGGATAACACGATTTTTTGAGAAACTCGACAAAGTGCTCGATATTACAGCTCGTCAGCTTAACGAACGTTTCGAATTCCAAAAAACTGCGTTTGCAAAGCAGTTCCCGCTCGTTATGGGAGTGCTTTGGAATGGTTCTGAAGAGCTTAAGAAAAATGATACTATTGAATCAGTGATAAATCAGGGAACTCTCGGCATCGGATTCATCGGTCTTGCAGAATGTCTCATAGCCCTTCTTGGCAAACATCATGGTGAAAGCGAAGAGGCTCAGGCCCTCGGTCTACGCATTGTAAAGCACATGCGCAGCCGCGTAAATGAATATTGTGAAATTTATAAACACAATTATTCTGTACTCGCAACCCCCGCCGAAGGATTATCGGGTAAATTCACAAAAAAAGACCGCAAATCATTCGGTATTATTCCTGGTGTCACGGATAAGGAATATTATACAAATTCCAATCACGTTCCGGTTTACTATCATTGTTCACCACGCCATAAGGCAAAAGTTGAAGCTCCATATCATGAACTTACCGGTGGAGGACATATCTTCTACGTTGAAATCGATGGCGATGCTACCCACAATGAAGAATCTATCATGCAGATCGTTGATATGATGGATAAATATAATATGGGATATGGTTCGGTAAACCATAATCGTAACCACTGTCCTAACTGCGGATATGAAAATGCTGTGAAAGATGTGACATCTTGTCCGAAGTGCGGAGAAAGATTTGAAACCATTCAGCGTATCACCGGCTACCTCGTTGGCACAACTGATCGATGGAATTCCGGAAAACTCGCGGAATTAAACGATCGGGTGGTTCATAAATGAAAGCAAACATTATTGATATAATCAAGGGTACGACAGTTGATGGACCGGGGTTTAGAACCTCGGTCTATTTTGCCGGATGCCTCCACTGCTGCAAGGGTTGTCACAATCCGGAATCCTGGTCATTCGATGCAGGACAACCCATGACTATCGACCAACTAATGGAAATTATCCGCGAAGAAGATTTTGATGTAACCCTTAGCGGTGGCGACCCATTATATCGACCTGAATTCACGTATGAATTGGCCTCTCTGATCAGACAGGAAGGACACACAGTCTGGCTCTATACGGGGTTTACGTGGGAGGAGATTATCGAATCTCCTGTATTAAGAAAGGTTATGGATAAGATAAATGTTGTTGTCGACTCCCCTTTTGCATTTTCCTTACGGGATCCGGATCTCCTTTTCCGTGGTTCCTCAAATCAACGGATAATTGATGTCTCAGCTTCTCTTAAAGCCG
>CAZOPN010000064.1:0-14597 GCA_964581685.1 uncultured Sangeribacter sp. | reverse complement strand
TCGCTCCAACCCAGCGACCCCAGGGGCACTCAAATTTATGAGATGGGCTCTAAGATTCCATTTATAAATTTTCATTGCTTACTTATGTGAGGCATGTAAAAAACTGAGACTAATGATAAAATTGATGCTTATTGCCGGAGCCGGCGGATTTGTGGGGACATGCGGGCGGTTTCTGATAAATAAATGGTCTGCCGGAATATTTCATGGGCCTTTCCCCTGGGGAACATTTCTCGTTAATATTATCGGATGCTTTATCTTCGGGCTCTTTTTCGGACTCTTTGAAAAAACAAATATGATAAGTCAAGAAGAGAATGTGTTGCTAATCACAGGATTTTGTGGAGGTTTCACTACTTTCTCAACCTTTTCCAACGATATGTTGGAATTAATCAATAAAGGGGATTGGATCACATTCTTTCTCTATCTTACATTGAGTCTTCTCATAGGTGTATTGTTTGTTTGGACAGGCCGTGCAATCATACATTGATTAAATAAACTTAAATTACATGAGATCCCTGTGCTGCCACCTGTAGTTCAGTGATTTTTATTTGAGCTATAGATAGGGAATTTTCAGAGATTTTTCTTATCTTTACATATTAAAATTTAAATATTTGAGATCTAAGACAATAAAACTCGTTCTTTTATGCGTTTTTGAGATTCAATACTTACTTATTCCTAAATAGATAACTTATCCAATTAAAAAGAGCTTCAATCGACTGATTGAAGCTCTTTTTAATTGGATAATGTTTGATTTATCACCAGATGATTACGCGCTCAGAAGCAGGGCGGAACATTGGATCTCCCTCAACAATTCCAAACGACTCAAAGAATGGTTCGATATTCTTAAGGGAAACATTTACACGGTTTACACCCAGAGAATGCACATCGCCTGTGGTGAGAGAACGAATCTCCTCCGGACGGATATTGTTTGCCCAAAGATTAGCAAAATTGAGATAGAACACTTTCATCGGGTCAATTCCATCAATCTTGGCTTCTTCGGAGGCGATATCAACACCTTTTTTCTTCTGGGAATCAAGGAATGCGGTCATAGCAATTCTCAAGCCACCCTGATCTGCGATATTTTCGCCAAGAGTATAATCTCCATTTGCCATAAGTCCGGGAAGCACCTCCACTGCGCTATATTGATCAGCCAGACCTTTTGTAAGATTTTTGAATGCAGCCGCATCCTCTTCTGTCCACCAATTCACCATATTTCCTTGCGCATCAAAGTTACAGCCCTGATCATCAAAGCCATGAGTAAGCTCATGTCCGATCACTACACCGATTCCACCATAATTTTCAGCATCGCTCGAAGCAGGATCATAGAATGGAGCCTGCAGGATTCCGGCCGGGAAAACAATCTCATTAGCCATAGGATTATAGTAGGCATTTATTGTTTGAGGTGTCATTCCCCATTCAGTCTTATCCACCGGTTTACCCCATTTTTCAAGATAACGGTCTTGAGCCCACATATTAGCGTTATGTACGTTTTCCCAATAAGAGAGAGACGGATCAACCTCAAGTAGGGAATAGTCTTTCCATTTGTCAGGATAACCTATCTTAACTGTGATCGCATTGAGTTTTTTAAGTGCCTGCACTTTTGTATCATCACTCATCCAGGGGAGGTGAATGATGTGCTTGCCGAGTGCGTTCCGAAGATTCTCAACAAGACCCTCCATATAGACCTTTGAACTCTCAGGGAAGTATTCTGCAACATAAAGCTCTCCAATTCCCTCTCCCATAATACCCTCAACAGTTCCGAGAGATTTCTTCCAGCGAGGACGCTGCTGTTCAACCCCGCTGAAAACCTTCTGAAACTCAAATGAAGCATCGGCAAAATCGTCACTGAGATAGGGAGCTGCCGAGCTGACATATTTCCAAAGATAATAATCTTTCTTCTCTCTGTCAGTAAGACTTTTCATCAGATTGTCAGCTTGCTTCACCGTATTAATCTCCGTAACAATTACGTTTTCGGGAGTTTCAATTCCCATAGTCTCCACAAAGAAACGATCCCATGGCAGGTTAGGATACATATCTTTCAGCTGAGCAATTGAGCGGGGATTGTACATAGCCGGGATATTTCGACTCTCTTCGCGAGTCCATGTTGAATCAGCAAGAAGAGTCTCGATCTTCATCACGTTCTTAACAATTCTCTTAGCGTCTTTCTTGGAATAACCGGCAAGAATCATATCTTTCTCGATAAGCTTCTCGTATGCCGTACGTACATCCTTATTACGCTTGTCGCTGAGCAAATAATAGTCTCGGTCGCCGAGGCCCAAGTTACCGGCACTGACATACATCGCGTAAACATTGCTGTTTGCAAGATCTTCCATCGGCCCGACTCCCACCAGAGGAGACGACCAATTCTTATGCATCCAAAGGAAAAGATCATCCATCCCGGAAGAAGGAGTATTCTCGATATGTGCAAGATCTTTTTTTATAGGTTCGGCACCAAGTTTATTTCGACGCACCGAATCCATACCTGCTTCATATAGAGTTGCAATCTTATACGCATTGGTTCCTTTTTCCGGATTTTTTGCTGCTAATCCTGTTACAATTCGGCGAACACGGTTATTGCTCGAATCATTAAGGATATTAAACTGACCGTAACGCGAATACTCGGGAGTCAGGGGATGAGAATCCATCCACTTCTGATTCACATGACGATAAAAATCGGTCTTTGCCGGAATTTTATCGTCGATTCCTGATGCATCAAGACTCTTTAGATGTTCCTGGGCCGAAACCGAAAGAGCAACCAGACTTGATGCAATTAACATTGATCTGACTTTCATTCTAATTCTTTATTTTAGAGTTATGTTAGAAATTTCTATTATCAATCAGTACCTACTTTTTCACATTTTTATTTAAAACAGAAGAGTTGTTTTCTTTTTTTCCGTCTCCTGCCATTCTGCCTCCGGCGTGGAGAACCGTGTGATACCGCCACCAACAAAAAGAGCTGTCTTATCATGTCGAACCCACATAGAACGAAGATTTACATAAAATGAAAAATCACCCACTTCATTGACCGGTCCGCAGAATCCTCCATAATATGCTCTTGAAAAATTCTCATTGACAGATATTATCTCCAAAGCCTCCCTTTTGGGATATCCGCATAAAGCCGGAGTAGGAGAGAGATCAGACAGGAGCTCGGTCAGAACAGAAACCTCATTACCTGACGGCAGAATTCCTGATATATCATTCTTGATATGTTCCACCGGCCCGGCCTTAGCCGTATACGTGTCAGAACATTCGACATTCACACAATATCTGTCAAGAACTTCGCAAATATATTCCGAAACAACCCGCTGCTCTTCGATATTTTTCTGATCCCAAGGCCCCGGAGAATCCACCGAGCGTGTGCCCGCCAACGCAACGGTACTAATCAGGGACGCGCTCTTCTTAAGAAGTAGTTCCGGAGAGGCACCTATCCAGCAGCCGCTTTGGGGGGTAAAGAATAGAAAAACAAAAGCTGAGGGATACCTATCGCAAAGAGCAAGAAATAATTCAGTTAAATCAATAGATACTTTTTCGAGAACAACCCGCGCGGCAACCACTTTCTTTCGAGAATCAATTCCAATCAGCCCAACGATATTTTCCACTTCCCGCTTATGATCACTTCGCGAGGTAGAAACGGCCGGATAGGGGAACAACCCCTCCATATCTGCCAGGTTGCTCCATTCTTCCGCAATGGTTTGAAGTGTCGCGGATGTCTCGGCCGGGATGGTAAAGATACTCAAGGAATCCGGATCAAAGGAGCATACGCAAAAACCACCGGGTACTATTCCGGGAAGAGTCTTCGAAGCCAAAAACGACTTAATCCCTTTGCTGTCGGGCATCCTGTAAGCAAAAAAAGAATTCATAAGATATTAAACTTGGCGACCACGAAGATCGAAAGCTGTTGCTTCCGTAATCTCCGCTTCAATCATATCTCCCGGAAGAGCCGACGAACCTTCTATCTCAAAAAGACAATCGACTTCCGGACTATCCCATTCCGACCTGCAAAGTCTTATATCTCCGTCAATTTCATCAACGATAAGTTTAATCCTGCGTCCTATTAAGTCTCTATTCAATTCTTCAGAAATATTCTCCTGAAGTTCCATAAGCCTGTCAAGACGTTTCTGCTTGACATCTTCGGGCACATTATCTTCCAGATTTTGGGCTGCCCAGGTATCTTCCTCTTCAGAATAGGCAAACGCACCAAGTCGATCAAATTTCTGTGTTCTCACAAACTCCATCAGCTCCTCAAAATCAGCCTCTGTCTCTCCGGGAAATCCAACCATCATTGTGGTGCGGATTTTTATTCCCGGCACACGTCTACGCATCTCTGCAAGGAGAGCTGAGGTCTCTTCCCCGCTGATATGACGCCGCATATTTTTCAAAACATTGTCTGAAATATGTTGCAAAGCAATATCAATATATTTGCAGACATTGGGGCGACGGGCCATTACATCCAGCACATCGTATGGAAAATCAGCGGGATAGGCATAATGAAGGCGGATCCAATCAACCCCGGGAACAGCTGCAATTCTATCTATAAGTTCAGCCAATTTCTTATCCCCATAAATATCCAGACCATACGAAGAGAGATCTTGCGCTATAATGTTGAATTCTCTGACACCCTCCGATACTAATTCAGTTACTTCTTCAACTATCTCATCAATAGGACGCGACTTATGTCTTCCCGTTATCAGAGGAATTGCACAGAACGCACAAAATCTGTTACATCCTTCCGAAATCTTTAAATATGCAGAATGTGGGGGAGTAGTAAGCACACGTTCCCAATCACGTGGTACAGAATGTATTTTTTCTGTAAGGTCAGGCAGTGAATTCACGAACTCACTCCAATTAAACTTACCTATCCAAACATCCACTTCAGGCATCTCCGAAGGAAGAACATCCTTATAACGTTCACTGAGACAACCCATCGCCACTATCCGTCCGATAGCACTCCGCTTCTTAAGTTCTCCTAATTCAAGGAGGATATTGACAGATTCTTCTTTCGCATCTGCAATGAATCCACACGTATTCACTACAACATATTCACCATCGGGCTTATCAGGATTATGTTCAACAGTATATCCTTTGGCTTCAAGACGTTTTATGAGCCGCTCCGAATCAACAAGATTCTTGGAGCAACCCATAGAAATTATATCTATCTTATTCTTCTTAAAAGACATAGAGGGAAACATTAAATCTCACGACATAACCGCATTATATCAAAGTGCGTCTCCGAAAAGTGACTTAACAAATTCCTGCGCATCAAATATCTGTAAATCATCGAGCTTTTCACCCAAACCAATATATTTTACAGGAATCTTCAATTGATCACTTATACCGATCACCACGCCCCCTTTAGAGGTGCCATCAAGCTTTGTGACAGCAAGAGTGTTCACCTCAGTAGCAGCACTGAACTGGCGTGCCTGCTCAAAAGCATTCTGTCCTGTAGATCCATCAAGCACAAGAAGTACCTCCTGCGGGGCTTCCGGTACAACCTTCTTCATGACATTCTTGACTTTTGTCAATTCATTCATAAGATGCACCTTATTATGCAAACGGCCTGCCGTATCAATAATCACCACATCAGCACCATGAGCCTTGGCAGAACTTACAGTATCGAAAGCAACCGCAGCCGGATCACTATTTTGCTTCTGTTTGATTACAGGCACACCAACACGTTCACCCCAGATCTCAAGTTGTTCTATTGCAGCTGCCCGATATGTATCAGCAGCTCCAAGTACAACCTTGTATCCGGCCTGTTTATATTGATATGCAAGTTTTCCAATAGTTGTGGTCTTGCCCACACCGTTTACGCCAACAACAAGTATGACGTATGGACGCACACCATCCGGAATTTTAAAATCAGCTATTTCCGAGACGCTCTGTACAGGCTTAGCAAGCAAATCACAGATTTCTTCACAAAGAAGAGCGCGCAGTTCATCGCTTCCGACATACTTATCACGAGCCACCCGAGCTTCGATACGCTCAATTATCTTGAGTGTAGTGTCCACACCTACATCACTTGTGATAAAAGCCTCCTCAAGATTATCGAGCACATCCTCGTCAATCTTGCTTTTTCCCGCTACAGCACGCGTGATTTTGCTCCATACTCCTTCTTTAGTCTTCTGCAGACCATTGTCGAGAGTTTCCTTCTTCTTTTTAGAAAACAGCTTGTTAAATATCATAGTACAATAATTGCTATATTCACTTTTACGGGATAATTTATCCTAAAATGCGAATTTAATCATAATTAAGCAATTATTCAAATTTATTATATCGCATCTAATCCCCCTCGGATCCCGCTCACAGAACGATTCATCTCCATCCACGCCTCATCAAGCTTCTCAAGTGCTGACCGGCCAACATCAGTTATCGAATAGTATTTTCGAGGTGGTCCTTTAGGCGATTCATGCCAGATATAGCTTACTTTTTCCTCCTTGATGAGTCGTTTTAGAAGAGTATACAACGTCGGCTCAACAATTTCCATTCCGGATGCTTTAAGCTGTTCCAGTATATCATTTGAATAGACTTTTTTATATTTTAAAATCAAAAGAATACAATATTCAAGGATACCCTTGCGCATTTGTGATTTTGTATTCGGTATATTACCTCCCCCGGTGCATGATTCTTTCATATTAATTCTTGTTACCACCTCCGCCGTTAGATACATCTTCACTTTCTATTACGGCGTTTGTCCTTTTCACATCGCTCTTAAGGCCTCCGAATCGCCAGGATATTCCAAAACCGAACCCCCATTGACTAAAGCGATATGAGGAATAGATACGCGCCGTTTCACTAACTTGCGTCCAACTGCTTTGTCGATAAGCCGGAGCAAAGTTTTGTGTACTGAGATTTATTGTCAAAGCATCCTCTTTCAGGAACGAGCGTGAAAGACCGACCCCATAATAATACCAAGATGAACCCTTTGACTGAAGATCGGCCCAGGGAGTACCGAAGCCGCCGTAAGCCGAGATACGAATCTTACATGGAAGCATATAATCGCCATTAAGGTTCAGATATGTCTGCCAATTCACTCTTTTTGCTTTTAACAATTCACTTTCAGCCTGCATGTGGACATAGTTTTCCGATAGCCACAAAGAGAAATTAAGCATATTCGTAACATTCCAGTTTAAATTCAACTGGAAATCCACTCTGTTTATGCTTCCTACATTGGCGAATGTTGTATTGAGCAGACCGTTTTGGCTAAAAATAATATCAGTTATACTGTTGCCGGAATAATTGTAACTTACCTTAAAAGATCCGTTAAGTTTTCCGCCATAATTTGAATAAGCCACAGACATCCCATGGTTCTTTTCACTCTTCAGATCAGGATTTCCGTAAGACACTACGCCTGGAGTAGTCAGATTGCGATATGGATTAAGCACTCCGAGACCTGGGCGCGAGATTCGCATCTGATAAGCAAATCTCAGGTTGGACATATCGTTAAATTTATATGTAAGGGATGCATTAGGCACAAGATCATTAAGGATGGTGGTAAAGTCTTGGAAATTACCAATCTTATATCTTATTCCGGTATGAGTATATTCATATCGTAAACCAATACGGGTAGTCCATTTATTACCGTAGTTGCCCGAATAAGAAGCATAGAGTGCAAAAATATCCCGGAATTGATTTAGTTTTACATGCTGACTTTCATCAATGGCCGCATCCTCAGCGGTAGTGCCATACCAGGGGGCGCTATCACCATGATCGGTATAGAAGGTGCCTTTTGCACCGGCTTCCAGTGTATGCGATTTGTTAAATGGATTTACATAGTCTAACTGAAAAATATGTCTATCGGAATGAGAACCGGAAATACTGTTGGTATAAGGAAATACATAATCCGGTTCGCCATAAATATCCGTGGTATAAATCTCCGAATTATTAGCATCTTTCCCATATTCAAAAGAATAAGTTGCTATGATGTTATGTCCGGGCTTCCTGAACGTATGCTGATAGGAAACCTGAGCCGAACCTCCACGCCATATTCCATCAGGCACAGTATTTCTCACCATACCCCATGACTTATTCATATCAATATCATACATTGTCACTGTCTGCTCGGATTTACTCCCCCAGGTATTTGAACGAATATTTGCTCCTATAGTAAAAAGGTTTAGAGTATCAGGCTCCCACGAAAGATTAATATTACCCCCGATGTAGTCCCAGCCATTTCGGTTTCGGGAATCGGTCACACGAAGGTGCTGACTGTCGGAGTTAAAATTTTCGTACTCCCCATGACTGTCTGAGTAATGATGAAACAGACGACCGTTACTATAATTCACATTTGCGCTTCCCGTAACCTTGTTTATCTTTGTTCTTGCATAAACCGAACCTCCCATTCCCTGCTTGTTTACATTATAATTGATATTGGCCATATAGCCCTCAAGTGCCTGACGAGAAATGGTGACAATATTTAGTATCCCACCGACTCCTTCAGCTTCATATTTGGCTCCGGGCTCAGAAATAACCTCTATTTTCTTAATAGAGGAGGCAGGCATGGATTTCAAGATAGCCTTTATATCTCCCGACATCATAGGGTCTTCCCGGCCGTTAAGATAGATTTTAAAACTCGACTGACCATTAACTTTCACATTATCCTCTGCATCAACTGTTACTCCGGGAACTTTCCGAAGAATCTCCAGTGTTGAATTGGTGGCCGCTTCCGGATCTTCCTCCACATTGTATGTTAGAGTCGCCCCATCGCTCTGAATAAGCTTTTTCTTTGTTTCTATAACAAAATCGTCAAGGATGATATCTTCATTGGCTGTGGAATCCGCAACAGCTACATTTTCAGTTTTCAGCACACTTGATAGTGAATCGGCTTTCTCTTCTGCCAGAGCAGGGAAAAAACATATTGAGAAAACTGAAATGCAACACAAATTTCTTAAGCTAATTTTCATGACTTTTTTATAAATTATCTAAATCAGTATTTTAAATCTTATTATAAAATATTTCAGTAGCGCGGGCAAACCTGAAATATTATGAAAAAAGAATCGTGGTTATATACATATTTTATCCTTTTTCATATAATAGACGAATGAGATTTGAAATTGTAACAAAATTATAGTAAAAAATAGAAGTATGCAATACATACTACTATTTTTTACATACTTTAAGGCAACGAATCATAAATAAGAAATTAAAAGCGGATACCCGTCCGGGTATCCGCTTTTAATTTCTTTAAGTATTTCTAATAAATCAATATTTAAAAGGAGTTGCCTTTACAAAAAGTTTTACATCCTTGATAGCCCCGGGCACCTCAGCTTCCATACGGGGAAGATACTGAATAGCAGAGATTGTATGATCTCCGCCGAGATCTATAACAAGATAATGAGGATAGGGGGTGCCTTTCACTGTGCTCCAATAAGTGGATTCCTGAAGATCAAACACTTTATCTCCAGAGCGGTTCACGCCATCCACATCCTCGCTGTCGGCATAATTTACAACCCAAGGTTCACGGGAAAGACGTTCTCCATTCTCATCAAGAAGGTAAAGTTCGGCAATAGCAGCAAGATCTTTTCCATCAATTGAGCTGTCGGCTTCAAGACAGATATATCGACCCGATGCAGGAGCAGGAAGCTTTATCTCTTTCCAACCATTGCCACCAGGGAAGGTTGCCGTAAGAACAGGTTTCTCAGCGGAAAGATCAAGATTCTGTCCTTTTTCGCGATGAACAAGCGGCTTTTTAACCTGGAGTTTATCAAGTTCAGGATTTTTCTGTCCAAAACTCTTCACCTCACGCGGTCCGACGATATCAAAGACCATAATTTTATTTTCGCCTTTCTTAAGCCATGCTCCGGGGAGATATAGCGTCTGCTGAGGACCGATTTCCCAGATTCTTCCGAGAGGATGACCATTTACATAAACAAGACCTTTACCCCATGTTTCAAAATTGAGGAAAGTATCACCGGGTTTTGAAACATTGAAAGTTCCCTCATATACACCAATTGGGAGACGGCCGCCGTTATCGGCACTTACAGAAGCGACAGGCACAAACTGCATTGATTCATAGAACTCCTCTGTATCCGGAAGGTTAAATACTTCCCAGTTCTTGAGATCGCATACGAAATCACGGTCACCGCGTTTCTCAGTTAAAGTGACTTTATCTGTAATTCCTTTGAAATCCTTGATTGCTCGGCCAAAGTTAATACGTCCCATAGCCTCAACGAGTATATCCAGAGTCTGTCCTTCCTTGAGTTCGGGAAGAGTAAGCTGACGTTCGCCATTGCGACGGTCAAGTTTGCCGATATATTTGCCATCAAGGAAAACCTGTGCATAGTCATGGGCATCTCTGACAGTCAGGACACATGCGCCTTTGGTAGCGGGAGTTACCGTACGGTAGAGAATGCTTCCGAATCCCTGATCATATTCCTCCATAGTCTTAATATCCTTATCTTTTTTCGACTCGGGAAGATTAGAGAAGAGGGGAGCAACTGCTGTAAAGCTGAACTCAGGGATTGCTATTGTTTTAATAGGATCAGGAACCGGAGCTTGCTTACCATCTGTATATTTGGCAAGAGCTTTACGAAGTTCCCAATATTTAGGAGTGGGTGCACCCTGTTCATTAATCGGAGCATCATAATCATAAGAAGTGACATCCGGAGCAAAGCCGGGAGAGTTGGCACCGGCCCAATGACCCCAGTTGGTACCGCCATGTGTCATATATAATGAGAACGAGATACCCTTTGACAACATCTCATCGATACCGGCTATCATGTCGGCAGCAGGACGAGTTTCATGATTGGCTCCCCATTTGTCAAACCAACCGCTCCAGAACTCTGAACACATCAAAGGACTTTCCGGACGAAGCTCTTTCAGACGAGCAAATTGCTGATCTATATTTGCACCTGTTCCAAAATTCATTGTCCAGATAAGATCATCAAGTCCATTCTTTTCGAAATTAGACGACCAGTCACATTGGAAAAGAGTTACATTTTCTCCAAAATTATTACGGAGCATATCGCGGATATTGGATACGTAAGGTTTGTCTTCACCGTATGATCCATATTCATTCTCCACTTGAACCATAATGATCGGGCCACCGTCTGCAATCGTTAAATCGCCTACTTGTTCGGCAACTGCTTTCTGAAATTTATCCACTCTTTCAAGGAAGTATGGATCGTTCTCACGAAGACGGATATCTTTCTTCTTAAGTAACCACCATGGGAGACCACCCATTTCCCATTCAGCACATACGTATGGACCCGGGCGTAAGATAACCTTCATGTCATTTTTCTGGCAGAGTTTGATAAACTCCCGCAGGTCGTTCTGACCGGAAAAATCAAACTTTCCTTCTTCAGGTTCATGTGCGTTCCAGAATGTATAAAGACAAATTGTATTCATTCCGAGAGCTTTACTCATCTTAATGCGGTGTTCCCAATATTCTCGCGGAATGCGCGGATAGTGCAACTCAGCTGCTTTTACAACAAACGGCTCGCCATTAAGAAGGAACGTTCCATTACCGGCTTCAAAACGGGGCTGATCTGCATAATCGTCCGGACTCCATTTCTCTTTCCAGGGAATGGTGATCTTGCCATTGGAAAAATCAATAGGCAACCATATATAACGGGAATCCTCAAGATCTTTTTTATTCCATTTATCGAACATTGCAATGTAAAGACCTTTCTTCCCATAAACCGGCTGAACGTATGTGCTTTGTCCGTAGAAAGTTTTATCAGCATCAGGTCCTGTACATGGGTCGCCGATTACTTTCCATTCACCCATAATAGAGTCAGCGACTGCCAGCTCGGCAGAGTTTGGATCCCAACCGGTGCAACCGGAAGAAAGCATATAATACTTCCCATCGTGTTTGAAAACAGCCGGAGCTTCACGAGCCGCACCTATAAAATTACGTGTATATCTACCTGTCGGACGAAGGAAATCATCAGTAAGTTCATTGATATAAAGCGTCTGATTATTTTCGGAAGATGCAAACTGATAAGCCTTGCCATCATCATCAACAAATACCGTCTGATCACGACTCATAGCATTATTCGGTCGGAAACTGCCAAGATATGTAAACGGACCGACAGGGGAGTCGGCAACAGCTACCCCGGCAGCGGCTTTTCCATAATCAGCACTCTCCACATGTGCCCACATCACGAATTTCCCGGTCTTTGGGTTATATACAACTTTCGGACGTTCAAGCACTTTGCTTGGATGAAGATCATGAGATTTGTCATCAGGCACAGCCGGAAGAACAATTCCTTCAAATGTCCAATTCACCATATCCGGTGAGGAATAACACCCGACACCGGTGACATCGGTACGATAACACTCCCAGGTTGCCCAGTCCGGAAGAATTGTCTCGCCCTTTTTATACTCGCCATACCAATAATACTTGCCATTATGGTAAAGTATACCTCCACCATGGGCATTAACGGGGTTCCCCTCGGTATCAAGCCATTTCGTTCCCTGCTCGATTACATTTCGGGTAGGGGACTGAGTTTTAGCTGAAACCGCCGGTGCGGATATCGCCAGAACCGTTAGTCCGATTAATAAAGCTTTCATGTTTTAAAAGATTAACATTGTTATTGTGTTAGAATAGTTTTTGAATTTTCCAGACATAGTGGTCTATCAGAATAATTTCAATTCCTGGTACAGGCGGTGAACAGGAAGCCCCATCACATTATAGAAACTTCCGTCAATTTTTTCGACCGCCACACAACCAATCCATTCCTGAATTCCGTAGGAGCCTGCCTTGTCGAGAGGCATGAAATTATCAACATAATATCTAACTTCGCTTTCATTGAGTTCAGCGAATTTAACATCTGTCTGAGAAGTAAATGATGTTCGACGTGTTTTAGTAAGTATGCAGACTCCGGTAACGACCTTGTGAACTTTCCCTGACAAACTCATCAACATTTGCACCGCACTTTCTACATCAGAGGGTTTGCCGCAGACACGATCTCCGCATATTACGAGAGTATCGGCCGTAATAATCATATCTTTATCATTTATACGGTCGATATATGCATCTGCCTTACGGTTTGCAAGAAAAAGAGGAATTTCCGTAACCGGCATTTCTGACGGGTACGTTTCTTCAAGACCACCGATATTAACGCAGTTGAAAGGGATGCGTAACTGTGCCAGCAACTCACGCCGACGAGGCGATTTGCTGGCAAGTTTAATATGATAATTCTTCAAATTCTCAAGCATATTAGCACCTTTTTAACTCTTTCTACTTATATAGGACTGAATCACCATCCGAATGCTCGATCGTCAGAGAGCCAGAGTCCTTGTGCTTTCAAAATCTGTTCCAGCAGATCTCTGGCACATCCATATCCACCCGTAAAGCGGGAAACATATATAGCTGTTGCACGAGCTTCCGACGCAGCATCATAGGGAGCACAAGGAAGTCCGGCTTTTCTCATGCATACCAGATCCGGAATATCATCACCCATATAGGCTACTTCATCCGGATTCAGCCCCTCCTTCTCCATCCAATCTTCAAATATACCAATTTTTTTTGAAGCTTTAAGAAAAATATCCTTTATTCCGAGCTTCTCATAACGTTTTTTTACTGCCTGTGAATCTCCACCGGTAATTATTGCTATTTTCAAACCTTTTTTTACGGCCAGCTGCAGCGCATAACCATCCTTGATATTTACCATCCTGACAGGATCTCCGGCTTCTGAAACGGGTATGGTTGATGGTGATAATACACCATCAACATCAAAAGCTATTCCTTTGATTTTCTTTAAATCATAATTAATTCCACTCATTTCTTATCAGCTTTTGTTCATTTTATTTTTTAAATTTATCACCGATTCACTCAGCAATGTATAGAGCGTCTGCATTTCCGGCTTATCTTCTAACATCTTAATATGTCGGGATATCACGTTGGAGTCTCCTCTGGAAGCAGGTCCTGTCTGCATAAGAGCCGGATCTGTATCCTTAATTTTTGAAACCGTTTCTGAAATTAAGGGATACAGGAGAGAAAAATCTATTCCTCTTTCTGCAAGATAGCGATATGATAACGCCCAGAGATGATTTACAAAATTACATGAAAAAACTGAAGCAACGTGCAATTCTCTTCTTAAATCTGAATCAGCTTCCGTAACTTTCTCAGATATAATCCCGGCAAGACTCATCAATCTATATTTAACCTCTTCTGTATTGCCTTCAATGAAAAAAGGAATCACTAAATATTCCAGTGGTCTATTTGCGGTAAACGTCTGCAGAGGATAAAAAACTCCATACCGTGGAAAGACAGAAAGAACCCGGGCCGGAACGGAGCCGGAAGTATGGGCTACAATTGGAGTGGGAGCACCATGAGTATTGTTTTTATCATCTTTCGCTAACATTCGTTTAGAGGGGGATAATTCAGTATACAGATGGTTTGTAACTTCAAGGATAGCATTATCCGACACTGAGATAAGATAAAAATCAGCGTCTTGTCTCAGTCCACCAAACGTTCTGGGATCAACAAGCACAACGTCTGCCTTATTCTCATAAGCTTTGGCCAAATGCTTGCCCACATTGCCTCTCCCAATTATATCTATCTTTATCATATAAGTAGGTGTTCGAAATTAATTTATACTATATGCCACTTTATTTTTGTAATAATTTCTTTGCGGAACGAAGGAAAATATATTCAT
>CAZOPN010000063.1:0-15055 GCA_964581685.1 uncultured Sangeribacter sp. | reverse complement strand
CATAAATAATTTTGTTGGAATAAAAAATAATTTTTAAATTTGCACCCAATAAAAATGTAAGGAAAACGAGTAAAAAAGATTCTGATTTTTCATCATTTGCCTTGTTTTGTAGCATTCAGTTATCCTTTTAAATATTTTATTAACCCAACATGCTTTTTATATGAGAAAATTTTATCCTTTAATCTTATTGATGATGGCCGTCATGCTGTCATTCAATCTTTCGGCCAAGACGGTCAAATTTCAATGTAACAATTCAAATGCCGTCATGCTCATAACACCACAGTCAGCATGGGGCAATCTTCCGGTGGATAGCCCGGTGGAACTTGAATGACTGAAGACTCCGGTAATCTCCATTTGACGCCGAATGAAGGTTTTGAAATTGCCGAGATACGCAAAAACGGCACAGCGATAGCCGGTACGAGCAAGGTTAAGTCTTTCGAAATGGTATTTTCCGACTATGCAGACGGCGATATCATTTTTGTGGAGACAAATCCTGTGGCACAAAAGGTATTCACATTTGTTGGCGACGGAGATCATGTTTATCTGTTTACCACCCATAATTATTCATATTACCGTAAGGAAAATCAGACAGATGGAGCCTGGCAAATAACCATCCCGACCTATAACACCACTATCAATATTAACGCCAATGAGGGTTATGGAATTGAATCGGTAGAGGTTGATGGCAATACTCTCCTCCCTCAGACACCTTCCTACATTTCGATCTATAGCGGAACCTACTTCGTCTCCAAGACATTTACCATAAATACATTCAGCTATGCTGAGAAGCGCGATAAGACAGCTACAATAGAAGTAGATGGAGATAAATCGGCGGTAAAGATCACCCGTAAGGGAGACGTGACTGTAAAACAGGAGGAACTTGACGATTTCAAGTTCAGTGCCGATGAACTTCCACTCACCTTGAAACATAACAACTACAGCAAGAGTCTCTATAAAGTGACCGTCAATGGTGTCGAGGCTTCCCGCGACGGTTCCGACTGGAAGATTAACGAGCTTAACGATGGAGATGTAATCAAGATTGAGGTAGATTTCCCGCAGGTTGATGTGCCGTTTACCGCTACGTTCACTCAGGAGGGAACAGAGGGTGTTATATCAAGCCTGAGGGTAGACGGTCCTGAGATAGCACGGAGCGTATGGTCGGCCGCCGGCTACACGGTGCCTCTTGGAGCTCAGATATACATGACCTTTGATACCCAGTCATACGATATCAAATCCATAAAGATTAATGGGGAGCCGATGGATTTAAGCAGCAGTTACCTATATTACAACGGCAATGTGACAGATGCAAGCGGTTTTACCATCGAGATAGATGCCGAAGCCTACCAGCCATTCAACGTCAAGTTCAGCTGTAGAGAATGGGAACATCTGATTGTCAAAGCTAATTACAGTAATCAGATTGAGCTCACCGGTGCAGAGACCACCGTTGAAATTCCTCGTGGATGGGATCGTGTTGAGATCAGTCCGGCCGAGGGTTATGATCTTGTGGAAATATGGAATGGTGAGACACAATTGAGTAACTCATTCTATCTTTCTTCGCTTACGGCAGTTGATGGAGTTATAGAGGTTGAAGTGGTTTTGGAGGAATATCTCCGCGACAAGCAGATGGTTGTGTTCGTTGAAGAGGGTATTTGGAATTATAAGCAGATCACGCTTGCACAGACAAGCAACTATCAGCGAAAGACCATCAATCTTGAGACAGGGTATAATTTCATCAATTTCAATAAAAACGATCTTCCTCTCTCAATGAGCCTCTATGGATCCGATTATTCAATCTCACCCAAGGTTTATCTCGATGGAGAGTTGATAACCAATAGCTATGGAAATTATCCCGCTACATCGGATATGGAAGATGGCAGCGTGTTGAAGCTCTTCATGAACGAGCCGGAGTCGCATTCCGTAACTCTTTCAATTGAAGAATCGGCAGAGGCACTCGTTCATGCCGACTATGTAACTGAGATGTCAGCGAGCACCTTTGATGTCCATCATGGCACTCATATCGTGATCAGTGCAGCTCCGCAGGAAGCAGCCCCGGCATCCTACTCGGCAGCTCCGCGTGCAAGTCAGGTGCCATTTGTAGTGACTGCCGGAGGAGCTTCCGTTGAACCGGATGAAAGCGGAAGAGTGATCATCCCCGTTACCGGAGATACAGAAATAGCTGTTAAAAAAGGAATCGGAACCGGTGTCGCTGAAATCGGGGCTGCTGCTGATGGAAAGGTAAATGTATTTAATCTTCAGGGTATCAAGGTTCTTGATAAAGCAGCTGACAGCGAAATCAACCACCTTCCTGCCGGAATGTATATTGTCAATGGTAAGAAAGTTATTATAAAATAAACTTCCGGAAAAAATATTGATAAATTTTTGATAGACACTATTCTCATTACATCTCCGTCTGCAACCGGACGGGGATGTAATGAAATGTATTATCTATCAAGAAGGGAATCTTGGATAAATTACGTGTAAAATGAAAAAACACCTTTTAATAGCGGCGATTGTTGTTTCAGGGGGAGTCGCGGGAGCTTTTTCGCAGTCGAAAGTCGACTTGGGAGGCCGGACTGCCGTAAGAGCAGCAAAAAACGGCATCTCCATCATCAGAGAAGGGAACGACAAAATAAAGATAAGCCGTGTCAAGGCAAAGGAGAGTGATGAGAAGCGAGGTGCCTGGATTAAGTTGAGTCCGGGTCATAAGGCTGAAGAAGTGGCGATTGATGGTGTGGAAATCAAGATGCACTTTGGCAACACCGTTATGGCCGAACTTACGGATGCAGCCTTGGACAGTCTCAATCTGATGGAGGCTGTTGAAGCCATAAAGATAGAGCAATCGCTCAAACCTAAGCTGGAACGTGTGCGCACTCTTTCCAACGTCGATCCCATTCATAATGCAGTCGAGCTTCCCCGTGCTTTTTCCGGGAAAGGAGTGATAGCCGGAATCGTGGATGGCGGTTTCGATCCCAATCACGTGAACTTTAAGAAAGAAGACGGCACCTCGCGTATAGGCAACTTCTGTTATTTCCGACGCACCTCTTCCGGATATAATCAGGAGAATTATGGCCCTGACTATCTGCCGCAGATCGATACAGAGAGTTCCGAAACGTTTCATGGCACCCATACTTTGGGTATAATGGCCGGAGGCTATCGCGGCAAGATAAAGGCCGGTAGTATTGTCTCGAATCCGGAGGGGTCCAAAAACCTCATCCCGGAAGTGAGCGAGATAGATAATCCCTGGTACGGCGTGGCCTATGATTCCGAAATCTCCATTGCCTGCGGAGCTGAGACCGACATGCTTATGGCCTATGGAATTGCCGACATTCTTAATTATGGAGCATACGTTGCAGAGGAAACGGGTAAAGTGACTCCTGTCGTGATCAATCTTTCGCTCGGCACCAACATAGGCCCGCACGACGGCACGTCGACCATCTCGCAATTCATGGATTACATTATCGAGGAAAGCGAGCCTAATGTTCCGGTCAGTATAGTTGTGGCAGCCGGCAATGAAGGAGATCTCCCCATAGCAGCTCATAAGACATTCAGCGAAAACGATACGGAACTTAAAATTGGATTTAAATCGCATGGCCTTGTAGATAATGTTCAGGATGAAAACGGAGCCTATTATAAGAATGTCCTTTTGGGAAATGTATATATCTACAGCGATACGGCAGAACCGTTTGAGGAGGTTCAGGCAATTATAGTCAATAAACAGCGTGGACGTGAGGCTATACGTGTTGCTCTCCCCATAGAGGAAGCCATGGCAAACGAAGAGGGTTCCGCACTTTATTACGTCACCGATTCCGGTTTCGCTGCCTACGAGACAGATCAGGTGAATCAGCAACTTGCCCGGTATTTCAACGGATATATCGGTGTAGGGGGAATGCTCGATACCTTCGAGTCACAGCGTTTCTACTCGGTGGTCGACCTGTTCCTTTATGATAAGGAGGGTAATGACGGCAGTTATATCGCCGGTCTTTACGTGAAGGGAAAACCGGGACAGCGTGTGGATGTCTTCACTTCAGGAGATTATTTCAATCTCGATGACCAGGGACTTTCGGAAAAAGGCTTTACAGGTGGCGATACCGACGGCACCATCTCGGATCTCGCCACAGGTCACCGCATAGTCACTGTCGGTGCCTATAACTCACGCGATAAATGGACTTCGATCGATGGCAATATTTACATGTACGACTTGTTCGACAACAATCAGGTGAGCGACTATTCCTCCTACGGTACACTTGTAGACGGACGTCAGATGCCCCTTGTATGTGCTCCCGGAAGCACGGTCATTTCATCGAGCAACGAATACTACATTGAGGAAAACAAAATACGTAACAATGCATTGCAGGGAGTGCATGAGCGAGACGACCGACGTTATTCGTGGCATCAGTGTGTGGGGACGTCCATGTCGTGCCCGGTGGTTGCCGGGTCGATCGCCCTATGGTATGAGGCTAACCCTAACCTGACCAACGAAGATATCCTTGATATCGTGAAGTCCACGGCAGTAGTCGATGATGATGTCAAGGCGGGAAATCCCGTGAAATGGGGTGCCGGGAAATTTGACGCTTATGCCGGCATCAAGGAGGCACTTCGACGTAATCCCGGCTTCAACGGTGTAGAAAGCACTGTTGCAGACGCCGGGCCGTCACCGGTTTACCGCTATGTAGCTCCCGGGTCGCTGGAGGTTATGGTTCCGGGGGAAGTAGAACTTAACGTCTCACTTTACGACCTTGGAGGGCATCTTGTCGCGACAGCCGTAAATTCGGGCGACACCGTGACTGTAGAAACCGGATCCCTTTCCGCGGGAGTCTATCTCCTTAAAGCAAATAATGCTACAACAATAAAAATACTCATAAAATGAAACATTTAATCAGGACTTTACTTACTTTGGTAGCGCTTGTCGGCACCGGGTGGTCCTCGGCATCGGCCGAAGAAAATTACGGACTGCTGTTTTCTTTCAAAACCACTTTATATCAGACTGCCGGTGCCCAGAATATCTTTCATTTCGTGATTGGCGCCACTGAAGATACATAAATTGATGTCGATTATGGTTCAGGACCGGTTGAGGTAGAAGTTAGTCAGGCAATCTTCGACTCATCCTCAAGCGGCATACAGGGCACGACTGTCTCCGGGTCCGTTGGCTCGGCCGGAGAGGTCAAGGTATACGGAAATCCGTCGATCATCGACTATCTTGATCTTGAAGGTGTCTATATCACCGAAATTGATCTTTCCCCTCTGACAAATCTGCAAATACTCAACCTAAGCAATAATTATATTGATGAGCTTGATCTGAGCCACATGTCGAAACTGCAATCGGTTGAGGTTCGTGCTAATCCTTTCGGGAAGAAACCATTCCTGCTTGGGCCTGACAAACCCGACCTTGCGATAATCGATATATCCGTAATCGATCATCTCGACCCCTCGTTCAATCCGAGCGACTATCCTTCGCTACTTTCTCTTGAGGCTGTTTCATGCTATGATCTTGAAACATGCGACGTTTCGAAATGTCCCGGACTCTTGCGCCTCAGCATCGATTCCACAAATGTTTCCGAGATTGATCTGAGTAACAACAGGAATCTGCTGATCCTCAATCTGACGGGTACCAAAGTTACGGAAGTCGATCTTAGTCCGTGTCCTTATCTGACAGAATTTTATGCATCGCATGCCGGTAGTATTAATGGCGAATATCGTCTGAAAAGCATTGATACAAGCAAGAATCCCGAGTTGCAGCGCTTGTTTGTCAGCTATAATTTTCTCAATTCACTCGATGTAAGCCAAAATCCCAAACTGACCGATATTTCGGCGGCCTATAATAATCTTACGACACTTGATATAGATAACTGTGAGGCGTTGATCAATCTTGACCTGAACAAAAATATCATGTCGTTCGCCACGCTTCCCTTGCCACGCTTCAATTTCCACTCCTATTATTACGAACAGCGGAGCATTGATATGAACCGCTCCTATAAGGTCGGTACGGAGCTGGATTTCAGCAGCAAGGTGCTTAGAGAGGGGGGAGAGACAGTGATGGGCATGTTCCGCGAATCTTTCGATGCGGATGGCAGCCGGGTTGTTGTCGAGATTGATGCCGATCATTATTCCTATAAGGATGGCAAGGTTACATTGCTCAAGGAGACTACAGACAGCGTATATCTTGCTTTCCATAATTCTCTTTTCCCGGAGGCAGATATGAAGACCCTTAAGTTTATTGTCAAGACAGCTGCCGACTTCGGTAAGGATAATAAAGTGCTCAACTTCCGTGTGAATGCAGCGGTGTCGCAGTTTGACATGAGCGTGGGTATGGCCGGGGCCTCAGAAGATAATCCAAAATCGTTCAGTGTAGACTTCGGTGACGGCCTTCCGGTGGAATTCAAGACTTACACATCGACAATTCCTGCTGCTCCGAATGTTTCGGGGGCGGTGAAACGTAGCGGTAACATTGTGGTATATGTGCCCGAAGGGGAAGACCTCACAGCTGTGTCGCTTGCAGGAGTCAAGCTGGGATCCGTAAATCTTGAAAACGCTCCGGAGTTGCAGTATGTTGATGTCAGCGGTTGCAATCTGTCGAACCTTTCAGTGAAGAACAACAAGTATCTCACGTCGCTGAATGCCGACAACAACCGTCTGACAGCACTCGACCTTTCGTGCGATTCCTATGATCGTTATAAAGTACGGGTACGTAATGTCTCGGCCGCCAACAATCTTATCGCTGAGTTTACTCTGCCGGACGAGCCGCGTTCCCTGCGTACACTTGATCTTAGTAATAATGTCCTTGCTGAAATACTCCTGTACAACACCGACAATCTGACGGATGTTAATCTTTCAGGCAACGAGATAGAGATTATCGACCTGAGCCATTGCTTGAATCTGACGACTCTTGATATCTCGGACAATCAGATGGAGGAAATCGCTATTCCGGAATATGCCGTGATCGAAAACCTTAATATTGCCGGTAATAAATTCACGATTCCCAATCTTCCGCGTCCGGATGCCTTCACGTCGTTAGTCTATGCTCCACAGCAAGAATGGGGTGTGCCGAAAATAGGTCCGACAGCCAACCTCAATGCACAATGGCTCGATGTGGACGGCTCCACGACTGAATATAAATGGTATATGGCCGAATCGGGAGAGGCTGTTCCGGAGGGTAAGATAACGGGAAGCAATGGACGCTTCAGGTTCATCGACGGAAATCTGGGGCTTGTCTATTGTGAATTCACGCATCCTCTCTATCCCGATTTCTCGGGCGACAAGATCTATCGTTCTACAGAAATTCAGACAGCTCCGATACCGGAAAATGAAGTTTTCTCGCTTACAACTCTTGCCGATGGCATCGGACAAATAACGATGGCATCTCTGGAACCTAATACTTTGTTATATATTGATTGGACCGGCACCGGGGATGATCTTCAGGAATATATCTTGCAGCCGACGTATACAGTATTCGAAATGAGGGTTTATGCCAATGCTAATGCGAAGGCCTATTCTTACAACGAGACTGCAGGGCTCAAGGTTCTTTCAATTGCGGCAGGTCCGTTGGAAGCTATTGATGTTTCAGGGCTTTCCAGTCTGATTTCTTTTGCGAGTGTCGGATCTCAACTTACACTCGACAAGATGAAGCTGCCCCAATCGTCAGACCTCTATGAGATGCGTATTGAAGGTTCGCAAATAGATGATATTGATCTGACCGTTTATCCGAAGTTGGTTTATCTTGCGCTTAACCATAACAAGATTAAATCGTTTGATGCGTCTAAATATCCCAACCTGACCAATCTTTATCTCCGTTATAATGAGCTTGAAGAGATAATTCTCGACAATCCGCTTATTTGGGAACTTGGTGTCGACTACAATAAGCTCAGCGAAATAGACCTGAGCAAGTTGCCGAAGATAAGTCAGTTATGGCTTTCCAATAATAAATTTACCGAAATCAATTTCGATAATCTTCCTGACCTGAAGCTTATTGATATTTCCGCCAATAAATTCTTATTCTCGACCCTTCCTCTCATGCCGACCACAGCCTTGAGCTATGGATACAGCAATCAGGCTCCGGTAGAGATTCATCCTGATAACGGGGAGGTGGATCTCAGCAGCCAGTATATGATTCACGGTACTCCCACGGAATATAAATGGTACATCGGGACTCCTTACTTTGACGAGGAGGGAAATCTCTATGGCGAGGAGTTGGTTGCAGATGAAGAATACAGCTTGAATGAGGGAGTGAGCAGTTTCAATTCTTCATTCCGTAACGTGATGTGTGTGATGACCAATTCCGTTTTCCCGGGTCTGTATCTTTACACGACCTTCATAGACGTTGAAGTTTCCGGAATTGAAGAGATTATGGCTGATGAAACCCTGCGCGATGAGATCTATGATCTGCAGGGCCACAAGGTCACAAATCCCGGACGCGGAATATATATCATCAACGGCAAGAAAATGCTTTTGAGATGAAATAAGGCAGCAAATATGTTATGATTCGCTGCCTGAAGTTGTAGTATAATAAATTTGAAAGAGGCTGTGTCATAAATGATTATTCGACACAGCCTCTTGTTATTATTATTTATCCATGCGGCCATGACGGCGTAGAGAATCTGCGATGATCCATTGTATTTGTCCGTTTACCGAGCGGAATTCCTGGGCTGCCCATTTTTCAACGAGTTCCATTGTTGCGGGATCGAGCCGGAGCAGGAATCCTTTATTTTGTTGTTTGGCCATCAGTTAATGACATATCTGTCGGGTGAAATTACTGATATAACGTTCCTGTATTAAGTACGGGCTGAGCCGGTTCGTCTCCGCATAGCACCACGAGGAGGTTGCTTACCATAGTTGCCTTGCGTTCTTCATCAAGATCAACTACATTTTCCTCTTTAAGACGATCCAGTGCCATTCTAACCATTGAGACGGCTCCTTCAACAATTTTTTCACGTGCGGAAATAATTGCAGATGCCTGCTGACGACGAAGCATCACGGCTGCAATCTCCGGAGCGTAGGCGAGATAGTTAAGTCGTGCTTCCACAACTTCTATCCCGGCCATAGCCAGACGCTCATTAAGTTTGCGTTCCAGTTGTTCGTTTATCTCATGGCCATCGCTTCGGAGCGTAATATCTCCTTTATTACCTTCCTCATCATCGTATGCATATCGTCCGGTAACTTCCCGCAGTGCTGCGTCGCTTTGGATACTTACAAAAGCGTTCAATGCTTTGGCTACGTTGTTACCTCCAACCTGGATTTCTTTGCCGTTTGATGTCGTCCCACTCTGAATATCCCCGGCATCGATATCAAAAACAGCACGATATGTATCGTTTACTTTCCAAACAAGCACCATACCAATCATTACCGGGTTTCCGATTTTGTCATTAACTTTTATAGGTGCAATATCCATATTCCGGATTCTTAATGAAACTTTTTTCTTTGTCATAAACGGATTATTCCAGAAGAAGCCGGTTTCTTTGAATGTGCCGCGGTATTTACCGAAAAATATCATAACTCTGGCTTGATTAGGCTGAAGAATAAAGAGGCCTGATGCCAGTATAATTATTGCGATAATACCTAATGCAACAATGGTTGCAGTCAGCCCATCGAGATTTTCCGGAATTAGAGATATTGCCAAAGCCATAATAGCAGGAATAGCGATAATGATAATTCCCAACATAGCGAATCCATTGATGATACGTCCCTTATAGGGAAATTCCTTGTTATTTTCCATAATATGATATTAAAATGATATTATAATAATACAAATTTAAATCAAATCTTTTGAATTTGCAAGGAAAACGGCCAATTCCGTTAAGAAAGAGAAATCTTATGAGCGGAATCTCCACAAATAAAAAAAGAATTAGAGGCCGTATCAAAATTCCCGTTTTGACACAGCCTCTAAGGGAGTTAGGAATAATTATAAGTGTAATTGGAATATTGGTTATCTAAGGCGGAGCATGCGGCCCGGTTTTAGTTTGCTATCAGATGAGAGCATGTTTAACCGACATAGTGTCAAGATTGGTGTTCCTGTTTTTCTTGAAATTGATTCTAAACTATCTCCTTGCCTTATTATATATGTATCTTTGTTGTTTTTACGTTCTTGATATGCTGCTTTATATACGATCATAGCATCTGATCGATAATTATTACTCGCCGTTAAATTCCCGGAGTTGAGTTTAAAATTATATTCGTCAGATTCATATTCTGAGGTGTCATCAATATATGTTTGCTGATATCGAGGGTTCTGTTTGTCCAGATCAGACAGAGATCTCATTCGCGTCATTCCGGCAGGACGGCTAAAATCAAACATTAAGGAGGGATCGAATGCTTCTCCGTATCTTCGTGTTTCAAAATGAAGATGAGGACCTGTGGAATTACCTGTGTTTCCGCCAAGAGCAACCGGTGCTCCTGCTAAAACCGGGCTTCCGACAGCAGTCAGAGCTCTTGAAAGGTGTCCATAAAGAGTTTGAAGACCATCTTTATGCCTGATAACTACAAATAGCCCGTAACCCTGCGGATCCCAATCCACTCGTTCCACCCTCCCGTCAAGAGCTGCTCTGACGGTATCTCCGATTTGAAGACTAACGTCAATCCCTTTATGCATTCTTTTAAATGCGTCGCGATAACCATATCTTGAAGTCACGACTCCATTTGCAGGAAGCACTGTTGAAGCAGCTTGTTTGATAATTGATTTGTTACGCGCATTATACAACTCTCTGGAAGGAGCGGAAAGATCAGGAACCTTCGTGTCATAAAGATTCGACAGGTAATCGAGAGTATTATTCACTTGCATCGCGTCGGCAACTGATGAAAGTAAAGATGCTTCAGGAGCTGCACTCATAACTTGCAGCATACCATCAAAATCAATATTGCTTTCTATCATACCGGAAAGAATACCATCAAACATATCCGGGGCAAGTGTAGATTGAGCTATACTCTTTTGTGTATATACAAGAGAGCATAACCATAAAAATAAAATTACTATATATTTAAAATATCTCTTTATGCAAATCACAATTTTCAGTATAAGCCTGAGTCAAAAAACAAGAGTAAAAGTTACTCATTATTTTTATTCCTTTTATTTTCTCTTCTAATAGGTGCGAAAAATAATATCCAGATACCGGAAGCAAAAAATGCTAAAAATATGCACCCTGCTAAAATTAAGAATTTACGGGGAGAACTTGCACGGACGGGAACAGTAGCAGGAGTGATTGTTGCAAATACAGGCGTGTGCTCCTGTACTTTAGCTTTAGCCATTTGTAATTGTTGAGATGTCTGGTTAAAAAGATTGAAAGCAAGTGTGGCTTCATTCTCCAGCCTGTCGCGCATGGTTTGAGCCGAATACATTACCAAACCTTGATGAGTGTCGAGATATTGAGCATATTTCTGTTGTGCGGCATAATATGCCTCTTTGGCCTCTTCATTGATTTTTTCAACGTATTCAAGGTCTTTGCGCGCTTTGTTGGTTCGGTAATCGGTAACATATTCCTGCAGGCGACTCACAACTGTATCAGCTAAGACAGCAGATATAAGAGGATCTTGTGTAGTAACTGTTATAGATACGACAGAGGTCTTTACATCAATATTAGTCTTTATTATTCCTTGAATAGCTTTTACAAGATCGGCCTGCGGTTCTGTAAGTCTGAATGGATTAGGCTTACTGTTATTATCGCCGTTATCTTTTTTATTGTCTTTAAAAGATTTTATTATTCTCCCGGGCATCCTCATAATATAATCCCACCAGGGAGCTTTCATATCTTTCTGCAAATATTCAGCCAATGTGAATCTGCGTTCTCCATCTTTATCGGTAAGAGGAACATCGAAAAGCGAAAGACAGAAAGGAATAGACTCCATGATATCCGGATATAACTGAGGATAGACGGCATCTTCTCCGCTTCCTCCTCCCATATTCACGCCGGCCATAGCTGCCAAAGCACCAAGACTACCGCTCATTCCTCCTCCGGAATTCTCCTCGGGAGCAAGTTTTACCTTACTTTCATATTCTTTTGGTATGCTGAAGCCGATAACTAATCCTATCACAGCTCCAACAATACACCATTTTAAAACCACCTTTTTTTGGTTCCATAAACATTTGAAGAGAGCAAAAAGATCAATTTCTTTTTTATCTGATTTTATTTCGGGAGTTTCTTTTATTTCAGTCATATTGATGAGATAAATCAAATGTTAAACTAAGTAATAAAATCTACTCTATCTTCTGAACAGAGACGCGACAGTGGCTGCCATCGTGGCAATTGAACCGAATCCGGAAACAAAGGTAAGTACTTTTTCCCAGGTGTTATTATTTGTTTTCTCTTTAGAGGGAACAATGATATGTGACCCCGGTTCAACTACCGTACCTCTTCCAACCTTTGCCACTTGTCCGTTCATATAAACGATGAAACATTTGTTTTTACGAGCTCTATTGCCATAACCTCCGGCTTGATTGATATAATAAGAAACCTTTTTGCCTTGTTCGTAGACAATCGTATTCGGATACATCACATCGCCTGATATTTTTACAGTATTCTGATATTGCGGAACGTAGAGCTCATCGCCTTCTCGCAAAACAAGATCATAATTCGAACCCGGATGTGACAAGGCCATAGGCAGATTTATACCGACACTGTATACGTTGGAGACATTGATCTTATCTTCAGAAATTGAGTCACGACCCTCCTGATTTTGCATTGCGATTCGAAGTACACTCTCGCGAGCCTGACGTTCGTCTTCAGAAAGCTGACGTTTCAGATATGCTCCTTTCAGATATGCACCTTCAACCACACCACCTGCACGGGCCACAAGTTCGCTGAGACGCTCGTTTCTTTTGGCGAGTGTATATTCTCCGGGGAAGAGAATCTCTCCATTAACCGTCACCTGTTGTTGAGGAGCGTAGCCGGGAGCTGTTCTTACAAACACCCTGTCGTAAGGCTGAAGAATAAACTCCTTGGCAGTTCGGTTACCATGTCCTAAACCTCCTAATATATCCACAGTGAATGTCTCGGCGATCTGTTGGGTCTCTGTTGTAGCCATCGGATTAACAATTCGTCTTGATATGTCCACTCTCGCTGTCGAAGCTCCCTCTTTAAGTCCGCCGGCTCTCACGATAAGATCTTCCACAGATGTATTAGCCATATAACTGTAATAACCGGGATCGACTACCATGCCGTCGATAGTAAAATCACCTTTTTCCTCAAGTTCCTGAATGCTCGCCACCTCTATAATATCGTTTTTCTTCAGCGGTATGTCGGCAACTGCTCCGGTAAGGACAGCATTAATATCCACAGGAATAACTTCAAGAGTCAGATCCGGACCCTGACGATAAAGAAGAACACGGCCGGTATAAGCATCCTCCATAAGACCGTCTGCCTTGCGGATTAGCTCACCGAGAGTTGTCGTGCCGGTGCCTAAAGCGTAGATGCCCGGACGCATCACCGCTCCCTTAAGCTCCACACGGTTTGAGTAACGATCCAGAACGGTCCCGACCGTAACGACATCCCCGTCTTTAAGTTTATACGTGGTGAATTGATCCTTATCAATATTGTAAAGTTCGTTTTCCTCTCCATTCTGGCGTAAAAGCCTTACCATACCGGAATATGCGTCTCCCGCAAGACCACCGGCATATTCAAGAAGATTGGACATTGTTTCGCCCGGTTTGATTTCGTAGTGCATCGGGCGCTTTACATTTCCGGAAATATTTACGATCTGTTCGTAGGGAGGGACAACGATTACATCGCCTTCCTGAAGGCGTATATTACCGTTCTGTCGGCCGTTAAACAGATAGTCGTATATATCTACTGTAGCTACGCGTTTGCCGTTTCGGAGAACGGATATATTACGCATCGAACCAATGTTGTTGATACCGCCGGCGTTGTAAAGCGCATGAAAAACGGTTGAGAAAGGAGAAAGTTGGAACGACCCAGGAGTAGTGACCTCTCCCATCACATCGATCTGAATTGAGCGGACCTCTCCAAGTGTAAGGTTAATGTCAGTCTGAGCTGAACCAACCCCTGCATATTTTTTTGCAAAAAGATTTCTAACGTATGAATTAGCCTCATCGACTGTTTTGCCATTAAGGTATAACGGGCCGAGGCGTGCCACCATAATACTTCCCTCAGGAGAAATTACTTCCCTCAGGTGTTCCTCGGCATCGCCCCAGACATCTATAATTACCTCATCGCCGGGTCCCAGACGATAATTTTTAGGAGTGGCGAGACTTTTGCTCGGTTCAAACGACAATGCTCTTGCCTTAAAAAGATCATGGCCGTAAATATCACGGTCCTGAATATCTGTGTCAGCCGTAATCTCATCATAAACATAATATGTGTCGGAGATTGGGATTGTATATTCCTGGTCGGAATTTACATATTGCTGGCCATATTGCATGTTATTGCCCGAATTCCGTTGATTCTGGTCGGTTTGAACAGAAGTTGCAGAGTTCTTGTTTCGTGAACCATTCGATTTTCTGGTTGATGATAAAGAGCTCGACGACCCGGAAGTGCCTTTGGAAGAAGCGGAAGGACTCGAAGAAATTTCTTTGTTGAATTTTGTCTTGATACGCTTCACCTGATCGGCTCTGACTCCCTTTGCAAGAAGCTCCTTGCCAATCTGTTGTTCCGACTTACCGTTGGCCGATTGTGTACGGATATAGTTGATCACTTCTTCATCGGTCATTGCCGCGGCAGAAATTGTAAGCAGCAATAATAAAGCGGCTGAAAAAAAGCTACGTAGTTTCATTGTCGAAAATATTTACACCAAAATCCGGATTAATTGGTCATTACCCGAACCGCTGTTTATAATATTCTTTAAGCAACTATCAGGTTTGTATAGCGCTAAACCTAAATAAATACTTAGTTATTGGCTACAAATTTAATAAAAAAACGCCTAACTGCTATAAAAATTGCTTGTCATTTTAAAAATCTATATTAAAATAAGGTCCCGACTCAAAAAATCAGCTTGCTGAGGGCGACTACGGGCGAGGGATTTTTGCAAACTGATTTTTTTGAGTCGGGACCTTATTCATTGACGTGTTTCAAAACAGCAGCCGTTTTTTTGGTAATTGTTAAAAAACTACTATCTTTGC
>CAZOPN010000062.1:0-15121 GCA_964581685.1 uncultured Sangeribacter sp. | reverse complement strand
AGCTTACAGCAACATTATTAGCTCCGATGAATGGAGCTTGTGAGTTAAACCTTTCACCGGATTTTGAAGAATCGTGTTAAAGATATAATTTTGTATCGGCGGAGAGCGAAATATAAATCGCCCCTTTATTATGAAGTTATCCATATCCGAAATAGCCGACATTCTTTCGGTAGAAGTGCCGGAAAACAATGCTGTCATTGAAACTTTGCTCACCGATTCGAGGTCGCTGGCAAATCCGTATAAATCATTATTTTTTGCTATCCCTACCCGTGGAAATGACGGACATCGTTACATCCGCCCCCTTTACGGCAGGGGAGTACGCAATTTTGTGGTCAATAGCATTCCTGAAGATATGAGGGATGTGACTGACGTGAATTGGCTGATTGTTGAAGATACGATTGATGCTTTGCAGAAAATCGGAAGCCGGCAACCGGATTTCACGGGTACGTTGCTCGGTATTACCGGAAGCAGGGGGAAGACAACATTAAAGGAATGGATCTTTCAACTTATGGAGGGATTGGTGAATATTACACGCAGTCCGCGAAGTTATAATTCACAGATCGGCGTGCCCCTCTCTCTTTGGGAGATAGAGAAGGAAACGGAACTTGCCGTGATAGAGGCCGGAATTTCCACTACGGGGGAGATGCAGCGCCTGGCGAAATGTATGCAGCCGGATATAGTTATTATTACAAATATCGGGAGTGCTCATGCCGGGGGCTTTGCTTCGGAAGAGCAGAAGGCTTACGAAAAATCGTTGCTGGCTTCAGGGTCTCATACGTCTACCGTTATTTTCAATGCGGATAGTCCGGTGTTAAAGAAGGCGGTTGAAGAGGCTGCTCCGGGCAAAAGGTATTTCACGTGGTCGTTAAAGGGAAATAAAGATGCAGATCTTCTTATTCAGGCTCTCCCCGCAGAGGAAGGTATGCAGGAATTACATTATGAGTATGCAGGCAAGAGCAGTTCTCTTAAGGCACCGCTTTCAACAGATGCCGATATTGAAAATGCTGCTAATGCCCTCGCGTTTATGTTGCTGACGGGAGTCGATCGCGACCGGATAGCTTCACGTTTCGGCAATTTGCATAAGATAGGGACGCGTCTTAACGTAAGCGAAGGAGTAAATGGATGTTCTGTGATTTATGATTCGTATACTTCCGATTTCAGTTCGTTGCGTCCGGCTCTTGATTTTATGCGTCGGCGCAAGATGCCATCGCAACAGATGACCTTGATCCTGAGTGATATTCATCATGAGACGGGAAGCGAGGAGAAGCTATATGCCGATGTGTCGCATTTGATTTCGGAAGCAGGGGTGGATCGTCTTATTGGTGTTGGCCCGTGTATGTGTCGTCATAAACAACTTTTCGGCGCGAATTCCTGTTTCTTCTCCACAACGGGCGAACTATTGGAAAATATGAGCCCATCTGATTTTTCGGGTGAAATAATTCTGTTGAAAGGTGCTCCGGAATTTAATTTCAGTGATGTTGCGGAGATGCTTGAAACCCGGAAACATGAGACGGTACTTGAGGTTAATCTTGATGCCATTGTAGAGAACTATAATTATTTCAGGAGTAACCTTCCCAAGGAATGCGGGATTGTATGTATGGTGAAGGCATCAGGTTATGGGGCCGGAAGTTATGAGATAGCCAAAACTTTGCAAGACTGCGGGGCGGCTTATCTTGCCGTTGCCGTGCTTGATGAAGGGATTGATCTGCGGCGAAACGGAATCACCATGCCAATTATGGTTATGAATCCCAAGGTGGTTAATTATAAATCGATGTTTGCAAATGCCCTCGAACCGGAGATATATAGCTTCGCCATGCTTGATGATGTGATTCGCGAGGCACGCAAGAACGGAATAAAGAATTATCCCGTCCATATCAAGCTCGACACGGGAATGCATCGGATGGGCTTTGTGGAATCCGAGCTACCGGCATTGATGGATATTCTTGAATCTGCGGAAGAAGTACGGACGGCTTCAGTCTTTTCTCATCTTGCAACGGCAGATTGTATTGACATGGATGACTATACTGAATTGCAACTGTCGAGATTCGGACGCTTCACAGATTATATTCTTTCTCGTTCAGATCATAAGATTCTCCGGCATGTGCTTAATTCTGCCGGTATTCTGCGTTTCCCGCAGTATCATTACGATATGGCTCGACTCGGGATAGGGCTTTACGGGGCCAATACATTGCCGCCGGAAATTGAACGTCCTTTGAGTGTAGTTTCTACGCTTCGGACGATTATAATAGCTATCAGGGAATGGGACGAGGGAGAGACGATCGGTTACGGACGTCGCGGAGTGCTTCGGCGTAAGTCGCGGATAGCGACAATCCCTATCGGGTATGCCGATGGTATGAACAGACACTTCGGCAATGGAGCCGCATCTGTGATGGTGAATGGAAAGGAGGCTCCTACAATCGGAAATATATGTATGGACGCATGTATGATTGATGTCACCGGCATCGAGTGTAAGGTTGGCGATTCAGTGGAAATTTTTGGGCGGAAGATGCCGTTGCAGCGTCTTGCCGATGTTCTGGATACAATTCCCTACGAAGTGCTTACCTCGGTCTCTCCGCGCGTCAAGCGCGTCTACTATCGCGAATAGCGGGATAATCGCAAGTGAATGAGGCCCATCTCATAAAAAATCAGACAGTTTCGCGAAGAGTCTGAAGTGTTTTTTCCACCTCTTCATTGGTCTGGAAAAGGCGTGCCTTGCAGAATTTAAGCAGTTCTAATGCGCGGGTGGTATATTGCGAGAGCTGATCTATGTCGCATTGGTCTGATTCCATTTTCGAAACAATATTTTCCAGCTCTGCTACTGCCTGTTTATATGTGAGTTCTTTATTTTCCATTTTCTGTTTTGGTGGTTTTATCGATGATTGATATTACCGTTCCGTCGGTAAATGTAGTTTCTATTATGTCGCCTTTTTTCAGTTTTTCAGCTGAAGTGACGGCTTTGCCGTTTATTCGCGTTATTGAATAACCACGTGCCAGAGTGTTAGCCGGACTTAGCAGTCGCAGCATATCCTCAAGATTTTTGAGCTTGAGCATCGGTCGGACAGTGATGTCCGACAAGGCTTTTTCAAAACGGAATCCAAGCCTCTCGATGATCTGATTTTCCGAGGCCAACCGCAACGATAAAACTCTTTCCAGAGCATGAGAATATTCGTTGAGGCGGCGATCAGCCTTTAGAAGAGAATTTTTCAGACGTGCCGGCAGGGAACTCTCGATTGTCGAGATACGTATGTTTTCCCCATTGAGGGCATAAGTGGCATATCTGACCACTCTTTGGGAAAGATCGATTACATGTCCGTAGCTTTCGCGCATACGGTCGCAAAGATAGGTTGCTACTGCAGTCGGAGTCTTGCATCTTACACAGGCTATTTCATCAAGCACGTTCCGATCTCGTTCATGACCTATGCCGACCACTACCGGTATCGGACACAATGCCACACGTCGTGCCAGTTCATAGTCATCAAATCCGTTAAGATCGGTAGTGGCTCCGCCCCCGCGGATTATCACCACGCAATCCCAGAAGTCGGGAGCCATCTCTATACGGTCGAGCGCTGCACAAACCGATCCCGAAGTTTTATCTCCCTGCATAGCCGCTCCAAAGAGCATCGGATAAAAGCGGAAGCCGTCGGGGTTGTGGGTGAGCTGATTCTCGAAATCTCCATATCCTGCTGCTCCTGCTGCTGAAATCACGGCAATACGTTGCGGAAGATCCGGAAATAAATGCTTCTTATTATTGTCGATGATTCCCTCGCGCGAAAGACGTTCAAGAATTTCACGGCGCAGCCGTTCGATATCGCCCATTGTGTAAGCGGGGTCAATATCATAGATATTGAAGGCCAGTCCGTAAAGTGGGTGATGGGTAGCCGTGCCTCTCACCAACACTTTCATGCCCGTCGCGATATCCTTAGAGGTTATTGATATGAATTTAGACCGGAGAGCCCGATAGTTATTCGCCCATATATTGGCGCGACATTTGGCACGTGTGATTCCCGCGGCATCTTTTTCAACAAGCTCCATATAGCAGTGACCGCCAACCACACGCAAATCGCTGAGTTCCGCACCAACCCAGACGCCTTGCAGCTCCGGACGGCTGGTTATGGCGTATCCGATCATCTGCTGAAGCTCCGAAAGAGTCTTGTGAGGCTTAACGTTATTCTCCACTATTATCTTGTCCTATCTCTTTAAGCGCTCCGGTAGCGGGATCGAAAATAGCGAAGCTACGCTCTTTCTTTGCGCTGAAAAGCTGTGGATTGAGCCCGAAACTTACTCCAAATTGCGAGAACTCCCGCTCTCCACTATAGAGCTCCTTTCCGAGATGGGAGAGCGTGATGCGTGCGGCGCCCGGAATGTTATATATCACGGCGTCTTTAGGGAGTTTTTTTGTTTCCCCTTTGGCATCAACAGGGAGTGTCCCTTCATTAGTGATTTTAACGAAGAGATATACGGGATCGCCGGCATAATTATCAGCCTCTACAAAACCGGCGAAGTCGCTCATTCTAAAGAGTATTGTTTTGCCGTCGGTCTCAGGGGTAAAGGTAAAAACTCTGGTCTCCACGCTGGTCTCGATTGTTCCGGTAAAGGCTGCTGTCAGGGCTTTTTCCTGATTAGACAACGAGTTCAGCATCAGTTCAAGTTGCCGGCCATCGGTTGGCATTGTCTCGGCTGTGCCGCGGGTGAGGGAAATCCGGGCATCTCTAATCTCCATCAGATTCTCAGCAAGTATCTGGGCCTGTTTTGCCGAACTTTGAGATGCGATGAAATCTTCATTCACATATTGCAGATAATCCTTGATATTGAGTTTCGTTCCGGACTCTGTTTTTACCGACGATTTGTGGTTACGTGAATTGTCGGTAGAAGTTTTCTCTTCCGGCCGGGCATTTATCGCACGTAACATTCCGTCGTCCGCAACCGCGATAAATGTGGTTGCTCCCGTCTTGAGCTGCATCAGATACCGATTATCGCTATCGGGAATTCCGTATGAAGTCACTCTAACATCCGTAATGGCCCAACTTTCATGATCTTCCTTTATCACCTTGTCGGTGCCGATATATTTTTTCGCATATTGAAAGAATGGTCCTGATCGGTAAACGTTTCGTTCTGCCGTGACTTCGATGCGCAGGGCAGTCACGGGCAAAGTGTATACCAACCCGTATTCGTTATGCTTGTCGGCGGTCAGTATCTTTGTCTGCTGTGCGGCTGCCGAAACAGCGCAGGCCAGCATAAGGGAGGTAGCTATGTATTTTAAAGCTATATTCTTCATAAGCTGAGCTTTATGACTATGAGTTGGAGACTATGGAATTGATCGCTTTGCCAAGATTATCAGCAATATCCGAAGCTAAGATTCCGAATACTCCCTTTTCTTCAGCTGCAATATCTCCGGCAAGTCCGTGGACAAAGACTCCGATCAAGGCTGCCTGTTCGGGCGAGTATCCCTGAGCCAGGAAGGATGCTATTGTTCCGGTGAGCACATCGCCGGCTCCTGCGGTTGCCATGCCGGGATTTCCGGTAGGATTGAAATATACCCGGCCGTTATGCGGACGGATCACGGCTGTATAATGTCCCTTGAGAACAATCACGATGTTATATCGTTTGGCCATCTCTATTGCAGTCTTAAGACGCGCTTCAGAGTTATTATGTTCGCCGAAGAGACGGTCGAATTCTCCAATATGAGGCGTTATGATCGTTTTCGGAGGGAGCATATTGAGCAATGACTGACGGAGCGATATGCAGTTGAGGGCATCGGCATCAAGCACGAGCGGTGAAGCTCCTTTGCTCAGTAAAGCCTCAAGAGCATTGATGGTCTGGTCGCGTGTGCCGATCCCGGGCCCTACGGCAATGGCTTGATGAGTATGATGCAAGGTCATATCGGAAATTATATGGTCGTTGCGGTCAGGCTCATACATTGCTTCCGGAAGGGCTGTCTGAACGATGCCGGCTGAATTACGCGGGCCGTGGACTGTCACCAGTCCGGCCCCGCTACGCAAAGTGGCTCGTGCACAGAGCACGGAGGCGCCGGTCATTCCGGTGCTTCCGGCAAAGAGCATAACCGAACCGTAGTCGCGTTTTCCGGTGAATGGTTCTCTCTCCTTGATCAGGGGGCGTACGTTTTTTGCCTCGATAAGCATAAAATCAGACTTCATATCCTTGATTTTACGCTCATCAAGATCAATGTCAAGTAATTTCCATTCTCCAAGCATCTTTGAGTTTTCTTCAAAGAAGAAAGAGAGTCGGGGGAGCTGGAAAGCGAGAGTAAGGTCGGCATGAATCATATCACGATAAATCACGCCTTCATTCCATTCTCCGAAAAGTCCTGAGGGGAGATCAATTGAGACAACGTAGGCACCCGATTCATTGATGAGACGGGCTACCATAACAAACCCTCCTACCAGAGGCCGCGAGAGACCGGTGCCGAAAAGTCCGTCGATTACCACATCAGTCTTACCTAAATATGGAGGATTGAATTCGCGTGTCACTTCCGTGAAGTCCACGCCATCCATAGTTATGAGTTTCTTGCGTTGTTCATCGCAATCGTGACTCAGTTTGTCTGCGACGTTAAAAAGGAAAATCTCCACATTCTTATAACCTTGCTCTATTAGCATACGGGCTACGGCGAGAGCATCTCCACCATTATTGCCCGGACCGGCCACTACTACTATACGCTGACTGGGCAGAAAACGCGATACAATCTCGTATGTCACCGCCGTTGCTGCGCGTTCCATAAGATCAATGGTGCTTATCTTCTGAGCCTCACAGGTTGCCGTTTCCAATTCCTGTATAGCTTGCGATGTGAATATTTTCATTCTGTTGTGGATTTTCGATTTTTTCTTTTCTCTTATCCGGCCATGGCCGTTGCGCGAAAGCCCCCGGCTCTTATCTGGTCATAATTTTCTTCATTCTTCTGTTGCCTCGTTGTTCGATATAGATTTCTCCGGCTACAGGTGTGGAAATCTCTATACCCTGAAGATTGAAATAACGAGGTTTCGATGAAGAATCTTCTGCTTCTGTAAATTCAATTCCGGTTGTATCTTTAGCATACTCCGGCAGCGGTGCAGCCTCGGTTGTGTCGCGTTCGGGTTCCGGCACGTTGGAGAGCTTGGAGTAGTCACCCCATTGCTGCTTTAGCCAATCATATTTTTGGTTCATTTGGCCGGTTACAGACCATTTGAGCCACATCATGTTGGAGTTGTCGGTAAGACTGCGGGCATCTGGATAGTTGGGTTTGGGAACGTTTTTCCAACGTTCATGGTCGCGGACGGCTGCTTCCGTGATTTCATCAACATATTCATCAATCATTTCGTAAATGCCGTCAAAACGTTCGCTCATGAACCATAACCACGTTTCCTTCACCTTTTGCTGGAATTTCTTATTCTCCCAAAGTGAAGCTACCCAATAATGATGCCACCATTTGTTGCGGTCTTTGAAAATATAGTTGGTTGTGCCGGAGTCGAATCCATGCCCGAAATCCCAGACAGCGGTAAAATGCCATTTCTGACCTTCACCTCGGTCGCGGGCAAGATATGTCGAGCCACGGTAAGCCTCTTTGTGCGACATCATTTCCATAACGATGAAATAGCGGGCGGCATCGTCAAGATCCAGATATTTCCAGAGTTTGTCGTTGTTAGCACCGATGTAATTGTTTATTTGGGTGAACTGCTCGGTTACGAAACGTTTCTGGATATCGGAATATTCCTCGGGCGAATCAAAACTGATTTCAATATCGCCGGCATCATCGTTTTTAACACAACTTTTTTCCTTTAACGAGATGTAGTCGCCTTCGGGATGATTGTCGAGTTCGACAACGTAACCGCCGGAAATGAGAGCAGGATCGGTTTCATTGTCGTTGAGTTCTTCGATCATGATCCGGCCGTTGCCGACGCGGATTGATTCGGTGAGGAAATACAAGCCTCGGTAATCGCCGTTAATAACAAGCTCAATTGCCTGTTGGCGAGGAGACCAACCGAGGCCTATGCGGCGTCCGAGTTCGAACCCGGTGAAATTGCGGAGAAAACCTTTGCTGTCGTCTCCGTGAGCCAGAAGAGCGTAATGTTTGCTTTTTTCGGGAGTGAGCCCGAGCATATTCTGTTTCTTATCAAGTTTTATCTTGAAAGGTTTCTTGCAGAAGTGGGTTCTTGTATAGTTTCCGCGAGCCTTTATCTGGAGCGGGAGCGGTTCCTCCTTGCTGCCGATTGATTCCGCTCCGAGCTCCTCCAGCCATTTACATCCGTTGAGGTCGAGCCAGTATTCACCGGGAAAATACTCTTTATGGGCGAGATTTATATCGATTATTTCATTGTTATAGTCTTTTGTGCCTTCATCATACACGTTGATATAGAGCACAGGGAGGGAGCCTGTCGGCTTCAGCTTTGTGGGGTAATAGTCGTAAGCCTTTGCAGAGGCAAATATCGCCAACATGAGAAGGCAACTTAGAAAGAGTTTCATTCTGGTCATGGTGGTAGGTTTGTTCTTATAGCGATTGTATTATATTTGAAATGCAAAAATAATAATTATTTTTAAATTTCGGACAATCAATTTCCTATCAAAATCTGCCTATTTCCGGAAATGGACAGTTCTTCACAAAAAGAGACCGCTGCGGAAGGAAATTTCCGTAGCGGTCGGTAGGTTGTTAAATTATGGGTAGGCTTTTTTATTCAGCTTTTCCTTCAGAGCCGAGAACGGCTATGATCTTATGTTTGTAGAGTTTCTCCATTTCATCGCGGGCCGGGCCGAGATATTTGCGGGGATCGAACTCAGCAGGTTTCTCGTTGAATACCTTACGCACGGCTGCAGTCATGGCAAGACGGCTGTCGGAGTCGATATTGATTTTGCAAACATCCATCTTTGCAGCTTTGCGGAGTTCCTCTTCGGGAATACCGATTGCGTTGGGAAGTTTACCACCGTTTTCGTTGATGATATCCACATATTCCTGGGGTACTGATGAAGAACCGTGAAGAACGATGGGGAATCCGGGGATTTTTGCTTCTACACCCTCAAGAACGTCGAAAGCGAGTGGCGGGGGAACGAGACGACCGGTTTTCGGGTCGCGGGTGCACTGTTCGGGAGTAAACTTATATGCACCATGTGATGTGCCGATAGAGATGGCGAGGCTGTCTACACCTGTGCGTGTAACGAAATCTACAACCTCTTCAGGATCGGTATAGGTGTGGTGGTCAGAGCTAACTTCATCTTCCACGCCGGCGAGGACACCGAGCTCTCCTTCTACGGTAACATCATATTTGTGAGCGTATTCGCACACTTTCTTTGTGAGTTCTACATTCTCTTCGTATGGGAGGTGGCTACCGTCGATCATAACGGAAGAGAAACCGTTATCAACGCAATCTTTGCAAAGTTCGAAGCTATCGCCATGGTCGAGGTGAAGAACGATCTGGGGATGTTCCCAGCCGAGAGATTTTGCATATTCTACCGCACCCTGAGCCATGTAACGAAGAAGGATAGGATTGGCATAATTGCGGGCACCTTTGGATACCTGAAGGATTACAGGAGATTTAGTGTCGGCAGCGGCCTTGATGATGGCCTGAAGCTGCTCCATGTTGTTGAAGTTGAACGCGGGGATAGCGTATCCACCGTGAACGGCCTTTGCAAACATTTCTTTGGTGTTTACAAGACCCAAGCTTTTGTAATCTACCATTTTTTTGATAATATTATAGGGTTTAATCAATTCCTTCTCCCGGAGTGTGTAAACCCGGTATGATTCCGGGTTGTTTACCTGTTTAATTCTTTGATGTGCAAATATAGAAAAAAATCATCAATCGGCAAAACCGACTTTTTTCTACGTATTCCCGGAGACATTGTCTTCCGGTTTTTTACGGGGATTGGATATATATTGTTCGTAATAAGACATAATCAAGGATGTTACGGGCAGTGCGATAATCATTCCTATGATTCCGAGCAGACTTCCCCATACAGAGAGGGAAAGCAGGATTACAGCGGGATTCAACCCCATCTCTCTACCCATCACATGAGGCGTGATGATATAATCGCATATCGATTGGCTTATGACGTAAACCAGCAGTGACTTTCCGAATAGCGAGAGGAAACTCTCCGTCCCCCCTAATGAATATATGAGACAGATTATGGCTACGGGGATAAGAGTGACATACTGGAAATAGGGAATCATATACAGGATGCCTACAAGCACCCCCAGTGGTATTGCAAGGGGTAAACCTATAATTGAGAAACCTATGCAGTAGAGGACCATGGCACATAAGGCCACAAGGCCTTGTCCGCGGAAGTAGCGATTCATGTTTGTCTGGACATTGCGGACTACCGATACCGCTCCTTCACGATATTTATAGGGTATGATGAGTTTGAAGCCTCGAGTGATCTGAGGATAATCAATGAGTATGAAAAGAACATAGATCAGTGTCATTGCCCATCCGAGCACTTGTATGATTACGCTCAGAGATTCTCCTAACAACGAAGTGCCTTTGCTGATCATCGTGTCGATATGGAGCCCGGATACAAGTTCCTTTATCTGATCAGGATTGAAATTTTCGTGAATATAGCTAATAAGGCCTGAATATTCCGGTGGTAATGACTTTTTTCCCGTATTAATGTCATGAATTATTTTGCCGAGCAGATCGAGCTCTGTGATTACATGGGGCAGGAATAGATATATGATTCCGGTTACCACCGCCAGCACTTCCACAACGGTAAATATGGAGGCGAATGTGCGCTTCTTTTCGTGTAGTAGTCTTCTGTTAAGATTGACTATCGGCTGAAGCATGTAGGCTATGAAACATGCCGCGAAGAAAGGTAGCAGCACATCGCTCAGGTATCGGACGGTCACTATGAGCGCAGCGGCTATGGCCAGTCCGATTATGAGTTTCATTATGCGGTCGGTATTCCAGAAATTTGTTTTGCCGGTCATGTTTTATGGATTGGAATTATTGGAGGTATTGGAAAAATTTGAGAGATTGGAGGCGTGGCAAGCTTACTCCTTTATTCCGTAGTGCCTGCAGAACTCATCAAGGCCCGTGAAAGGGATACGCACTCCGTGGAGACGCCGGGTGCATGCGGAGAAGGATTCGAAATATACGTCGCGTGAGTGGCATAGTTTATACGCAGAGATCTGCCAGGCCTTTCTGTTGCGTTCTATCTCCTTTATAAACCAATCGGTTTTATTGGGATTAAGCTTGCAACAGAAGCATTCTCCATTATACTTATACAGAATCAATAAGATATGTGTTTTCTCTCCTTCGCCCTCTTTCGGTATGATCTTTCTACGCACCGATAGCTTCAGTTCCTCAGGAAAAGTTTGATTGATGCGGCTCATGAACTCCCTGAAAATGGGACCATGGGATGAGGAATCACGCAGATTGTTCTGAGTAATATATTGATGTATCATCTCATGGACAAGCGTTTCGTCGACAGTCCGGGGAGTAATCTCTGCCGATTGCTGATATATGATTATGAAATCGGTTATCTGACGTCGAAAGAATCCTGATTTTGTCGTTTTGCGCTGAAAAAGTCCCATATAGGATTTCGCGTGGTGTCGAAGCAAAATTGTTACCGGCCGGAATTTTCGGGCATCCCATATTCCGGCCGATGCAATTCTGGCCATCCAGTAGCTATGACGCTCGTTAAGATATTCGATGCTTAAAATCATTTAAGAGCCAGGCCGTCGTGGAAAGCATTTCCCACTCTTTCTCCGATTTTGTTATATCCGTTATGTATAGGATCGAAAGTTATCAGATTCATCTTTTCGATATCGGGTTTGCCATCTTCGGCAAGATAGCTCTCATCGCAGAGAATATTTATTATTTCAGCAATCAGGAAGAATCCCGTTTCGGATTCGTCTATCTTTTGCTTAATGCGGCATTCGAGTGTCATTGGAAAGCAGGAAAATAGAGGAGCCTCAACGTTTTTAGCTTTTTCGGCATTCCAGCCCGTCCGGCCCATCTTGTCAGGGTGTGTCTTGCCGCTCACCAGCCCTACATAGTCTGCTTGCACCATTGTGTTTTGCGTGGCGAAAGCTACGGTGAAATCGGGACAACGGTTGAGATTTTCGGTTGTGGCATGTTTGCCCATGGAGATCATAATCTCGTTCATATCCCACTGACCGCCCCAGGCGGCATTCATTGCATTAGGGGTGCCGTCTTCGTTATATGTCCCGATAATCAATACCGGTTGAGGGAGCATCCATGCTTTTGGTTTGAAATCTTTCATATTGTCTTTTTTTTACGTAAACAATGGTTAATACATAACTGTTTATAGCCCCTATTCCATAAATTTTTAGACTCGCGGAATTATCAGTTCAGACAGCGGACGTTTGGGTACGTGATGTTCTCCGGAGTTGTCGCGCCAGTATTTGAATTCATTGTCTTTCATTTCCTCGATATGTACTTTCTCAGCCGGCTTTCCAAGGGCTACTACATACCGAATCTCCATATTATCAGGGATTGAGAGTGCTTCTGAAATGATCTCTTTATTAAATGATTTAATAATACAACTGCCTAATCCGAGCGATGCGATTCCGAGAGTTATGGCCTCAAGCTGCAACCCGTCGTCGCAGAGACAGTTGGTTGTGAGGGAACGATCAAGGCACTGGATTATATAAGCTGCAGGACGCTCTCCGGGCTCCGGGCCGGCCCAATCTGAGAAATATCCGGCCCAGGCCAGAGCAGGGAAGATCGCGGCGCGTTCTTCGACCGATCGGACTATCATGTATTTCATGGGTTGCAGATTCCTTCCCGAGGGACAAAACCGTACGAGATCGATGATTTTCTTCAGCTGCTCTTCGCTGACGTCATAACCTTCATCAAAACGGCGATAAGAGCGTGCTGAGGCAAGGAGAGATGCGAGTTCTTTATAGTCCATGATATTCTTTTGATATTCTGTTGATTAAGATAAATTGCAGAGCCTATAATATATGAACTGAAATTTTTTTATTTTATTTTAATAACTGATATTAAATTTTTTTTGTAATTTTACACGTAAATTCCGAACTTGTGTTAAAAACGGCCTTAACCAGCCATTAACAATTCAGTTTTATAGAAACTTAACCGATGTTTTATATTGACATTCGGACTTTGCTGATGCTTATAAGAAACCAATATTTAACAATAATCTAAAACAACAAAGCATGAAAAAATTTTTACTTTTCGGAGCTCTTGCAGCTCTCGCATGCGTGCCTATGGCAGCTCAGGACGATAACCTCGTTATCAATGGTGATTTTACTGAGGGTACAACCTCTGCTGATGGTCAGAATCGTCCCGATGAGTGGACTTGCGCCGGAAATATGTGGAATAGCCGCGTAAACGTTTATGAGTTCAATCCTACTTTCGCCACTCCCGAGGAAGAGGAAGCTTTTGTTCCTCAGTCTGATTTCGATCCCAATGGCGTGATCGGTGACTATGAGAATTATGTATCAGTAGCTCTCTATGAATGGAATAGCTGGGAGAATGGTACTTGCAGTCAGAGTGTTGATCTTGAGACTGTTGATAGCAGCGAGGTTACATATACTTTCTCATACATCAAGCGTATGTATGTTACTTCCATCCGTAACAGTGCAGGCGGTATGAACCCCGTTCGTCTTTGGATCTCTCTTACTCCTTGCGATATGACCGGTAGTGTAGCTGAGGGAACAGATCCTGTTTATATCGATGAGCTCGAAGTTGCTTCTGAGGAAGATTTCACAGAAGGTGAATGGGAGAAAGTTGAAACTACTGTTAAGACAGATGCAGAATACCTCTCTCTCCAAATTGGTGTGAACGGTTCAAGCGGTGACGATAACCAGGGTGGTAACGGAACAAACTATGTTGGTGTTCTTGCTACAGGCTTCAAACTCGTAGGCGACGGTTCAGGTATCAATCAGATCGCAGCTTCTTCTGTTGTATCTTCTCGTTACTATGGTCTCGACGGTGTTGAGGTTGTTAATCCTGCTAAGGGTGCTCTCGTAATCGAGAAAGCAACTCTCGAAAATGGTGCTGTTAAGGTATCTAAGAAAGTTGTTCGCTAATTACAGCAATTTGTTCTCCCTATAAGGACAGATATAACACAGAAATAGAAACGTCCGTGACGGAAAAATTCCGTCACGGCGTTTTCTTTTTGCGATAAGAGCTTCTCATTTATTGCGTTCTGGGGGATAAAGAATAGGGGAGAGACAAGCTCTGACAGGTGGATAAAGTATAGTGTATAAAAAGATTGAGAAAAAAAGTTAAAAATAAAGGAGCGTAAAACTTGCATAAGAAATAAAAATGCATTAAATTTGCAGACGCAAACCATTGCAGGTCCCTTAGCTCAGTTGGTTAGAGCACCTGACTCATAATCAGGGAGTCGTAGGTTCAAGCCCTACAGGGACCACTGAAAATCAAGTAGTTAGCAAATTGCTGACTACTTTTTTTATGTCTTTGGCTCCCCCAAACCGTAACAAACACACAGTATCACGCCCTCTGTTTTCACCAATGTTTTAACCGCTGATGATTACAGTTGAAGCAATCTGTTACAAGTACAAACCGCTGAAAAACGGTGAATTACCTCTAAAAGTGAGAATCTGCAAAGACAGAAAATCACGTTACATCAATCTTGGTGTTTCTACCAAAGCAGAGGATTGGGACTTCTCTAAAAATCGCTTGAAAGACAGCCACCCTAACAAAGATGAAATAGAGAAGTTGATAACTCGCACTATCTCAACTCTTAAAGATAAAATCATCGAACTCAAAGCCGAGCAACAAGACTTCACGGCACAGTCTTTGCTTGATAGGCTTAATTCATCTTCTACAAAAAAGACGGTAGGTGAAATCTTTAATGAACAAATGCAAAGACTTGCAGATGAGGGCAGACGCAAATATATGCTTTCACTCCGTTACGTCTATAACACTCTGTTATCATTTAACAAACACCTTGACATCTACTTCTCAGAAATTGACATAACATTTCTGCGTAGATATGAAACGTGGTTACGCAAACGAGGTGTGGCAGAGAACACAATCGGCATACATTTCCGCTCTTTGAGGGCTGTCTATAACATTGCCATTGAACAGAACGCTGTCAAAGCAGAAAACTATCCATTCAGAAAATACAAGGTATCTCGCTTACATGAGGAAACAGCTAAACGCTCCCTATCAAAATCTGACGTGGAAAGAGT
>CAZOPN010000061.1:0-15171 GCA_964581685.1 uncultured Sangeribacter sp. | reverse complement strand
CACCGCAAGACAGCCTCCGACTTCTTCCGCCGCCTCTATGAAAAGGGAGAATTTGTGGAGAAAACCTCCATGCAGCTCTATGATGAGGAGGCCGGCCAGTTTCTCGCCGACCGGTACGTGACCGGTACCTGCCCTCATTGCGGCAACGAGAATGCATACGGAGACCAATGCGAGGCCTGCGGAACATCGCTCAATGCCACAGACCTTATCAATCCGAAGTCGGCAATCACCGGCAACACCCCCGTACTGAAGGAGACCTCCCACTGGTATCTCCCCCTCGACAAATGGCAGAAGCCTCTTGAAAAATGGATTCTCGAAGAACATAAGGAATGGAAAACAAACGTATATGGCCAGTGCAAGTCATGGCTCGACATGGGGCTGCAGCCGCGTGCCGTCAGCCGCGACCTCGACTGGGGAATCCCCGTGCCGGTAGAGGGAGCCGACGGGAAGGTGCTCTATGTATGGTTTGACGCGCCCATCGGATATATCTCGAATACTATCGATCTCGTCGGCGACGATTACACCAAATGGTGGAAAGATCCCGAAACAAGAATGCTCCATTTCATCGGCAAAGACAATATCGTGTTCCACTGCATCGTCTTCCCGGCAATGCTTATGGCCGACGGCAGCTATAATCTCCCCGACAACGTTCCCGCCAACGAATTTCTCAACCTTGAGGATGACAAGATATCAACTTCGCGCAACTGGGCCGTATGGCTCCATGAGTATCTTACGGATTTCCCGGGCAAGCAGGATGTGCTGCGCTACGTGCTCACGGCCAACGCTCCCGAGACAAAAGACAACAACTTCACCTGGAAAGATTTTCAGGCACGCAACAACTCGGAGCTTGTGGCTATCCTCGGCAACTTCATCAACCGGGCGATGGTGCTTCTTCATAAATATTTCGGTGGAATCCTGCCTGAGCGCGGCGAGCTCCTGCCGATCGATGAAAGCGCGATTGCCGAAGTGAAGGAAGCGGTGAAAGCGCTCTCTGCCAATCTCGACAACTTCAAATTCCGCGAGGCTCTCAAAGACGCCATGCAAGTGGCACGCATCGGCAATAAATACCTGGCCGACACCGAGCCGTGGAAACTCTGGAAGACCGATCCGGCACGTGTAAGCACCATCCTCAACATAGCTATTCAGATTTGCGGCACTTTGGCCGTGGTATTCGAACCCTTTACTCCCTTCATGAGCGCAGACTTATGCAAAATGCTGGGGCTCAAAGAGCTTAAATGGGATATGGCCGGAGATTTCGACCTCATTCCGGCAGGGAGTGCCATTGCCGAGCCGCACCTTCTCTTTGAGAAAATCGAGGACGCTCCCATCGAAGCGCAGGTTCAGAAACTTCTCGACACCAAGAAAGCCAACGAGGCTGCTGCATGGAAGCCGGAGCCGGTGAAACCGAACGTTTCTTTCGATGATTTCGAGAAAGTGGATATCCGCGTCGGGACAGTGCTCGAATGCTCCAAAGTAAAGAAATCAAAGAAACTGCTTCAGTTCCTTATCGACGACGGAATGGAGAAACGCACCATCCTCAGCGGTATAGCCCTCTACTATGACGATCCCTCCGTGCTCGTGGGCAAACAGATTTGCTTCATAGCCAATTTCGAACCACGCAAGATGATGGGAATAGAGTCGCAAGGCATGATTCTTTCCGCCGTCAATTCCGACGGCTCCCTCACGGTGATCGGTCCGACAGGACCTGTCGCTCCCGGCTCGCAGGTAGGCTGAAAAAGATTTATATGGAAAAGATCAAGTGTACGGCTATCATACACACCCGTAACGCCGACACCTTTTTGCAGGAGGTGATAGATCATCTGCACGATTTCGACGAGATTATGGTGGTGGATATGGAATCCACCGACCATACTCTTGAGATCGCCCGCAAAAACGGTTGCCGCATCATGGAGGTGGAACCGGTCGGGTATGTTGAGCCCGCCCGCGATCCGGCGATGCGCGCCGCCACTCACGACTGGGTATTTTTCGTAGATGCCGACGAGATTATTCCGCAAGCGCTCACATCCTATATACGCGATTTCATCGATAATCCCGGCGAAACAAAAGGCTTGCTTGTAGCCCGCAAGAATCTCTTTCTCGACACATGGCGACGTGCCGATTATCCCGATTATCAGCTGCGACTTCTCGACCGTCGCGCCTCACGCTGGCCCAAGGAGATTCATTCACGCCCCGAAATAAACGGGGCCGTAGACCGCATTCCTGCAGGACGTCGCGAATTGGCCATGCTCCATAAGCCCCCGACGATGGAGGCCGTGATGGAACGCATGAACCGTTATACCACCCTCGAAATCGAAAGGCGCTCGAAGAAACCTGTCACTCTTTTCAAAATCATTTTCAAGCCCTGGTTCCGCTTCTTCAAATCGTTCATCCTGAAAGGAGGATTCCGTCACGGCATATCGGGCTACATAGCGGCAAAAAACGATGCCGTCTACCTCTTTTTCGCCATGTCGAAGGTCTATGAGCGCTCACTTGCCGCGAAGCCGGCAGAGAAGCCAGGAAGGGAAAAGATGAAGCAGTAGAGGCAACCCGGCGATAACGCCGTCTGTCTCGCGGATTACCCTCATATTATCGGCCAACCCGTCTGAACGGCGGCTATTGGAGATCCCGCCGGTATCAAAAACAGCTATCGGGAAGTCAAGCTGCATGAATACGGCTCCCTCACGCATGAGAGTTTTGAAAAATTTGAAATCGGCCGAAAACTTATGGCTGATGTCGAAGGGATGTCGCAACAGCTCCTCCCGGCGCGCGAAGGCGCTCTGATGGCAGAAAATCATGCGGTGGGAATTATGGGGCGGCTCCGCTTTTTTAATAACCTCCCCCTTCCCAGCAAGGTTCTTTATCACATCCCCGTAAACCACATCTACTCGCCCCCCATTACGCTCCAATGCATCTGCTACGCGGCTAAGCGTGTCGGACGAAGCAAACGTATCGCCGGCATTCATGAAGATCACCCATTCTCCCGAGGCCATTCTCACCCCTTTGTTCATCGCATCGTAAATCCCTTTATCCGGTTCCGACAGGCAGCGATCAATAATATCTCCGTTAGCCTTTATAATCGCCGGCGTAGAATCAGTTGAAGCTCCATCCACAACAATATATTCTTTTGCTGCGAAATCCTGAGCGGCAACGCTTCTTATGGTCTGCTGCAGAGCTTGTGCGGCATTCCGGCATACGGTTACGACACTGAAAAGCGGTTTCTTCTCAATCTGATGCGTCTCCATGATTATATGGTTTTGTTATAGACAGCCGCCGTTTCGAGGCCACATTTGTCCCATGAAAACTCCTTTAAACGGTCGCGTCCCTCAGCTATTTTCGCATTGCGGAAATCCGGATCGTAAATTACACGCTCGATCTTACGGACAATATCTTCCGGTTCCTCGGGATTAAAGTATACTCCGGCCCTACCCGCCACTTCCGGCAGACAACTCGTATCGCTCAGAATAACGGGACATCCGGCAGCGAACGATTCAAGGATCGGCATCCCGAAGCCTTCCTTACGCGAAGGGAATATGAAAGCTCGGGCCCCCGCATAGACGGCATCAAGTTCTTCCGTGGCCACAAAACGGCAGTCTACTCTCCCGTCAAGCCCCGCTCGGGAAATCATCTCTTTCTCGGCGCGACTGAACGGACGCCCCGTGCATAAGAGACGTAATGAATCGTCGCGACGAGCCATAATACTATATGCTTCGAAGAAATTATCGAAATTCTTATAGCCTCCCCGTTGGCCGACGTAAAGAAGGTAATTATCGGGCAACCAAGATGGAATCGACAGCTCCGCAAGTGGTGCCGCATATCCGTGATGCACTACATCGACACGTCCCGGATCAATCTGCGGATAAGCCTCCAAAAGCTCACGCCTCGTCGCTTCGCTTATTGCGATAATCCGGTCGGCATTTAGCGTAACTTTCTCGATATGGTCTACAATCTCCTTTTTCAGAGTCCCGGCGCGGTAATTATCAAGATAGATCAGATCATGCACAGTGGCCACGTATGGCTTCTTTACGCGACCGAGGAAATAGGAATGAAAACCGGTGGTATGAAAAACATCGTAGTCACCCTTCCGGAGCAGACGGCGGTCGGAGATTCCGTTGATGGCACGATAGAGCTTACGATGTTCCGGGAAATGACGCAACGGGATATGCCGATGCGGCTTACGCAGAAGTCCAAGATATTCATTCTCGCTCGCCCACATAGATATCTCTGCCGACCACTCCGGAGGGAGATGGTTTATCAACTCAACGAAATATCGGGAAATGCCGCCGAATGTCTGATTTGAGAAAACGTTGCTATCGTATAATACTTTCATCTCTGATTAGCCAGAAATTTCATTTTAGATATAGGAAAAAGGAGAAAACGATCGATGAAATCGGAGAAAGCATCTTTTTTCTTCACCACATGGCCTCTGTTGAGCACAGGGGAAATCCTCGTGGCCGTATAAGCGGCTCCCCCGGGATAGAGATATTCCATCTTGTCGCGTTCCACAATATATTCTTTACGCTCGGGGATAGTATTGAGGCATGCGTTGAGAACAGCCTGATCATGGCGATGTTCCCGGAAACGCGGATTCTGAGCGGCACGCTCTTCTTCGGCGACATCAGCGAAAAGTTCCGGATTTTCGAGGGCTGTCCCGGCCCAGGCATCTATAAGAGGATTGCCGCAACTCTCCGGATCTGCCGGCTCCCCCTTCCGCATAATGACAAAAGTAGCTTTCACCGGCGATGACCAGGCCCAGGAAGGATCGGGACGTCCTGAAAATTTTTCGAAAACTTCACGGCGACACCATTTCATATTTCGGCCGCTCCCCATGAAGAGGATTCCCCGGCGGTCGGCGAGCGAAGTGAAATAGCGGTTCCAGTCGGCGTGACGGTTGATTGTCCCGCCGGCATCGGCGTAAACCACAATGTCGCCCGGCGAGCATTTCATCAGCGCATCCCGAATAATGAGCGGTTTCCATAGCCAGAAACCTCCCCCACGCGGATACTTTTCGATGAAATCGGCAACTCCGGGAGGAAAGTCAAACTCCGGACCATAGAACTTCACCTCATCGAATTCACCCGATGCCTCGGCCCGGCGACGTATCTCCTCGAAGCGCCCCTTATAATTTTTATCACCGTAGCTTATCAGTATCTTTTTCATATAATCTCCTTGAAAAGATCACGAAAATAGCCGAATTCATCGGTAGTTATCTCGAGGGCCGGATCCTTAATCCAGCATAAGGGAATATCTCTATACATGGCGGCTACAAGCGAGAAAGTGCTTGGTGGCCCCATAATATAATCGCATTCCGAAAGCAGACACAGATCTTCACCCGGATTCCCCTCTGCAAAAATGAGTTTCACATCCGAATTACGAAAGGAATCCTCATATTTTTTTCTGTCAAGCGTAGGGTCATTGCCACAGATAAAAACAGTAAGAGGCTTTCCGCAGTTACGGCGGAAGTCGGAGATTGCCTTCACAAACACATCGTCATCAAAAAAATAGCGGCCGTTCTGCCATCGGGCGTAATCCCCGCGACGGATATGAACTCCAAGTCTGATCGACCCCGGGACGCTTTCAGCCTTCATTAAAGATTCAATCCGCGCCGCAATCGCCGGATCGAAAGCGAAGAGTTCTTTTATCTCATCAAAATATTTCAGAAAGAGATCATAAAATCTAACTTCCCAGCCTTGAGCCACGACATTGCGGCGAAGAAGCATCTCCCGTTCCTGCTCCGATGTGTCTGCATCTTTCTCATCGAAACTTACAACAGGAATAAGACCCCATTTAGCCCCGAACTTACCCACGAGATAGCGGAAGAAGTTATGACCCCGTGTATGCGAAATCCGGAAATAGGGATATTTATAGGCGAAACGCATGGAAAGCGTCCTGCGCCCATGTTCGCGTCCCCACGCATAAAGATGTCCATATTGCAGGATGTTATTACACATCCTCCCTTTATCTCTCACATAAATCATGATCTTTCCCTGAATTAGAGCCCATTTCATAAATTTGAGATGGGCTCTTAGATCTCAACATTCAATTTCTCTTCTCCTGTTCTCCACGGCGTCGGGCCGGGAAAAGTCTGTCGTTAAGCTCCGGATAACGCTCAAGGGCCTCCAGAGCGCACTGATAATGACACCGGGCAATTTCCCCGATTCCATCGTCTCTTTCAGCCTCCTTCCTTAAGTTACGCAGAAAGATTCTGAAAGCGCGGACAGCCTTCCTTAACGGGACATTCCTTTTGTAATATTCCACCCTGCTGTCCGCATAATATCTGAACTTCCTCGTGTTCACCTCCTCCCCGCTCATGCTCTTCCCCTCGAGATGAATGATCTTGGCATCAGGAACAGAGAAGATATCGTAACCAGCTTTGCGGATACGGCAACAGAGGTCTGTTTCTTCAAAATACATGAAAAATTCGGGGGCGAAAGCTCCGATCTCCTTTATCAGGGCTGCCCTCAGCATAAGGTCGGCCCCCGTGATATACCCTACTTTCTTCGGACGCCCGGAATGGTTGAACTTGGAATTCCGGCCGAAAAGCACGTGCTCCGGGAATCGCTTCATCCCGTCGCTCAACTCCCATAATATTCCGGGGAGAATCCGGCGGAAAGAATGAGTGGGGCGCATATCGTCATGAAAGAGGTTGCCGCCGCAAGCTCCACACCGGGGATGCGACTCCATAAAATCATAGAGTATCTTGACAGCGTTATTCACCAGTAGTGTATCAGGATTGAGGCAGAAGAGATATTTCCCTGTGGCATACCGGAAACCCTCGTTGTTAGCCCGGCCAAAACCGATGTTTTCCTCTAATTCGAGATATCGGTAAGGCATACGGGGATCGAGACCGCCCAATATCTTTCTCGCATGATCGTCGGGAGCGGAGTCTACCACAATGATTTCACAGCTCACATCACGCGTCTTTTCCAATATTGAATCGATCGCATCCTTAATGAGATCTTCCGTGTGATAATTCACTATTATTATACTGACATCCATAACCAAGGCTACCCTTTTATATACATTAGTCGCTCAGCCCCCTGTTTATTCCGGCGGCATCTACAAAATTAGCTTAAAATTTAGAAATATGGAACATAATGCGTAATTTTGCAGTATGCAACACTTACCGACAATATTGCTGACGATAATGCTGCCGATATTTTCACTGGTTTCATGCGGTGCAAAAAGTGCGAGAATCACCGATGAATCCGGCGACAATGACGCTGCATCTTCCTCAGCAAAGGTTAGTGCCAACGTGGATTTCTCAGCCGACAGCGCTTACGCTTATCTGAAGCGGCAGGTGGAGTTCGGGCCCCGCGTTCCCAACACGGAGGCTCATCGAAAGGCCGGCGACTGGCTTGTGTCGGAGCTGACACGCCACAGCGCTTCCGTTAAGGAACAGCGCGCCGACCTAACGGCGTTCGATGGCACCGTGCTCCATGCCCGCAATATCTTCGGGCAGTTCAACCCCGGAGCTGAGCGTCGCATCCTGCTACTTGCCCATTACGACTGCCGCCCGTGGGCCGATGAAGACCCCGACCCGGCGAAGCGCAAGCAGCCTGTCGACGGAGCCAACGACGGAGCCAGCGGTGTGGCCGTGCTTCTGGAGGTGGCCCGGCAGCTGAAGGATTCCGATTCGGGCTGCGGTGTCGACATTCTCTTTGTCGATGCCGAAGACTGGGGCACGGAGGGTAACGACATGTCCTGGGCGATGGGAACCCGGTATTTCGCCAACAATCCGATCGTGGAAGGATATGCGCCGGAAGAAGCCATCCTCCTCGACATGGTGGGTGGACGCGATGCGACTTTTCCTGTCGAATATTTTTCTCAGCAGAATGCCCCGGCTCTGGTGAATAAATTATGGAATGCGGCAGCTGAGGCCGGTTACGGCAATTTGTTCCCCAAATCTGTGGGAAGTGCCGTCACCGACGACCATATAGAACTCATAAAGGTCGGCATCCCGACGGTAGACATAATCGAATACCGGCCCGGCGAAGGCTTCAACCCCCACTGGCACACCTCAACCGACAACCTTGACAATATCGACAGGAACACCCTGAAGGCTGTAGGCCGCACAGTGATGGGATATTTAAGCAGAAAAACTGAAAACTGATATAAAAACTTGAAACTTATATATGGATTTCATTGAAGAACTAAAATGGCGTGGCATGATCCATAGCATCATGCCCGGAACCGAAGAACAACTTGCCAAAGAGATGACCACGGCATACCTCGGTATCGACCCCACGGCCGATTCGCTGCATATCGGTCACCTCTGCGGAGTGATGATGCTTCGCCACTTCCAGCGTTGCGGACACAAGCCGCTGGCTCTCGTCGGTGGTGCCACAGGTATGATCGGCGACCCCTCCGGAAAATCCGCCGAACGCAATCTCCTCGACGAAAAAACGCTCCGTCATAATCAGGAAGCTATCAAGAAACAGCTTTCCAAATTTCTTGACTTCGAAAGCGATGCCCCAAACCGTGCCGAACTGGTAAACAACTACGACTGGACCAAGGACGTGACTTTCCTCGACTTTGCTCGCGAAATAGGAAAACATATCACCGTCAATTACATGATGGCCAAAGACAGCGTTCAGAAACGTCTCAACGGTGAGGCGCGCGACGGTCTGAGTTTCACAGAATTCACCTACCAACTCCTGCAGGGCTTCGACTTCCTGCATCTTTATGAGGCCAAGAATTGCAAACTGCAGCTCGGCGGCTCCGACCAATGGGGAAATATCACTACCGGCTCGGAACTTATCAGACGCAAACTCGGCGGCGAGGTCTATGCCCTCACATGCCCGCTCATCACCAAAGCTGACGGCGGCAAATTCGGAAAGACAGAAAGCGGTAACGTCTGGCTTGATCCGCGCTACACCTCTCCCTACAAATTCTATCAGTTCTGGCTCAACGTTTCTGATGCCGATGCCGAAAAATATCTCAAGATATTCACATTCCTCACCAAAGAGGAGATTGAGGCTCTCGCGGCAGAACATGCTCAGAATCCCGGAGCCCGTCCACTCCAGAAACGTCTGGCTGAAGAATTGACCGTTATGGTCCATAGTCGCAAAGATTATGAGGCAGCCGTAGAAGCATCACAGATCCTTTTCAGCAATTCTGCTTCTGAAGCTCTCAAAGCTCTCGACGAGCGTACACTGCTCGACATCTTCGACGGTGTGCCACGCTTCACTGTCAGCAAAAGTGAAATTGAGGCCGGTGTTCCCCTCCTCGAACTCCTTGCTGTCAAGAGCTCCGTATTCCCGTCGAAAGGAGAAGCACGTAAGATGGTCCAGGGTGGCGGTGTCAGCATCAACAAAGAGAAAGTAACGGATCCTGCGGCTGTGATTGATGCTTCCGCCCTCATCGACGGAAAATATATACACATCCAGAAAGGTAAGAAAAACCATTTCCTACTCATAGCTGAATAACCCGGAGTCAGGACGGGAGAAAGAAAGTCTGACAGTTATATAAATCTCCGGAAATAAAAAAATAAAAGCCGGTGGCAAAAAGCGAGAGCTATATTTGCCACCGGCTTTTTATATCAAAGAAGCGAGCCAATAAACATAGGTTCCATTATTGGCTCGCTTCTCCGAAGCTTATTAGATGGGAGGGGGCTCTAACCCCACACCTCCTCGCTGCGCTCGTCGATGCGGGGATACAATTATCCCGCTCCTTCGGAGCTTTCCCCCACTCGCCGGGGCTTACCCCCACCCCCGACGGAGCAGGTACCCATTCCCGACGGAGCAGATAGCCGCCCCCGACGGAGCAGATAGCCGCCCCCGACGGAGTAGATACCCATCCCCGACGGAGCTTTTCCCTACTCGCCGGGGCTTAGCCCCATACTCGCTACCGCCGTTCAGGCAGTGGGTAGTGTGTGAGAAAGCCCTGAAAGGGCGTAACAATTGTATCCCCGCATCGATATGAGGTAGCGAAGCGTACGAATATCGGTGTGGGGTTATCAAAAAACAAACTGACACAGCTTCGAAGAAGCGAGCCAATAAACATCGGCTCGATTATTGGCTCGCTTCTCCGAAGCTTATTAGATGGGAGGGGGCTCTAACCCCACACCTCCTCGCTGCGCTCGTCGATGCGGGGATACAATTATCCCGCTCCTTCGGAGCTTTCCCCCACTCGCCGGGGCTCCATACTCCCTACCGCCATTCAGGCAGTGGTTAGAGTGGGAGAAAGCCCTGAAAGGGCGTAACAATTGTATCCCCGCATCGATATGAGGTAGCGAAGCGTACGAATATCGGTGTGGGGTTATCAAAAAACAAACTGACACAGCTTCGAAGAAGCGAGCCAATAATCGAGCCGGCGTTTACATGGCATAGGAGATAACTCTCCCCTTATAACTTATAACTAATAACTAATAACTATTAACTATTAACTATAACTTTTCCCTCACAACCATGTCTCGTTCAATAACACGCAGGATTTCTTTCTCAAAAATATCAGTAGTCGATCTTTCCTCGACAGAGAACTATCCGACTCCGGAAAATCCCGGCTTTAATCCTGACTCTCCCTCCATTACCTTTCCGCTCCTCTCCCCGACATTCGGGTTTATTCCGGCTGAACTTCCGGGCTACCCGGGCCTTCCGCCGCAGGCGGAAATATCCTTTGTGGTCCCGGCCGATGATTTTCCGCGTGTCAAGGCATGGTTCACGGGAAATTATCAGGGTGTAACCCTCCCGGCCAGCCCGACGCTCAATAAAAATATGACAAATGCAGTGCTTGGCGCGCTATCCACATATTTCGCCAACGCCGATGCGCGCAACCTCTTTACTTCTCCTTTTCTGGCGATGCTTGCCTACCGACTCTCCGACGGCTCTCTCGTAAAAGCTTCCGGGCAACAATTGCTTATACCGAATGGCGAAGCTCCCCTCCTACCAATAAAATCGAGGACATTGACAGAGAAATTCATCACCACTACCGTTGAGATCCTGAATTATCCTTCTCGACTCACTCTCTCCGTGCCCGCCATAGAATCATCCGAATATTTCAGAGATAAGATAAACTCTCTTGAAGTGCTCATCACGGAGCCTACAGACTTATATTCCTCTTCAGCTATCGTGGCCGGCATCCGTTCGGTGATTATTGATGACGAACGCTGCAACTGCTGGTATTACGCTCATCCTGACGAGACAGAAGTCGCAGCCGCAGCCCTGCATTCTTCCCCCTTCCGCACAATCGCTTCGATACCATTTCCCGATTTTGCCGGCGGAATTCAAGAAACCGTCATCACTCCGGCAGCCGGCGCCCTCACACGTTTTTCTTCGTTACCTAAAGCTGTCCCCGGCGACGGTTCTGACTATAAACCCTCCGATAACAGCGTTTCAGACTCTCTGACAACAGGAAGCAGCCCCTATATAAATATTTCAACAGAGCCGCTCGACTTCGGATTTCCGGACTCCAACAAACGACTTCACCGTCTCTCGCTACGCGGCATTTTCGACCGGAATCAAATCATCATGAAACTCTACGGCTCTCATCATCGTGAAGGCTGGCGACTTATCGCAACTTCCCGCGGGCCCTACATTTCGGGGCTCTCCTGCACCGGCTTCCGATGGTACCGCCTATTGATAGAGAGTGCCATGCGCCCCGGCGATTTTCTTGATGCAATAACCGTCTCCTTCTCACTCTGAATCTCTCCCTCCTCCTCCGAGCCGCTGTAAGGCAGCAAATATTTTATGTTTCGCTGCCCATGCAATTTAAGTCGGCCTGCTACGTTTAAAATATGATGATCACAGCTTCCATTCTTATATATGATTCTCCGCGCGAGGAGATTGTTCGCGCTGTAGGCTGTCTGCTCGATAACGGCATCGACAGACTGTGGCTGCTTTATAACGGTCCCGACAGAGATTTCGTGCCTCCCGTAAATGATGGCAGGCTCATTTTCCGGCGAATCGCCAACCGTGGTTATGGTGCCGGCCATAACGAAGCAATCCGTGAAGCTCTCGATGCAGGCTCCGACTATCATCTGGTAATGAACGCCGACGTCTGGTGGGAGGGAGATGCAATCCATCCCTTAGTGGAAGCTATGGAGAAAGATCGTGAAATAGGTCTGATATCCCCACAGATCCTTAACCCCGACGGAACTTTACAATATTCCATCAGGATGCTTCCCACGCCCCTCGACGTGTTCGGACGCCGCTTCCTTCCCGACAGACTTAACCATAAGCGTGATGACCGGTATCTGCTCAAAGACCTTGACCATTCCACGGTCATAAACGTACCATATATTCTCGGCAGTTTCATGCTTTTCCGGCGCGAGGCTCTGCTTGACGTCGGTCTGTTTGACGAACGTTTCTTCATGTATCCTGAAGACATAGATATATCGAGGCGTATCCATACCCGCTGGAAAACCCTATATTATCCTGTAGTCTCCATCATTCATGCGCACCGTCAGGCATCACGCCACAATATGCGGATGCTACGCATCCACATCAGCAACATGATCCGCTATTTCAATAAATGGGGATGGTTTGTGGATAGGCAACGTCGGCGATTCAACCGGCGCTTACGTTAAAACCGTTCAAGCGGAAGGCGCGGGAACGCATCTATGAATGATCCGGGGGTGACATTAATAATCTCCACACCACGCGAAGCTGCGTAGCCCGCAACGTCGAAATAACTCCGGAAAGCTATGGAAAAACTCTCATAGATCTGGTGTAGCCGGATATCCTTATATACACTTTCGACCCTCTCCCTTTCCTCTTCATTGTCTTCATAGAAATGAGGTTGAACCGTCACCACACGGTTACGGTCGTTCACCCACAACGTCCTGCTCCAGCTATGGTCTGCTCCGGCCAGACCGATCCGCGTGAAACCTTCACTCATGGCCGCCATCATGGCCGGCACAAGCACATTTCGCGGTCGGGGCATGGCCAATCCGCGGCGATAAAGAAAACGGCGCAATCCGACCGCACCTCCTCCGGGAGTAAGATTGAAATACTTAACAGTCACATTTCCCGGCAAACTTTTCAACAGCTTGTTTCCGCGCTGAGCGGTAGGCACCCAGAGCGTCATGGGCCAATCCACTTCAGCGAGCCTTTTCCAAAGTTCATTTATATTCGCATTAGCACTGTCAGCAAAAAGTCCTCCATCGGCCATTATATAATATTCCGGCTTCAATGCGCGCAGTTCCGGGGAATTAAGGGCAAAGTTCACCGACATAAGCGGATATTTTTCCAATGCCTTTCTCCCCTCCTCACTCTCCATAGCCTCCTTGAGAGAGGGTCCGTTACCCAATATCAATATCGAGCCACGCCTCCGGCCGGTGGATTTCGACGGCCGACGCGACATAATAGCTGTTTTCAGCAACATTGCCATGGAAGCACCGGCTACAGAAAATACATTCTGTATTTTTTCAAGCGTCTTCATAAGGATAATCTTTATTTTCACGGGCTATTACGCTCAGTGTATCAAAAAAATCCATATCGGTGTCAGCTTTCAGCCTTGACGAATCGAGCGTCAGCGACGTCTCCCGTCTCCGGCGCACGGATGGAGAAAGCTGTTCATTAACTATCGGCAGCCATCTGAAAAAACGGAATGCCAGGTCAGCCCATTTGGCGGGAAGATGCGTCATGCGGCGGCGCGCGCCTGCATTGGCCGACATCGCCTCGCAAAGCTGAATGAGAGTGACGTCCCGTCCGTCGCTGACATTGTAGACACCGGGCTGTCCGGACAGTAGAATTGCCGCACGTGCGAGATCGTATGCCGTCACAAGGCTTACCTGCGCCTCATTCCCCCGGATATGTATATATCGGCCGGAAACCACCTGATTGAACAAGCGGAGCATCTCCCCTTTCACACCCGGTCCGAACGTCAGTGCGGGCCGGAGCACAGTCAATATTACCCCATGTTTCTCCGCCCACGCCGTTATCTCGCGTTCTGCAAGCGCATAGCTCTTGCCAATCTCGTCAGAAGGGCGCAGACAAGCACTCTCGGCTATTCCTTTTCCGGCAAAGTCGCCATATACCTTTGCCGAACTGATATATACGAATGCACGTGGCGGGCGGGCCTCCAGCATCTTCAGCAGTCTACGCGTCCCGTTTAGATTAATCTCAACGCACATCCCCTCACTATCGTTACCCGCACAATGGATCACTGCCTCGAAAGGCTCCGTACGGCCGTTAATAGCTATCTCTTCGGGAATCCCCGCGACAGCTGCCACCGTCCGGCCCACTTCCTTAAGCAGCCGGCAGACCATGCGGCCGTTCATCTCTTCCGCTCCGGTAACCAGAATTTCCTCACCCGGTATATTTACATCTTTATTATCCACAATTCTTATTATACACAAATCAGATTCCGATACGGCAAATTTCACAAATATTTCGCGAAATTCCAAATTCCGGCCCTGCCGGCTGCCCTTACCGGAAGCTACCGATTCGGAACCGCCGACAATTAAAGAAAAATTTCTTTAATTTCTTCTCCGGGATATAATTTTCCAAAAAAAAATTGTAATTTTGCGTTGCAAAACAGGCACCAGGATTGTTATCTATAAAAAGGGCATACTATGCCCTATGATAACCATGCCCTTCAATCCATCTGAAATTATAACAAAAGATATATAAATCAATAAAAACCCAAAATAATAATTCAAGAATATGGCAGAGTTAGATTTGACCCGTTACGGGATCAAAGGGGTGAAGAAAATCATCCACAACCCCTCTTACGATCAACTTTTCATCGAAGAGACAAAACCGGGTCTCGAAGGTTATGAAAAGGGTATTCCCACAAGCCTCGGTGCTATCGACGTAATGACCGGCGTTTACACCGGCCGCAGTCCTAAGGACAAATATCTCGTTAAGGATGCCACTACAGAAAATACTGTATGGTGGAACTCTCCCGAGTATCCCAACGACAACAAGCCTATCAGCACTGACGTTTGGAAAACGCTTAAGAAGATCGCTATCGACGAGCTCAGCGACAAAGAGCTTTACGTAGTAGACCTTTTCTGCGGTGCAAACGCTGCTACCCGCCTCAAAGTGCGCTTCATTGTTGAGGTTGCATGGCAGGCTCACTTCGTAACCAATATGTTCATCCGTCCTACAGAGGAGGAACTTAAGGATTTCGAACCTGACTTCGTTGTTTACAACGCTTCCAAGGCTAAAGTTGAGAACTACAAGGAACTCGGCATCAACTCCGAGACTTGCGTTGCCTTCAACATCACCG
>CAZOPN010000060.1:0-15272 GCA_964581685.1 uncultured Sangeribacter sp. | reverse complement strand
GACTTAAGAAGACAAACCTCGGACTATCAAGTAGTTCCGAGGTTTTTTTATGTCTTATCCTTTCGTTTCAGGAATGAAATTAGTTTATTTTTATAGTTCTCCGGAGAATGTTTTTACCGGATTTCCTCGCTCGAGATTATCATGGTTGCTCCATTGCCGGGATTGGGATTCCGCAAGTGCTTTAAAGTTAAGTTGATGGAGTTTTAATATTAAACGTTCTCTCGCATGGGCTTTGTTTTGTGTCTGCGAACGCTCTTCCGAACATTTTACAGAAATTCCGGTAGGTTTATGGATAGCGCGCACTGCCGTTTCCACTTTATTTACATTTTGTCCTCCTTTCCCTCCCGAACGGCAGGTAACGTATGAAATATCGGCCTCCTTAATATCGGGTAGCACTTCCTGATCGAAAAAGTTAATACCTACAAACCAGTTGCGACGTTTGTGACCCGGACGATACTTATTTTTTGTTGAGCGCCATAAAACCGAGCCTTCCCACGCATGGATGATGTCCGGACTAATGGCCGTTTCTGTAATGAAAGTCATCGACATATAACATCCCTCTATTTGATTATGAGGTTCATAATCGGCAAGTTGCATTGTAGGTATTTCTTTGATTAATTTTTTTGCAACCAACGTTACGACCCTGGCACATTCTACCGGACCGCGTCCCGCTGTAATCTGAATATAATGCTTCATTCGCCTTTATCTTTAATATTAAGTTTAGGTTTCACTATTGATATGATTTCAACAGTAGGTTTAATCAGTTCCAATATCTCATCAGTAGGTTTATATGCCATTGGAGATTCATCAAGAGTTCCTTTACAAACAGATGTAGAGAATACTCCTTGCATAGTTTTTTCAAAATCGCATAACGATATTCTCTTTTTTGCTTGTGCACGCGACATGATTCGTCCCGCACCATGAGGAGCACTTTTTAACCACTGCTTATTTCCTTTACCGATACAAATCGCAATACCGTCGCGCATATTAAAAGGAATTGAAACCTTACGACCATCAGATGCATCGATTGCACCTTTACGAAGTATTGGCTGAGATTCGGAAATGGAAATATAGTTGTGCGGTGTATAGATTGTTTCGGTAAGCTTAGCCTTGCATAGTTTTCGCACAATCGTTAATATACGATCTCGAATTATATAATGATTGTATGTGGCGTATGACTGAGCAAGAATCATGTCAGAGATATAACCTGAAAGCGCCTCACCCCATAAATAACCGATATATTTCCCCCGTTTAGGATTTTCAGCAATGTTATGCCAATGGTTTGCTACCTTAACTCCAAGATTTCTTGAGCCGCAATGAATGGTGAACCAGCCCTCGCCGGTGTTGGAGTCCTCCCCATATTCAATAAAATGGTTTCCCCCACCAAGAGTTCCAAGACTTTTATAAAATAACCCCTCTTGCAGTTTTATGCGCCGGCAAAAACTACTTATAAAAGCGGCGTCAATACGACCGACATCCATTATTAGATCCGGTGCTCCGGAACGCGCTTTTTGATACTGTGAGTTCAGAAATTTAAACAATTCTTTTTCATTCAGTGAGTTTTTGTCACAAATGGCCGTACCTGTCGGGATTATATTACGAATACGATGATCAAGAAGCGCAAAGTCATCGGGTTTAACTGTTGTAGAAAGTCGGTGCATTGAGACTGCGCAGCCGATATCAACTCCTATATGATCCGGATTAACGTAATTGCCGATTGGATAAGCCGTTCCGACATTACAGGTGTTCCCCGCATGAACATCAGGCATTTGCACAATTGGAATTCCCTGCATGGCAGGATGATCACATACATCTATGATCCATTTTAGAGCTTCTTCTTCAATATTCTCTGTAAATACTTTTGCCGAAGTTTTTTCTCCTTTTATTATCATAAGCTATTTTTAATGCAAAGTAAAATTCTCACTGCGCAATATATTTGCGCACTCTTGAAAAATTTCTAATTTTGTAAAAAAAATAATTATGCCCTTAAATCGAGCTACATTAATTCGTGTTTCGACAATTGACAAATGTCTTCAAAATCATTATCGACGCTGGACAATCAACGACCTGATAGATGCATGTACGGATGCACTTGCAGAATATGAGGGGCGAACCTCCCCTGTCAGTCGGCGTACATTTCAGAACGATCTTGCCCTAATGCGAAGTGACCGATTAGGTTATAATGCTCCGATAGTGGTGCGGGAAAATAAATATTATGAATATGAAGATCCGGATTTTACCATCACCCATCTTCCACTTAATGATGAGGGATTAAATGCTCTCAACTCAGCTCTTGACGTCCTGCGTCAGCTCCAGGGATTTCCACAACTTGCTTCGTCAATCGATACGATCAGCAAACTCAACGAGCAGGTATCGCGTCAAACGGGTTCTTCCGTTCCGGCAATGGATATGGAATATGTTCCCGGCTACAAGGGAGCGAAATTTATTGGGACGATTTATGACGCAGTCCGAAAGCAACAGACGATAAAAATAGAATATCAATCGTTTAAAGCAAGGAAAGCGGAGGCCTTGGTGGTTTATCCATATCTGCTTAAAGAATATCGTAACCGCTGGTTTCTGATCAGTGAAAAAGCAACGAATCGTTCGCCACAGGTTAATATATTTGCTCTTGACCGTATCCTGTCGGTCACATTAGATAAGGAGCATCGGTTTAAGAAATGTGTGGATTTTGATCCGGAGCATTTTTTTGATGATACAATCGGTGTAACACGCCTTATCAGTGACAAGGCACGTCGTGTGGTAATAAAGATAGACCGCCAGCAAGCCCCCTACGTAGAATCAAAACCTTTTCACAGATCTCAGAAAGTAGAACAGCGTTTTCGCGACGGAAGTATTCAATTATCTTTGAAAGTGGTAATAAATAACGAACTTGAACGCCTGATATTGGGTTATGGTGGGCACGCCGAGGTTATTGCTCCCCCGGGATTTCGAGACCGTATTGCAGAAAGCATACGCATAGCTGCTTCACATTATAATTTGTCATAACCAATCTTTGATATGTTATCCCACTCACTTTTAATAATTCATAAGTTGGCAATCAGGGAATCCAGGAATCATAAAAATGTCTTTCAGATTTACTGAAGATTTTGTTGATACCATTATTTATTGTTAAAAACGGGATCTTGTTGCGAGAAATGATACAGGGAAATATTAATTTTGCAATAACAAGTAAAGTTTATAAGTTGAAAGATAATTGAATATGACTGACTTTGCAGCAATAGATTTTGAAACGGCTAATGGGCGGCGTTCATCGGTATGTAGTGTCGGCGTAGTAATTGTACGTAACGGAGAGATTGTAGATCGATTTTATAGCCTTATCCGACCAACACCCAACTATTATACTCATTGGACTACGCAAGTGCATGGCCTGACACGACAAGACACAGATAATCAACCGATTTTCCCTGATGTATGGGAAAAGATAGCCCCTAAAATAGAGGATTTGCCATTGGTGGCCCACAATCGACCATTTGATGAAAGCTGTCTTAAGGCAGTATTCGAGGAATATGGAATGAATTATCCACAATATAAATTTCATTGTACACTTGCAGCTTCTCGCCGATGTCTTGATCTTCCAAGCCATCAGTTACATCTTTCGGCAGCTGCTTGTGGCTATAATATGGAAAATCATCATCATGCACTTTGCGATGCTGAAGCGTGTGCCGCCATTGCGTTAAAGATATTATAAAATGGGGCTAAGAGGCTATTTATTTCACAATACCTACTTAAGCAGAATTTAATTTAAATTCTAATCTTTAATATGGGAAAAAGTAAAGAATGGAAGTGGGGTTATATCTCACGAAATGGTGAATTCGCAATCTCTCCCGCTTTTGACGGAGCCTCGGAATTTTGTGATGGTTTAGCTGTTGTAAAGCTGGATTGGGCAAGAGGTTATATAGATCATACGGGGGAATTTATAATCAAGCCGGTTTTTGAAGCTGCCGGTAACTTTAAAGATGGTTTGGCTGTGGTTAAATTTGAAGGAGAGACACGTTATATTAATAAAAAAGGAGAGTTCAAGGAAGAAAAAGGTGCCACTCCCCCACCATCTTTTAAACCTGAAACCGGATATATTCCACAATATGAATATCATGACGGACGCATTCGATTTGTTGAAAATCAACTGTTCGGATACAAAGATGAAGAAGGAAACGTAGTTATAAAACCTCAGTTTTTTGATGCAGATGATTTCTCGGACGGATTGGCGTGTGTAAAAAAGGGAAAGTCTTCATCCTGGGGATATATAGATACTTCCGGCCGAATGGTTATCCCTGCTCAATTTAAACAGGCTAAGCCATTTCACGAAGGGTTAGCAGCCGTTCTCACATCCGTTTAACCGGTTGAAGTGTTTGTTCATCATTAATATATCAAGCTCCCTTTCCCGTTTTTGAATATATGGAGTGCCATTGTGTGCCATATTTTGAAGGCAGAATGTAGATGAATACATTCATTGAATAATAAGTCCTCTTCATGGAATATTTTTGCAATATAAATTTATTTGAGTTAATTTTGTAAGTAAGTTTTGAAATTAGTTGTGTATCTTCTCAAATGTAAGTAAACAGTTGAGACTAATGTTGTTTTAATTTTGAAAATAAGTCTGTTTCTTTTTGCAAGAGGCAGAGTTTGCTATGTTGTTTACAGTTTTTACGACATGAAACAAATGGTTGATTCAGATTAAAATTATAATATGAGCTAATTTCTAAACTCACTAAGGAGAAATTAATGGAACCTAACATTTTATCTGAAATAAGCTCAGTTCTGGATTTATTTGATAAGATCTCACTCGAAGAAATGAAAGGAGTGAAACTGATGAATCGGACAGATACAAAATATGTTTGTCCGATCTCTAAGTTTCTCATCCTTCTCAGACTTATTAAAGATAAATATAAGGTTCAGAGTATTTCGGGGCAAATGCTAATGCCATATTATACGAGATATTATGATACATTAGAACATGAGATGTATTGTTTCCATCTTCATGGGAAATCAAATCGGAAAAAGATCCGAGTAAGACGTTATGTTCATTCAGGGGTTGAATTTCTTGAGATAAAGCGTAAGAATAACAAGGGTCGTACTGACAAGAAAAGAATATCGACAGAGGGACTCATAGAAAATGATCGGGATAATTTTATCTTGAATTATTCCGGTTATGAAATGACGCAACTTAGCCCACAGATAGAAAATAATTTCACTCGGCTAACTTTTGTCAATGCAAATATGACAGAGCGCGTGACGGTTGATTTTTCTCTTCATTTTCATAATATTGTTTCAGGCGAAAGAAAACATCTTGATAAAATCGCGATTATCGAATTAAAGCGAGATAGCAGAATTGCCTCTGATCTTCAACCTATGTTGAGAATGCTTCGAATAAAACCCTCCGGATTCAGTAAATATTGTATTGGAATGGCCATGACGAATTCAACACTTCCGGCAAACAGGTTTAAAGAACGAATAAGAATGATTAACAAAATAAATGAATAGAAAATGGAAGATCTGGAACTTTTGGATACTCCTCTCATCGACACTGCTGATATGACCGCATTACTTTTGCGCTTTCTGTTCAATACTTTTTTTGCAATGATTATTATTGCAGGATTGTATTATCCCAAGAGCAGAAGACGTGAATATTTCTTTACGTTTTCCTTGATATCAATAAGTATATTCTTTTTGATATATCTTTTGGGAAGTGTCAAGATCAAAGTCGGTTTCGCCTTAGGGCTTTTCGCGATTTTCGGTATTATAAGATATCGAACGGAATCAATGTCTGTGCGGGAAATGACCTATCTTTTTGTTATAATTGCAATTTCTGTAATTAATGCACTGGCGGTATCCTTAAGTTTTGCGGAGCTGGCATTGACAAATATTATTTTTGTCGGTGTGATTTTTATATGTGAGAGAATTCCATTTGCCAATTCACAGGAGGAGAAGCTTATCTTATATGATCGTATTGACCTTATCCACCCGGATAAGGAATCGGAACTGATCGAGGATTTACATTCCCGTCTGGGGCTTGATATAAAAGGAATTCAAATAGGAGCAGTTGATTTTCTTCATGACACGGCAATGATAAAAGTATTCTATCGCACAAAACGTAGATTTGGTGACGATCTGATCAACCATACATTGAAATTACCAAAGTGATAACCATCTAATCTAAGATTATGAAAATAAAATATTTTGGCTGGATAATAGCTCTAATTATTGCCTTACCTGGTTTTTCGCAGGAACTGTGGACATCGGCCGGTTTTAAGTCTTCTCTCGGAAAGCGCTGGGGAGTAGGTGCTGAAGTGGAATATAGAACACATAATCATCTTAAGAGCACAGAACGTATCACTTTGGGTGTTCAAGGAGAATATAAAATTTCTTTTTTGAAGTTTGATGCAGGATATAACTATATATTAGGTCATACGTTGGAGGAAACTACCAGAAAAGGTAATATTATACCGCCTTATTGGATAAACCGTCACCGTGCATTCTTCTCCGCTACCGGTAAATTAAAATTAGGCCGATTTAACCTTTCTTTACGCGAAAGATATCAGTTTACACACCGAACGGGAAAATGGGTTTCGAAATTTGCTTCTGACGGAATCACGTCCAAAAAAGATGAATGGATTTCATCTAAAAACAAACATATCCTTCGCTCAAGAATATATTGTGATTATTCCATACGCAAATCACGATTCACGCCATTTACAAGCGTTGAAATCTACGACAATCTTTCAGCCGGGTTTGCGGTGGAGAAAGTAAGGTATACGGCAGGTTCAGAATACAAAATAGACAAACATAACCGAATTGAATTATTTTATAGATTTATTCAAGGGGTTGAAGAGGGTGAAAGTAATCTTAATGTTATCGGAATCGGATATTCTTTCAAATTATAAATGCTAAATAAGTATTGAAACTATATAGAAATTATTTTTTTAATCCAAACCAATAAAACTCGTTCTTTGGGCCATTTTAGTCTTGTCTATCAGGCGTATACGTAGGAATCCTCATTAATTCCACAACTAAATTTCCTCAAAAATAACTTCCGTTTATTGGTTTTATAATTTTCAACACTTATTTAGAATATTAAATTAAGGGGATTCTAAGACCACGTTTTATGAAAAGGGGTCTAAAATCAGAGGATGATTAAGAAAGTCGATTCTACAACTGAAGTAAAATCAATTATAAGTTATGAATACAAAATATAAAATAATACTTTCTATTCTGTGGATTGGTTCTTCAATACTTTTTTCGAACTGTTCCAAAGATGATTTTGATAAAGATAATGAGGGTTCTGATAATTCAGGGCTAATATTTCCCGGTGAAAGTTCAGGAATAGACGATAGCGATTATCCGGATTTTAATCCTGTAATAGAACCATGGAATGGTGAAAAAGCAAATGATGCTGACAAAGATAAGGTCGATAATGGAAATAGCGATATATATCATGAGGCTAATACATTCAGTGAAAAAATAACCGTTAAATTTGAGAATGCTTCGGCATCTGTATCTTTGTCTGCCGGAAGTAAGGTTAAATATAAAGTTGATGGTGCTTATGTGGCTATTGACATGATGACTAATTCCGTAAAGGATGTTGAAATCATTGCATCAGGAAAGAGTGCCGACGGCCAATTGAAAATCTACGGTGAAAAAAAATATAAACTTACACTTTCCGGTCTTGACCTTACATCGCAAAAAGGCCCTGCGATTAATAATCAATGTAAGAAAAGGGTTTTCGTCCATCTCACGGATGGAACTGTAAACAAACTTATCGATTGTAAGAATTATTCAAGAGAGCCGTATTATCTCACAAATACCGGCGAAGCTGATGAAGATAGAAAAGGATGTTTCTTTAGTGAGGGAGACATGATTTTCAGTGGCACCGGCGTCCTTGAGGTGGCCGGAAAATATAAACATGGCATTGCCACCGACGGTTACATGTGGATTAGACCCGGAGTGACACTTGTTGTGTCGGAGGCAGCAAAAAATGCAGTGCAAGTCAAGGGTGATGTGACAGACAATATCGGCTTTTATATGGCAGGCGGTTTGCTTTACACCAATGTATCTTCACTTGCCGGTAAAAGTATCAAAAGCGATCTTCATGCGGTGGTTGCCGGAGGCAAGGTAATGCTTAATCAATCAGGCAATTCCACTTACGATGAAGAGGAACAAGACACCTCTTCTCCGGCGGGAATTAAGACAGAGGGAAATATTGTTGTTTCAGGTGGAAATATTGTAGTGAAAAGCACCGGCACAGGTGGTAAAGGAATACATGCAAATGGCTCAATTCAGATTTCCGGAGGCGAAACAACGATTACGACAACCGGCGATTCCTATTGTATGTCGGATGCTTTGACCTCTTCTCCCAAAGGAATGAAGGCTAATGGTAATATTGATATAAAAGGTGGTGTTCTCAATATTGCTGTAACCGGAAAGGCAGAGACTTTTGGAAATCCCAAAGGCCTTGAATCTAAAGGGATTCTGACTATAAGTGGAGGAGAGATTTATTCTTATTCAACAGATGATGCGATTACAGGCGTTACGGGTGTTGTGATTAACGGAGGACGCATTCTTGGTCATTCCACAAACAACGACGGTATCGAATCTGATGGTGACCTTTTAATAAATGGAGGACTCCTAATTGCAAATGGAGCAAGTGGTGCGGAAGAATCGATTGATTGTAGCTCCTCTTCGAAAATCATTATTAATGGAGGAATTATAATAGGAACCGGTGGAACCTGCATACATGCGCCCTCTTCTTCCTCAAAACAAAGATCTGTTATTTATGGCGGACTTTCGGTTGCGAAGAATGATTATCTTTCTATAACCGATTCTTCAGGAAAACCTATACTTACCTATAAACTTCCCCGCGGGATGAAAGGAATGGTATTGTTTTATAGTTCAAATGACATTAAAGCCGGAGTGACTTATAATATAAGTTTAAACGGGAAACTGTCAGGCTGGACTGACATGTGGAACAATTGCTTTTCAGGAGGTTCCTGGATTGACGGAGAGGCAGTGGGCTCATTCACATCTGAAAGTATTGTTACAATTGTCGGACAAAGTTAAGGGTAGAGTTGCATGAATAATTATGCATGACATCTGGAATCCATGGCATGGTTGCGTAAAAGCAAGTGAGGGGTGTGCCAACTGCTATATGTTCTTTCTTGACCGTCTGCGTAATGAAGATGGTAGAAAAATTTACAAAACACGGAATTTTAATTATCCTCTTCAGCGTAGTCGTAACGGTGAATATAAAATAAAATCCGGCGAAATGATTCGCATCTGTATGACTTCCGATTTCTTTCTGCCGGAAGCAGATAAATGGAGACCGGAAGCATGGCGTATTATCAGAGAGCGAAGTGATGTTAAGTTTTTTATTCTCACAAAACGACCGGAACGTGTGGAGCAGTGTCTTCCTGGGGATTGGGGAGAAGGATGGGATAATGTATTCTTTAATGTTACTTGTGAAAATCAACGAAGAGCTGATGAACGTCTCCCCCTCTTGCTTTCGATGCCGTTCAAACATAAAGGAGTGATGACAGCGCCTTTGCTTGGAGAGATAAAGATGGAAATGTATCTTGCGGAAGGCAAGATTGAACAGGTTATAGCCGGAGGTGAGAACTATGATGGAGCCCGTCCTTGTGATTTTGAATGGATAAAATCTCTTTCCTGCCAATGTAAGAAACAGAATGTAAACTTTTGCTTTATAGAAACCGGAACACGCTTTATTAAAGATGGGCGAACCTACCATTTGCCCGATAAGAAAATACAATCAGTAATGGCATATAAAGCCAATGTAAATCACAAAGGTATACCCATTATATTCAATTTGAAAGACCCTCTTGGTTTCGAAATTGAGAAGGAATATCTTCATAAACCCTACTTCTCTTCTGCTTGTGCGATGTGTGGAAGCAGACAAATATGTAACGGATGTAGTAGTTGTGGTAAATGTAATCAAAATGAGATGAAGTATTGAAAAAATATGTGTCGTAGAAAATTCCCATATATAGCTTTTTTATTTATTTGCGCCTTATTAGTTTGCTGTTCAGGGAGTATGGATAGTAAAAATAAATTCCCCAATCAGGTCTCTGATAGATTGCTGAAGCTCGAAAAAAATCTGCAATCGTATATTGACAGATGCAAGGGCCGGATCGGAGTTGCCGTAATTTTCGATAGTTCTGATACAATAGCCATTAACGGTCGCGATAGATTTGAGATGCAAAGCGTATTTAAATTTCCGCTTGCTCTTGCTGTGGCGAATCATATCGATATCAAAGGCTCATCTCTTGATGAAAAGATTTCTATTTCTGGCAATGAATTAAATGAAGACACTTGGAGTCCGATGCTTAAAAAATATGGTAAGACAGATCTTAAACTCTCCCAAAGAGAACTTTTTGAATGGTCGTTGAAGGAGAGTGATAATAACGCGGCGGATATTCTTTTAAAATACATAGGTGGAGTCCGGGGGCTGACAGATATGATGCGGATTATGGAATTGCCGGATGAGATAAGGATTGTTGCAAGCGAGGAGGAAATGCATAAAAATCCGGAATTAAGCAAAAAGAACGTTTCTTCACCATTGGCAATGGCACAATTGTTTGATAAATTTTTTGTAGAGATGAGAAATAAAAGGGAATCTTTTTCTGAAATCGCTACAATTATTGAACATTGCAATACCGGGATTGATCGTCTGGCGAAACCTTTGGAGATAGAAGACGTAACAATTGGCCATAAGACAGGAACCGGTTTTGAAACCGCAAATGGAGGAGTTTCGGCCCTTAATGATTGCGGATATGTAATATTGCCTGATGGGCGGCACTATTCCATCGCTGTCTTTATCGCCGACTCCCCTTTTGGCGTAACAGAGACATCCAAGGTTATTGCCGATATCTCGGAAATGGTTTATAAAGCGGCAACCGGAAAATGATTCCTTATGGATATTGAAAAGCTGAAAAGAATTCTTGAAGGAAGAATGAATATGAAAGAGGTTGCAGAGCTTGTGACGTTTGCAATCAATAATAATTCTTTCAGAGATGAATTATATATTCTGACTTCTCATGATGACAGACGCATCTCAGTCAATGCTCTATGGTGTCTCACTCATCTTCAGAAGCAACTTCCTGAATTCTTTCAACAAAAGCAGGAGATTCTGATTGATCGGTTGATGGTAGAATCGGATGTATCTAAAAAACGCATGTTTCTTCAAATTCTTAGAGATCAAGAATATTATGTTGAGACAATGCGGAGTGATTTTCTTGATTTCTGTCTTTCAAAAATTAATTCAGAATGTGAGCCATACGCTATACGTGCGTTCTCTCTATATACTGCATTCAGAATGTGTCGCCATTTTCCCGAATTGACAGAAGAATTAAGAGCACATCTTGAGATGCTCTCTTATCAGTCTATTTCTCCCGGTTTGAAAAGTGCCCGACGTCAGGTTGAAGCTCGATTAAAGAGAATAAAATTCTAATATTTCATTTCATAAAAATTAAGGCTTCCGGAGCCGACCCGGAAGCCTTAGGCCCCATTTTTTATGAGATGGGGCCTTAATTTTTATGAGAACTAATTATTTAAGTAAGGCAGCGAATATGTAAACATCATCCTTCATTAAGGCGTCATTGTTTTCTTAAAAAAGAAATTCATCGATTTTCATTTCCGCAACCAAATCAACTCAAAAATAACTTTGTTTTATATGTTCTGTGGTTTGCCTCACTTACTTATCAGAATTTTCTTAAGACTATTTCCTTGCTTGCAGATATAAAATCCGTTAGCAGGAGTGCCTGAAATTTTTCTGCCTGAAAGGTCGTAAAGAGTTATAGTCTCCTGTGTCCGCTCATCAGTAATCATTAAAGATCCGGTTGAGACTCCTGAATCTACTTTTGATTTTAGAATAAATGAAGCTTCAGCTGTAGCAAATATCTTATTATCGGCCGGAATTGTTGCGGTTATAGTAGATTCTCCTTCATTTGCGACAGTAAGTTTACCCTCCGTATCGAAATATGCCACTTCCGGATCTGAACTCGACCATTCAGCCATTTCAGCAGCCTCCGCCGGTATGGCATTCAGAACAGGCATTGTAAATTCCTCACCGGGGACTGCTGAATATTCCTCCTCATCAAAATCCCAGGTTGTGACAGATTCCTTGGATGAGTCATCATAAACTAAAGAAATCTTTTGAATACCTACGATATTATCAGTGTGTTTATATTGTGCCTCACCAACATTCAGCCGGATATTTTTTATGATTGTCGGTTCTGATAAATTTATAAATTGACTTTTTACACCTGTCGATTTAGTAAACTCTATTTTTTCCGCCTCTCCTCCATTAATTGAAAGATCAACATAATATTTTTCATCAGTACTGAGGTTTTCGGCACCATACGTAAAGATACCGATGCGTGTACATCTAACGGTTTCTGATGGCTTGATATTGAAAGTAGCGTATGCCGGTTCCCATACGCCTTCAGCCGTAGTATGGGCGTTGAAATAGAGCGCATTCTTATTCATCGAAGGATTGATGATCTGAAGATTACTGTAATCGGTGATTGATTCAAGGAATGCGGCAGAACTTCCCATCTCTTCAAGAATTGTGGTAGCATCGACCGAACGATAGGTCTGTTTTTCACTTTCACCCATTTGAAGCTCCTGAAAATCGATAACAACAGTGGCAGCTTCTACAACAGGAGAAAAATAAAACAGCACAAGCAACGCTGAAAAAAGTGTTGTAAAATTTTTCATATAGTGGAATAATAAAAGTTTTCTCTTTAAGAAAGTATTAAAACTATTTTCCGCAACTAAATTATTTCAAAAAACTTACGTTAATTTGTTTTATATTTTAATACTTGCTCAGGCAAAATTAAAGTGAAAGAAATTAATAACCAAATAAAGATGTAAAAATTTTAATTAAAAGCCTCGAATATAAAAAAAATTGTATATTTGCAAATATGTTGAAGAAAGATAAAATACTCAGTCTGCTTGTCGTTGTGCTGATGATGGTGGCAGCTGCTATATCGGTAAATAAAACGATATTCGGATATACGATTGAAGATAAGGATGTAAAAAAAGAAGATAAAACCTTGCAAGGTAACGATTTCATTACCTCCGTGGGGAATGATGAAATTGTGGTCCACACCGGGAATCTTCCGGGAGTAATAAACGGTTATGCTGGGCCGGTGCCGCTTGATATCACTATAAAGAACGGGATTATTACTGATATTCAAGCCCTATCCAATTCAGAAACCCCGGCATTTTTTGAACGTGTAACTCCCCTGTTTAAGTCTTGGATCGGGAAATCAACAGACGAAGCTTTGGCTATAAAGGTTGATGCTGTTTCAGGAGCGACCTTCTCGTCAAATGCCATAATCAATAATATGAGGATCGGACTGGCCGAATATGAAGGTAAGAAAGCTCAATCTTCCACTTCCACTCCCTGGAAAATCTGGATAGCTCTGGCAGTAACACTTGCTGCGTGCATCATCCCCTTGTTTGTTAAAAACAAAATATACAATAATGTCCAGTTAATTGCCAACGTCGTCGTGCTTGGAGTCTGGTGTGGACAATTTCTCGATTATACGCTGATCCTTAAGTATTTCTCTAATGGATTCTTGTTTCCCGCGGGATTAGTGGCAATCGCGATGCTGACGGCCGCTTTTATCTATCCCTTATTGGGTCGTCCACAGTATTATTGCAATCATATATGTCCGTTAGGGGCTGCTCAGCTGCTTGTTTCACAGATATGCGGATACAAAATTAAGCTATCAGCTAAAGTTTTAAAAGGTCTTGATTGGTTTCGTAAAATCTTATGGGCCGCCCTTATGTTATTGCTCTGGACGGATTGTTTGACGGGATGGATGGATCTTGAACTTTTTCAAGCTTTTATATATGAATCAGCGTCCTGGTGGATTATAGGAATAGCTCTTTGTTTTATTGCACTTTCTGCAATTGTAAGTCGACCATATTGCCGATTTGTGTGTCCGACGGGCTCATTAATTAAACGAGCGGAAAATATCGGCTAAACCGACTTAAATAACTAATTTTGTAAACTTTACTTAATTCAGCATAATTAAAATGAAAAATTCCACATATCTCATTCTTCTTCTTGCTCTCGGACTCATTTTTGTCACGTATAAATGGATTAGCACATCCAACATACCATCTGTCGAGAACTCAGATTCGGGAGATAATGCCATCGAGTGTATTATGACGAGGACAAGTGTAAGAGCTTATACTTCCGAACCTATAGACAGCACAGCGTTGGAGACAATGCTCCGTGCAGCTATGGCTGCTCCGACAGCCGGAAATAAGCAGCCTTGGCGTTCTATAGTTATCACCGACACTACAAAACTTAACTATATAGCAACAAACTTCAACTCGATGACAATGGCAAAACAAGCTCCGCTTGCTGTTGTGATGTGTGGCGATGTAACAGCTACATTTGATGGTGAAGGACGCGAATATTGGGTGCAGGATGTCTCAGCGGCTTCTGAAAATCTGCTTTTAGCCGCTCATTCTCTTGGATTGGGGGCAGTTTGGTGTGGAGTGTATCCTATTTCAGAGCGTGTTGAAAAATTTTCAGAATTACTTGACTTGCCGGAAAATATTGTCCCCATGGCTTGTATCTGCATAGGACATCCCGAGGGTGAATCAACACCGAAAGATAAATGGAATCCGGAAAATATCCATTATAACTCCTGGAAGTGATTTATTCAATTTAGAAAATCGATTGGTGTTATTTGATGGATAAGATAAGACATAGACGCCTTTATGCCTTTCTACATAGTAAGGTGTTGAACTTACAGATGATTATTCTAATTGTCTTTCTTCTTATAACTGATGCGACAGAAAGTCTTCTTTTGCCGGTAGTTTGCGGGACGATAGCTCTATTATGCTTTTTGGGATATTCATTTTGGCTATGGTTTAAGAAGCCTAAAGTAATCGTTATCAACAGTTGGTTATCCTCCATGTCAGGTTGGCTAACATTATATTTTATGTTCATCGCAGCTCTTAAGCCGGATAATGTTTGGTATTTTATTGTTCCGGTAGCAGCCGCTATTATAATAGCCTTCGTGTCAATGATTAGGGATACAGACGAAATATTTGAAATCTAAAACAATATAATACGTTCTTTTGAGCCAATTCAGTCTTGTCATTTACTTGCATATATACGTATGCTTATATCTCTGATTTGTGTTTTTAAGGAAGCTTGCCGTTTAAGAGCCCATCTCAAAAATTTGAGAGCCCCTGGGGCGGATTTGGGCGAGTGA
>CAZOPN010000059.1:0-15363 GCA_964581685.1 uncultured Sangeribacter sp. | reverse complement strand
ATTCGGCAATCAGGAATTCAAGCTTAACGTTCGCGATAAGCAGGAAATTCCTCTCGAATGGGGTGGTAAACTCGTTGTTTATAACTGTATTGTCGGTGGAGCTATCGATGCTCGCTTTATCCCGGCAATTGTAAAAGGTCTTATGGACCGCATGGAACAAGGCCCCCTCACCGGTTCATACGCACGCGACGTCCGCGTTATGATCTATGATGGTAAGATGCACCCGGTAGATTCAAATGAAATCTCATTCCGCCTTGCCGGACGTAATGCATTCTCACAGGCCTTCAAGAGTGCAAATCCGAAGATTCTGGAGCCTATATATGATGTCGAGGTGCTGACCCCGGGCGACACCATGGGTGACGTTATGAGCGACCTCCAGAGCCGACGCGCTATCATCATGGGTATGGAATCAGAGAACGGTATTGAAAAGCTCAGCGCAAAAGTTCCTCTCAAAGAGATGGCTTCCTATTCCACTTCTCTGAGTTCAATCACCGGCGGCCGTTCATCATTCTCGATGGACTTCTCCTCTTACGAGCTCGTTCCCTCCGATGTTCAGGAGAAACTGCTCAAGGAATATGCCGAAACACAGACAGAAGAATAACCTACTTACTCAACCACTATTATTTTCCTGAGGGCATATCGGCACGACCGATATGCCCTCTCCTTTCCTGCGGAGCAGCTCACAGGGTTAGCCCTCATTTCATAAAAGGGACAATTAACCAGCAAAATAAAGAATAAAGAAGAGGCCGTGACAAAATGAAAATTTTGACACGACCTCTAAGGTTTTGTAAATTTCTTTAAGCCCGCCCGGGGCTGGCTCCCGAATCAATTAGAACCAGCGAACGTATGCGAAGTCCTGACGATGAGGAAGAGCGGCGTTCTTGGGATACATACGCAGAGCATAGCGATATGTACCGGCCTTTCTCATGTTGGTCTTCAGCTCGTAGGTATAATTGTTTCCGTCATGACCGATAACCTTCAGATCAGAACGGCCAACATACTTGCTTTGTCCCTTCTCCTCTTTGTAGAAAACGAGCTCTACGCCCAAAGAGTCTCCGAGACCCTTGGTATCGATCACGCACTTAACGTCGAAATCGTCGCCGGAATGAGCGGCACCGTTATGGAAATCATCGAAATTGCAAGAAAGAATCTGGATGCTATCCCATTTCGAAGCCACCTCTTCCTTCCATGCCACGATCTCACGCGCTTTAGCGAAATCGTTAGCCGAGAGTTCAGCAGAACGCTTTGCCTCAGGTTTATAGAAACGATCGATATAATCGTCAAGCTGACGCTTCATCGTGAAGTGTGGGGCGATACGTCCGATCGAGCGCTTGATATACTGAATCCATTCGGGGCTGAATCCTTTATAGTTCTTATCGAAATATAAAGGAATAATTTCATTTTCAAGCATCGAATAGATGGTTGCGGCATCAAGCTTATCCTGCTGAGCCTGATCGGTGTAGGTGCGTTTATCTGTAAGAGCCCATCCCGCTTTCTCATCAAAACGATAACCCTCATACCACCATCCGTCGAGCACGGAGAAGTTGAGCACACCATTCATCTCGGCTTTCTCTCCCGACGTTCCGGAAGCTTCAAGAGGGCGAGTCGGAGTGTTGAGCCAGATATCGACACCGGTAACAAGACGCTTGGCAACAATCATATTGTAATCCTCAAGGAAGATGATCTTACCGGAGAATTCAGGCATCTTGGAAATCTCAGTGATACGCTTGATCAATCCCTGGCCGGCACCGTCGGCAGGATGAGCTTTGCCGGAGAAGATAAACTGAACCGGATATTTCTCATTGTTCACGATCTTGGAAAGACGCTCAAGGTCAGTGAAGAGAAGATGAGCGCGTTTGTAAGTCGCGAAGCGACGTGCAAAACCGATAATCAGGGCATTAGGATTGATTTTATCGACAATCTTAAGCACCTCAGTCGGATCTCCCTGATTCTTAAGCCATTTTTCTTTAAAATCTTTCTTCACGAAGTCGATGAATTTATTCTTCATCGTCATGCGCATATTCCAGATATCCTCATCAGGCACATCAAAGATACCTTTCCACATCTCAGGATTGCTCTGGTCGTGGAAGAGATTAGGATTAAGATGCTCGCCATAGAAGTCTTTCCATTCGGTAGCGGCCCATGTAGGCATGTGGACACCATTGGTGACATATCCGACATGCGACTCTTCAGGAGCATAACCTTTCCATACGCCGGCAAACATTTTCTTTGAAACCTCGCCATGGAGCCAACTTACGCCATTAGCCTCCTGACATGTATTGAGGGCGAAAACGCTCATTGAGAAACGCTCGTTGCTGTCAGGATTCTCACGACCCATATTCATGAGATCATTCCATGAAATACCGAGCTTGGCCGGATATTCACCAAGATATTTTCCGAAAAGAGACTCCTCGAAATAGTCATGACCGGCAGGAACCGGAGTGTGAACAGTATAAAGTGAAGAAGCGCGTACAATTTCAAGAGCGACATTGAAGGGAAGATGATCCTTCTGCACATAATCAACGAGACGCTGAAGATTGAGAAGGGCGGCATGTCCCTCGTTGGCATGATAGAGATCGGTCTTGATGCCGAGCTTTTCAAGCATCAGCATACCGCCGATACCGAGCAGATACTCCTGCTTGATACGGTTTTCCCAATCGCCGCCATAGAGCTTATGAGTGATCTGGCGATCCCATTCCGAGTTGCGGTCGAGATCAGTGTCAAGCAGATAAAGATTCATTCGGCCCACATTCACTCTCCAGATATGGCTATAGACGATTCGGCCCGGGTAAGGCACTTCAAGAATCATGGGAGTGCCATCCTCACCGAGCACAGCCTCGATCGGGAGCTGCTCGAAATTCTGGCTCTCATAATTAGCGATCTGCTGGCCGTCGAGAGAAAGAGACTGTGAGAAATAACCGTATTTGTAGAGGAAACCGACGGCTGTCATATTGATACGGCTGTCAGATGCCTGCTTTATATAGTCGCCGGCAAGCACTCCGAGACCACCCGAATAAATCTTGAGACAGTTGCAAAGACCATACTCCATTGAAAAATAGGAAACTGAAGGAAGTTTCTTATCCATGGGCTGCTTCATATAGTCTTTGAACATCGCATAAACTTCCTTGATGCGATCCATCATCTCGGTGTCGTTGAGAATCTCCTGATAACGCTCGTAAGAGAGCTGCTGCAGAAGCATTACGGGATTCTCGCCCACTTCGCGCCATAGATCATGGTCAAGGTCGCGGAAAAGACGTTTCCCTTTGCTATTCCATACCCACCAGAGGTTTTTCGACATTTCCTCAAGGCATTTGAGTTCCTTGGGAAGTTCGGCGCTTACCGTGATATTGCGCCAGCTCGGATTGTTGGTATTGCTTACTTGAAGTTTCATATATTATAAATTAATATTTTTTCTGATTTTCAATTAGATCTCTAAGTTTAATTTTTTTCATTCGCCAGATTTTCCTGTTGATCGCTATCCGGAACGCATCGTAATAATACTGCATGAAAAAGTTCCAGTCGGCACTCGTTGCTATCATGAAGGCTTTATTACGCGCTGATTTACGGGCAAGAGCATCGCTATTCCCATATTCGGCAGCAGTCGATGAAATGATGGAACAAGCCTGATCGTAGTTGGAATCAGTGCGTTCTACAACTTCTACCCCACTGTGGTAAAGTCCGTTGGGGAAATTATCGAGCACCCATTGGCCGAAGCCTGCCTTATCGTCTGTGATAGTAGGCACGCCGAATGCCACACTCTCAAGCGGAGTATACCCCCACGGTTCGTAATAGGAAGGGAAAACTGTCAGATCAAGCGCCGGAAGGAGATCATAATAAGGAATATTTATGATGCCGTCGCTTCCGTCAAGATAACTTGGAACATAAATCACTTTCATTCGGCGGAAGCTGCCCTCTCTCTCAAGAGCCTCTATTCTGCAGCAGATTTCATCGCTCTCCCTGTTATGAAGAGAATGAGTCAGATAGTCAGGTTCAACCTTATCGGTATGTTCTGAAGTAAGGTTTTTCTGCAACGTCTCCGAAGCACCCTTCACCCAACCGGGCACAAGAATAAAAGCTAACGCCTCAACGCCGGGAGCCAGCTGATGTTCCATCCTCGCCATTGCATCGAGGAAAAGGTCGATACCCTTGTTGCGGTATTCATGCCGCCCGGATGTAGCAATAATATACGTCTCATCGGGATATTTCTTTCCCGTAAGAGCTTCTGCCACATCAAGCAGACATTCACGTCCATTCTTACGCAGACGATTGTATTTCAACGTATGCGGCACAAAGCTCTGTTCGAATCCGTTAGGAGTGACCACCTGCGGGCGAATTCCGAGAAGCTGCTCGCATTCACGCGCCGTCACTTCGCTGACAGTGGTGAAACAATCGGCAGCATGGGCAGCAGCTTTCTCCAGACTATGTTTCGACTGCATGTTGAGCTGCTCGGCCATCTGGTCGCCGTTGTATCCTTCGAAATAATCATAAAGAGGTTTGCCGTTTCCACATATACTGCGGCCAATACTTGTGGCATGGGTGGTGAAAATAGTGGCGGCATGCGGCAGACGACACTGAAGATACAGGAGTCCCATTCCCGTGGTCCACTCATCGAAATGAGCAACCGTATGCGGCGTCTTTTTGAAATAGGTGGCGATAGCCTTGATCACAATGGCGGCAGCCACCGAAAAAGCGCAGGCCTCCTCATAGTCACCGTATGCGTGAAGAGAGTCCACACCATACTTCTCCCACATCTCTGCATAAACCTTGTCAAGATTTGAAGCTGTATCTCCCGGATTTACGAGAATCACAATCGGAGCACCGGGAATATCCCAGCGGCCAAGGCGGATCTTAATTCCCCAGGGAAGTTCAAGACGAGAAGAAATACTCTTCATCAATGTTTTCTTCTCTTTAAAATATGGCGAAGGATTTTCCTTTGTCCATACATCCGGACCGATAAATACCAGACGATCTCCGAACTGTTCTTTCAGCAGACGGGCCTTTGTAGACAAGACGGCATAGATACCTCCGATCTTATTACAAACCTCCCAACTTGTCTCAAACAAAAAATCAATCTCTGCCGAAACGCCGGTCTTATCTGCCGGCTGTTTTTCGCTCCTTCGAGTCATAAGTAATAAAAAAATTAAAAGAGTGAAACGCCAGTAATAAAATTTGTTCGATTTATTTCACATTATGAGCAACTATCACAATAGCGATTTTAGTTAATTAGGCAAATTGATACACAATGTCTGTTTATTCAAAGCACGTTAATCACCTCAATACTAACTAAATTGCACATATTATAATTATAGCTCTCAAGTTTTCGGCTGCAAAATTAATAACATTCTTTGTTATTTCCAAATATTTATATGTTCTTAATGCCTTTTTAATAAAATTTTCAACTGATTTTACACTTTTATCCTCTAAAAATTCATGCAAATTTTCGCAAGTTTCTTAATTTAACTCATCATTTTTTATCATACAGTATTTTAGCCATACAGCATACACATCCGACAGAAAACAGACTCCCCTGACTCCATCTGCCGGTCCTGAAGCTGTGGCTGAGCGAGGCTACAATTGAATTACCAAAAACTTACATCCAAATTTTGCAATTTCCAGTTATTTTTATTTATTTTGCAATAAAATAGTCTTATAGGGTCTATATACTACCCGCCTCAAACCTTAGAGGCAAAACCGGTTAATTTTAAAATCAATAACCTAACTTATAATTTTTTATGACAAAACTCAACTCTTTCGCATGTGCGGCTTTGTCCGTCATGTTTTTCGCTCCGTCGCTGTTGGCCGCCGACGAAGTAGTCACCACAACATCCTACATTGCCCGTGGCGCCACGTTCGCCCTTGCAAAAGCTACAGTGGCTAAAGACAAGCAAAGTCAGATCAAAGAGCTCGGTATCTGCTGGGCCACCACTCCTGACCCGACAATTGACGACAACAAGCTTAACGAGACCACTAACCTCAAAGACCATTCTACCGACTACGGTGACTTCTTCTATATCAAGGATCTCACTCCCGCAACTATATATTATATGCGGGCATACGGAGTAGATGAGGCCGGAAATGTGGAATATGGCAAATCAGTGAAAGTCGTGACCGTTCCCAAAGGACAAATCACCTATTCCATCAATTATAACGATGCGGATGATGCCACGAAGGAACGTCTGGCATACGCTGTGGAACATGCCGTTGAAATGTGGAACAATGCCACAAGTATAAACGGCTTCCATGTTACTGTAAACTATGTTCCCGGAGCCGGCGCAGGAGATGGAACCGCCGACTGCAGCTACGGCGGCTGGATGCGTGTAAGCCAGAACGCAAGCTATCAGCGTCCCGGAACAATCCTTCACGAAATGAATCATGGTGTCGGCGTTGGTCAGCATGAGATATGGTATGGCCCCAACTCCCCTTATCGTGAGACCGGAAGTTCCGGCACATGGAAAGGTCAGCGTGCCAATAAGCTCATCCGTTTCCTTACTTCAAGCAAAACCCTGCAACTCAAAGGCGACGGCACACACATGTGGCCCTTCGGAATCAACGGTGCTCATGAGGATACCAACAACGATCTTATTTATCTCGTAAACGGTCTCGTCACTCAGGCTGTCGGCGAGGATGCCCTTCCTCCGGTTGCCAACCGTTTCCACACTCCCTCCTATACTTTCGACTATCAGGACGACGTGAAATATTACATCAAACCTGAGAAGCAGGCATACGGTGCTTATTCAAACTTCATTATTGAAAATGAAGACGGAGAGGTTGTGTCTGTGCCTATGACGTGTGCTGAGGCTGCTGCCGACGATCATGCTGCATGGTATATTGAATTCACTCCTGAAGACCAGTTCTATCGTTTCAAAAATGCGGCTACCGGCAACTACATGCACCGCAAGAGCACAGTTTCAATCGATTGCGTAGCAGACATCACCTCCTCTCCCGATCAGGTTGCTTTCCAGCTTACACCCGGAATCTCCAACATTAAAGTGGATGGTCAGACTCTTACCACCTATCAGCTCTCCGGTAAGATTCAGAGCAGTGCTCCGAGAACACTTTCCATCAATCCCTCCACAAAAGCACTTGTTCTTGCAGGTTACAACTGTATGACACCCGCCACTTTCGAACGCCAGCGTTTCGCTATCTTCGATTCAGAGATGCTTCCTCACTACGAAGCCGTGGAAGAATCAGCTGTTGAAGGAATTTACACCGATTCAGACTATACTCTCTTCCCCGCGGATATTTACGATATAGCAGGCCGAAAAGTGATGAGCGATGCTGAATCTATCGACGGTCTCGCACCCGGCATTTATATCGTAAACGGCAAAAAAATACTTAAAAAATAATTGATTTCCCGATTCCATTGTTATATTTGCAGATGAGGTTATAAAATCATCCGCCAAATATATGGAATCAGTAATATTTAAATATTTTCCCGAATTATCATCGTCTCAACGCCATGGTGTTGAGACGATGATTCGTCTATATCCGGAATGGAACGAGAAAATCAATGTAATATCAAGAAAAGATATTGAGAACCTTGAAATCAACCATCTCCTCCACTCCCTCTCGATAGCAAAATTCATAAAGTTCACTCCCGGCTCGCAAATCATGGACTTTGGTTCGGGTGGCGGTCTGCCCGGGCTTCCCCTCGCCCTATACTTTCCCGACTGTCGGTTTCATCTGATCGACCGTACCGGAAAAAAACTTAAAGTTGCATCAGAGATAGCTCGTGAATGCGGTCTTGAAAATGTCACATTCCAACATGGAGACGTTGCGGAATGCAAAGAGAAATTCGACTTTGTGGTAAGCCGGGCTGTTATGCCGCAGCCGGATCTCGTAAAGCTCTGCCGTAAAAATATATCATCCGATAACAAAAATCCCCTTCCCAATGGTCTTATCTCCCTCAAGGGAGGGAATCTGGATGCGGAAATGCAGAAATTAAGTTCAATAAGCGAGGAGGTTAATATCTCTCAATACTTTAAAGAGCCTTTCTTCTCCACAAAGAAGATTGTTTACACCCCGATATGAAAGAAATAATAATATGTTGAAATTAGCAAAATTCGGATTCTCACTTTTCGGGATAAACACATACGTTGTTTATGATGAGCAAGCCGGAAAGGCAGCCGTTATCGATCCCGGAATGATTGAAGAAAGAGAAGAACAAGCCCTGACGGGTTTTATCGAAAAACATAATCTTACGGTGACACATATAATCAACACGCATCTGCATGTTGATCATGCCATAGGCATCTCTTTTGCAAAAGAGAAATTCAAGGCCCCCCTTTTCGCCCATAAAGACGATGAGTTCTTAGGAGCCCAACTCCCTGAACAACTGCAGATGTTTGGCATAAGTCGCGAAGCGGAAGAAGTCTCTATCGACTCATATCTTGAAGATGGAGAGGAAATAAAAATTGGAGAAGGCACCCTGAAGGTAATTCTTGTCCCGGGCCATTCTCCCGGAAGCATCGCGCTCTACTGTGCCGAATCAAAATTCGTAATAACAGGCGATGCCCTCTTCGCCGGATCCATCGGACGAACCGACCTTCCGGGAGGAAACGGGCCGCAACTTATAAACTCTATCAAAGAGAAACTGCTGGCCCTGCCGGACGATACAATGGTCTTCCCCGGGCATGGGCCGGCCACCACAATAGGAGCGGAACGCCGTGCAAATCCTTTCCTTTGATCCGAAACATCCGTACAAGCTCAAATAAGGCAGCGAATCATAAAAAAGACCGAAGATCACAGATAATTGCAATCTTCGGTCTTTTTAACGACTTAGGCCCTGTCTCTTAAAAAATATGGCCTAAGGCCCCGATTATTTCTCAGTTGCCTCTGCCGGGCGAGCGATTCCATCTTTATTACACCGCTTGGTCATTGCCTCAATACGCGATTTTGTCTCAGGATGCGAAGAAAACATCTTATTCCAGTAACTCGATTTTCCACCGCTTTCTCCCTCCATTTTCTGGAACTTCTCGAAAGCCATAACCATACCCCAAGGATTCTTACCTTTCGAAACAAGGAAATCATAGCCACAGTCATCAGCCTCTTTCTCCTGCTTCTGCGAATACTTCGCACCGATCAGCGACTCGCCGAGCGACCCGAGCTGAGAATCGGTAAGCGCCGCGATCTTTCCGTTACTTGCCGATAACGCATCCTTTATAGCCCCCGTCATAAGCTCATGCTTGAAAGCATTCTTACTATGACGCTTCACGACATGACCGATCTCATGACCGATGATTCCCAAGAGTTCATCATCGTTCATTATATCCATCAAAGAGGAGAATACGCGGACACTTCCATCCGGACATGCGAATGCATTGACATCAATAACATCATAAACCTTGAAATTCAATGGAATTCCATCCGCATCAGTGATTCCCTCTGTCAGACGTCTCAGACGCTTGGTGTATTCATTATCCTCCGGAAGGACAGGATTATTTTTATCCATCCAATCCACCGATTGTCTGCAATATTGCGCCATCTGTTCGTCAGTCAGCGTGAAAGCCTGAACTGCTTTTTTGCCACTGTCGGCCAATTTCTTAAGATTAATTTGAGCTGATGCAGAAAAGCCCATACAAATAACCATGCACAAGAATGCGAATAATGTTTTTTTCATCTTGCTGTTTTAATTTATTTATGTAATTTTAAGCAATACATTTTAACCCCCATCTCAAAAAATGGGTCTAAAGCAAAATTAATCAATCAGAGCCAAATGACAAAGAAAACAACCGGAAGATTTTTTACTTTGAAAATATCCTTGATTGTTATTTTCACCATTTTAGGTTATATATCAGCCTTTGCTTTAGGCAATTACACGATGGCTAATATAACTATCGTAATCTTGGCATGTGGTATAGCCGGAACAATCGGCGCCATTTTTCTTGCCTCCTCGGCCGCACGTCTCACAGGCTTTTCAAATCTCGCTCTAAACATCATAATTGCGGCTATCGTACTGACCGGTATAATTTCCGGACTATTCATGACCACAAATTTTGCCTTTTCTTCCGAATCAAGCAGACATAACGAAAAAGCAGTGGTAATGAAGAAATACAAAGAGAAACACTATCGGTCAAAACGCGTGGCACGCAATCGATATGTCCGTGGAGAGCCCTACTATGAATATTATATCTCGTTGGGTTATAGCAACGGGCGCACTAAACCGATGCTTGTAAAAATCGAGCGTTACAATCGTACACACACCGGTGATACAGTATCCGTTCCCATCGAACGCGGTCTATTCGGACTTCCTGTTATCAAACATTAGATCCCATCCAAATCCCTCGCCCGGAGCCGCCCTCAGCAAGCTGATTTTTTATGAGTCGGGGCCTCACTTCTTCTTGGGCTGCTTGTTGAAGCGATACTGGATATGGAACATCACGTAGCGTGGAAGAACGGATGTATAGGTCTCGGTCCGTCCCTGGGTATTGACGCTGTAAGTGATGTTCTTTATGTTGTGAAGAATGTCCCAGCCATCAACCATGAAAAGAAGGTTGCCTTTAAGCGTGCTCCAGCTCAGACGCGCATTCCAGACATAATTGTTGGTATTGAGCGCATCATCATTGAAGCCCCGGCGCATGTAGACGGTGAAGTCGGTGGTCAGCCCGAAGTTATACGGCAACTTGAACGTACCGGTGACACCGTAATTGAAAGTCCATGCATTGAAGGCGTTGAACGAGGCCAGAGAGCCGGTAAAACGATCCACCGTACCCGAACCGAACAGCGTTATACGGTTGCCCGAGAAATTATAGTTCAGATTCAACCGGTCTGTAAAACGCAGATCGCGCACACGGCTGCGGACCATCGTCTCACCATCTTCACTTGAATAATCATGATTGGTCTGTCGCTTGTAATCGAATGTATTGCGTATTGAGAAACGTCGCGCAGCCCCCAAATCCTTATTAACCTCATATCTGAAATACCATGTGTTATCCCCGCTGATATTCATAGGTAGGAATGTGCGGACACCCGTCTGGCGATCATAGTAGAATCCGCGCGCCAGTTCATCCTTGATGGTTTCGTAATAGATCTCGAAATTATGTTTCGTCTTGCTCCTACCGATCTTGCCACTATAATTGGCCGTGAATATATGCCGGTACCTGTTCCGTAAATCAGGATTTCCCAAATAAATGTTCAGAGGGTCGGTTGAATTGGCAATATCAAGATAATTCAGCATCTCCGGAGCTCGGGAAGACATCTCGTACCTAACATTAAAGCGAATGCCTGTATCCCAGTTCATATTATTATATGCAACAGTAAACCATGGTAATACCGTTGTTTTTGATACAATGCCCTCCACTCCGGCCTGAAAATTGGTAAGCCTGCGTTGGAGTATTTCTATAGGTATTTTTACTTCTAATTGATTAAAATTGTTATTATCAAAATCATAACCAAGTTCAGGGATAATTTTATGACTATTATTGATCTGACGACGGTTAAAACTGTTTTCAGAATCAAGTATCGGGAAATTATCTCGTAGTGACGGATTCCACTCGGAAATATCCGTCCCGGTTGCTTCCAATATATAGATATCCGATGTCCCGGTAATGGATGAATAACCATAATCATATTCCGCCCTAAACGTAAACCGATTAGTTATAGGAAGATAATAGGCTGCTACAAATTTCAATCCGTAGCTATGGTCCGGATAATTATTGAAATTTCTCTTCACTGACTGAGCCGGAGCGGGATCGCTTCCGAAATTCAGGATATATTCCTCCTCCTTGTCTGAATGTTGGGCGGAATAATCAGCTTCCAGACGCGTCCTGAGGTCAGAACCGCTTTTGCCAAACTTGTATTTCACCTCAGCTGTCGCACTTCCCCCGCTGTTATAATTCCTGTTCTGATTAGCCGACATCCTTCGGTTCACAATATCATTCAGCTCATATCCTGAATTATTTTCCGGAGAATAAAGGTTTTCTACTTTTTCCTCCGATATATCCTGTACATCTCTCAGGAGCGTTGCCTCACTTCCATGATTATGCGATTTCCCTTTCCCGAAATTATATGACAGGCCCGCATTAACATAACCCCACTTATACTCTCTAAGGTATGCATGCAAGGTATTTAGTCTAAGGTTGTTGAAAGAATTTCTATTATAGTGATATCCATAATTATTCCCGTCCGGAAGGAAGTTTGTGACATTACTGTAACTGAAATCTTTTTTGTCAGCATGATCAATCACAACCTCTCCATTTATTGAATACTTGTTTTCCGGAGCGGTATAATAATAGGTCAATCCTCCGAAAAGCTTCTTATTCTCTCCGGAACCGAGCTTGTCGGGACTCCATGTGCCCTGTTCTCCGGGACGGCGCTCATCGTTCAGATTGTTGGCATTCCCGATAAGACCCAGACGCAATGTCTGAGTAAACATACCGGCGAACACTCGGCCCATATACCGATTGGACGTTCCGTAGCCGGCTTCGATATTGCCCATAAATCCCGTCCGGTATTCTTTCTTAAGCTTTACATCCATGATCAATGCCTCGTCTCCCCGATGTCCGGATGTATACCGTTCGCTAAGTGTCTCGTATACTTCGATATTCTTTATTGTATAAGAAGCGATATTCTTAAGCATCAGACGCTTGTCGCGGCTGAAGAACTCCTTGCCGTCAAGCAACAGATAATCCACTCTTTTTCCATCCACCTTTATTTCTCCGTTGCCATCCATCTGAACTCCGGGCAACTGCTCCAAAAGTGCGTCAAGCATCGAACCCTCCGGAAGAACGAATGCATCGGCATTATAGACAAGGGTGTCACCGCGATGATAGAACTTGATTTTGGAGGCCGTAACCGTGACTCCCTCAAGAACCTTTGCCTTACGCTCCAAATAGACAGGATCTCCTTTTATAAATTGCTCTTTTTTACCAAAACCGGTAGGATCGATATTGATATATTCAGGATTATAACCCTCTTTACTTATTCTTACAATATATTTATTGCTCCTGTCATCAATGCTTACACTATAACCTTCTGAATCATAATGCTCCCCATCCCGAGAACTTTGAGCTCGGTGAGAATATACCAAAGTACTGTCTGGTTCGACAAGAAGGTCTATTGTAGCCCCTTTGATATCCTCAAGCGTATAAAGATCATACACCCTTCCGCTTATATATAGAAAGTTAAACCCTTTATCTTTACCAGTCCTATTCTGTGCTTCAATCTCATTAACAGCAGAAAGAGTGAAAAATACAAGTAAAATGTTATAAAATGTAACAATATATTTATTCATTTTTTATTATTAATTCTATTAACTAATATGGTGGTGTGTCAAAATTGCCATATTGACACACCGCCATATTTTTAAGACAACATCACCGGAATTCAGTCCTTTTTAATATGCTCTACAAAATCAGCACAATAACTTCCTCCACCCGGAGCATAATATGTTATACAATAATTACCTGTTTCAGAATCGTTTGTCTCTCCACACACTATTTTATCCTTAAAAACCGTACAATTGTACGTAAGACACGTTCCCGTTGGTCCAAAACTTGTGCAGATCCATCCTGCAAGGATATTCTCCATCATTTCCTGATCCATCTCTGAGATGGGAGCTTCGATCAGCTCTAATTTCTTAAGCTTTTTCATAGGCTTAATGTTTTTAAGTTGTTTTACTTATATAATGCAGATAGAGAAAGTCTTCCAGATTATCTTTATAAACAGGACAGAAATCCACATCTGCTTTTTCATATTTGTTACGTAAACGTGTATACAGACATCCTCCGCTACAAACCGGCAGAAGCTGACAACCCTTGCATTTTTCATTGTCGAAACGGGATCCTCCCTCAAGATAGCGGTACAATACCTTCCTATTGCCAACCGGTTTGTTAAGAAAGCCGTAGACCTTTTCGGAGTTCCCCACATCATTCCAGCATTTATACAATTCTCCTTCCGGCCCGATTACTATTCCATTTACCCGGCCAGCCGTACAGGCCGAGTAATTGATTGTAGGGAATAGATCTATAAACCTCAGCCCATAGTCTTTATATAAAGAGACCAAGAATTCCGTTGCCTCCGATTTTCCACATAAAGAACAGTCAGAACCTTCTTCTCCATCCTTATCAGAGACAAACCCGGGATAGATATTGGCATTTGGCAGGTTTAAGCTCCGGAAATATTCATGGAAGCGTATAAAATTATCCCTATTTGTAGAATCGACATTCACACGTATACTTATTGTTACCTCCGGACTTATCTCCTGACACTTTATTATGTTGTTCATAATCGTATCATAAGTGGGACCGCCTCCTGCCAAGAAACGTCGGGAATCATGTGTTTCCTTATCTCCATCTATGGTAATCTGCATCATCCTGATCCGAAGTTCTTTAAGTTCCTCCGCCACTTTTTCATCAAGCAGATAGCCGTTGGTTATCATTCCGGCTGAATATTCTTTCCCTGTTTCTATCAGCCGGCGGCTTAGTGATTTCATCCTCTTGAACGCAAGCAGGGGTTCTCCTCCGAACCAGGTGACAAAAACACGACGGGCCAATCGGTTATTTGTAACCATTTCCACAATGGAATCCTCTACCTCGTCGCTCATGAATTTAACCGGATGATCCTTTTCAAAACAATAAGGACAACGAAAATTGCAGGATAGCGTAGGATTGATCGTCAGATCCAAAGAAGATGGATTGAATTTTGAAGCCTGCTCGAGATGCCTGATACGGAGCAGTTCCGTCTGATCATCAACATCTATGGCTTTCATATTACGCAAATCCGGCACAATATCCTTATCTTCCTCCGGATAAGCGTCCCGTCTGAAACTTTCTTCAAGCCGGCGGTAGCATTCTTCTTCAAGTCTTGCAAAACTATTCGAAAGAGAATTGTAAAGGAAGTTCTTTCCTTCCTTTTGAAAAAAGATATTGTAACGACTCCAGATCATGGAAAAAATTTTTATTAAAGTTTAATTAGCCGGAATACTTCCGTATATTATCTTTCTTACGAAGACGGGCAAAGAATACATTCGTAATCTCTAAGAAAAATAAAGGGAAATGCAATTACTTAAGACAGGGTCATGCCTTTTATGAGTTCGTTCATCCCCTTGCACGTGCAAAACTATACAAATTATTTCACTTTGCAAAATTTTAAGGGGAAATGTTTTGTATGTTACAAAACATAATTACTATATTTTTATTCGCTTAATTATTTCCAACGCCCCTACGGGCATCCGGAAAGAGGCTTTCTTGATTACATACGGCGATCAGGAGATCGCCGCTCCATAAGCATACCGAATCACATTTAACCGGATACAGCACAACAAGGATTATTCCAAGCACTCCGATGGTTTTCTATAAGTAAGTGTTCGTAATTAATTTATATTATATGCCACTTTATTTTTGAGATAATTTCTTTGCGGAACGA
>CAZOPN010000058.1:0-15407 GCA_964581685.1 uncultured Sangeribacter sp. | reverse complement strand
TTATTTTGGCCGTCAAACATTTATTTCATATCTTTGGAGTAAAATAATTCTCTAAATTTATTATTATTATGGGAAAAAGTATGCTTTCTATTGCTGCCGGTATATTGTTGGCCGGAGGTGGTAGCATTACGGCCACTGCTACCAATATCAATACCAGAACAATTTCTGAAACTCCTGATTATGTAAAACTGGATGCTGACGGCACATTTGGTGGCCATGAGTACATCGATCTCGGTTTACCGAGCCGTCTGTTATGGGCAGCAAGCAATATCGGTTCGGAAAGCCCCTACGAGGAAGGGGATCGATTTGCCTGGGGTGAGACCAAACCAAAAACAGGGGAAGCTGATTGGAAAAATTATGAATTCTATATAGAGACCATTCATGAGGAAGATGGCGGTTCTTGGGCAAAACTGGAAAACATCGGAGAAGACATTTCCAATACAGAATATGATGCGGCTCGACAGATATGGGGCAACGGATGGAGAATGCCTACCCATGAGGAGTTGGAAGAATTAAGAATCAACACCTGGCAGAACGGGCCGGTAGAAGAAAACGGATTTAAGGGTTCTCGCCTTATAAGCAGCAGGAATCAACACAGTATCTTTTTCTTAACCCCGGAACTCTTTCCGTGTGATATTCCCGGAGCAAATAATTATAAAAGCACATTCTGGACTGCTTCGGGAGCTCCGAATTTCTACTACCCGGGAGAGCTGCTTGATCCCAGTGATCGCGCATACTCATTCCATTTTGATGCCTCGGGATTTCAGAATAACTCGAATGCTAAATTCAATGGCAACAATATTCGCCCGGTTCTTGACCGTAAAACTCTGATTGCCGGAATAAATGATCCTGAGGAAGCAACAATTGTTGATATATCCTGCAAGCATGGCATCATTACAATTAAGGGACCTGCAAGCAACTATATTGTAGGAATATACGATATGTCGGGCAAGGTGGTCTACTCCGAAAGGATATCCACTGAGACCATTGATTTATCCTCTTTGGCCAAAGGTGTATATATTATTTATGTATCAGATGAATTGAAAGAATTAATTAATAAAAAAATTATAATATAAATTAAGTAATCTGAATTCCCAAGGCTATTATCGGGGCGAGTGGCATGGTGAAAATTTGAGCTTATTTCCCATTCATTTGAATGTCAGGCCACTCGCCCCATTTTTCATGCGCTGCATTCCTGAAAATTGCTAATGTATAGAGAAATATAGCCTTCTAAAAATCCGAATTGAAAGCTAAAGTTTATTCATCAATTTCTGAATATAAGTATTGAGGTAGACTTTCTGGCCCTCAATTCCAAGCTTACGGCGAATCTCACTACTGATGTTATAGTGACTTTTTTTCTTAATATACGTACCCACTTCTTTTCCACTTAGTCCCATGGCAAAAAGACACAGATAATTAATCTCCTTATCTGTCAGACCTTGTGTCTCCAGATATTCAATAAATTTCGGATGGGAGGCTTTAAATGCAAGACGAGTGGAATTCATAAATTCATCCTTATCCTTTAGTAGCCGTTCCCTCCATTCATTATAAGAAGCTGCATAAGCCTCATTTTTTGTAATTTCACTTGCCAACAGACCATTAAGCATTTCTGCACGGTCTTTCATAACCTTTTTGACTGACTCTGATATATTTCTCTGAGATGCAATAAGTTTTTTTAAATGTTCACTTTCATATTCAAGCTGTTCAAACTCATTTAGCATGTTTTCGGCTATTAGCTCCTGTCGCTCCCGTTCCAGCTCCAAGCGCTCATTCTCTTTCTTTTGCAGTGACATTTTCACACGACTCAGACGGAGTCTATAGTAAAATAAGCCTACTACAATCAGCAGGAAAAGACCGATAGAAACGCTTATCCAAATTATGCGGTCTTTCTTTTGAAGCTCACGGAGATTCGACATTTCCATTTCGTGACGGCTCTGTGCAAAAAGCAGATCCTGATTAAAAATATCCATATGACGTGTGGATAAAGAATCAATAAAATCCTTGTAAGCACATAATGCCTCCCTATACTCTCCGTTACAATCCAGTACGAATGATTTTGTTGCCAGATATTTTAATGTAGTCTCAAGTTCCGGATTGTTAGATACTGAGTCAAGATAAGCTTTACCCCTCATATTATCTCCTATTTCACAATACCCGTTGGCAAGATCCAATTTAAACTCATCAGTTATTGTTCCGGAAGGATTGTAATTATTAAGACAATTTCTTATCTCTTCTTTTGTGCCGAAATTTGTTATATAGCTTATTATAATATTTACATATTCATCTTTAAATTCTACATGCTGATTTAATAAATTTTCAAAAATATTATATACGCTATCTGCTCGCTCCTTATTCTGACTCATTAAACACCCACTTAAAGCAACCGCCGTACAGCCAATCTGATAGTCTATTCGATTGACTTTAGAATATAATTCGGCAGCTTTTAAGTTATAATCAATCAATTCATCAAACTTATATGTAAGATGGAAGATTGTAGCTTGAGCAACTAAAAGATTTGCCACAGTCATCGTGTCTGTGGCGTCTTTCATAAATTCCTCAGCTTTAAGATAACAGCCCATCTCTTTATCGTGATCCCCCTGGTTGTCATAGATTCGTCCTTGATAATAGAGCGTTTTCAGTTTTTGATCTGCGGTTCCTTTCTTAAGGTAATAATCAATTGCAGGCTGCAAAACATCGAAAGTGGTTGTATCTATGTAATTTTTATCAAGAGCCATTGAGAGTAGCAGCGCATGGCGGGCACGCTCTTCTTTACCGCTGAGTACGGAAGGATTGATACTATCGAGGATAACTAAAGCCGAATCAGGGTGTTCATTCATAATTTTTTCGGCAACATCCATGCGTTGCCAAGAAAGAGAGTTGTTCCTGCAACAAACAAATACAAATAAAAGAAGCACAAATAACGATAAGAGCCCTAATCGTTTTCTAACATAATTAATATTCATAAATTCAATTTTAGAATCAAAATCAAAGCAGGAAAATAAAAATAATTGCAAATATAGGAAATATAAATTGCCCCACAAAATTAGGCAGCGAATCATAATGTCAAGCCAATGTATCAGTTTTATAAACCACAACTAAATTATACTCATACTTAAATTAAGAGGAATTACTATTTAGAAGAATAAACCGGTCTAAATTGAAGGCAATACCGTACACAGATGAAACTTTTTGAAACATGTAGCTGAATTTATCATTTTTGCACCTTATTATATTTTTGATTTATAACAATTTATTCATAATTCGACATGAAACTATTTTTTTGGAAATGAAACTGAATATTGTGTAATTTTATTGCCATATAAAATATCCTATTATTATGAAGAAACTATTTCTATTTGTTATCTCTTTTTTTATTTCGTTTTCCATTTGGGCGGAACGAAACCCGTTAATCATAAAAACATATAAAGTTAATACTAATGAAATTTCAATAAAGAGACGTACTCCTGCCAATTTTCCAATCTATGCCTATTATGATGATGAGACAAATCAGATAGAGGTTGAGGGACCGGATCACATGACCGGTGAAGTATTTCTGTATGATGAAGCGGGAATGCCTTTAGGTTATTCTTCATCACTCAACACAGTCTTCGATCTCCCTGATAATTTTCACGGCCTGGTTCTAATAGAATGGATCGGAGAGGACTGGGATGCAAACGGAGGAATTGAAGTTTAAATAAAAGGATGAATCTTAACATATATAAGTTATCATTAGTATTACGATTTCTTCGTAATACTAATGATAAAACGTTTAATTAAAAATTTATCAATATGACACAATTATCAAGAATTCAGCAATTTGCCACAGAGAATCTAGACTCTTCTCTACCAGTTGAGGATCAAAGTCTGGTACTCGAAATCAATTCAGGCATGGGGAACATAGAAACCGGAAACGACAACAAAGGCAATTGTGGAACGTGCGACAACTCTACCACCCTTGCTTGTAATGGGACAAATGGCAGATGTACCAATCGGGGGGTTTGCGGTACAAGTACCAACACAATAAGCTGCCTTAATGTCGATAAGCCAATTTTGCAGAATCCAACGTGCTAGGGGAATGCTTTCGGATGAAGCCATATATCAAAATTTGATATCGCACCCATCCTTAACTTTAGTGAATGTATTTCTATATAGTAATATATCTAAATACATTCACTAATACATACCATAAATATTAACAATTCTTACTATTAAAAAGCATATAACATGAAATTAAGTCTCTTTAATTCTATCATAAACCTCATGAATGGTCATAGTCTACTATACAATTCTTACTCCGACAGGTTTCTAATATTTAACTCATCTCTTGAAGCAGATTTCGAAAAAATAATAGATAATCCGGACTATAATCGTAAACTATTTTCCGAATTAAAGTCTGTAGGAGCAATTGTAAATAAAAATGAGAGCGAAATAACTAAACTTGAGAAAGATATAAATAGAATTGATCGAAATCAAACAATTCTCCATATCCACGTAAATCCCACACTTGATTGCAACCTAAGATGTTGGTATTGTTATGAGACTCATTTGAAAGACTCCTTTCTTACCTTAACTACGCTTAAGGCCATAATAACATTCATTAACAGACAGTGTAGCAACAATAGAGAGTTGAAAGAAGTGTATCTTTCCTTTTTTGGAGGAGAACCATTAATTGGTTTTGAAAAAGGAGCCCTTCCTATTATTCAAAAGGCTGTAGAAAGTTGTAATAAAAATGGAAAAAAATTATCTTTACATTTTACATCTAATGGCACTTTAATTTCTGAATCGATTATAGAAACTTTAAAAGGAACTAAATGCTCTTTTCAAATTACTTTGGATGGGGGAGAAGAATTTCATAATAAAGTAAGGTTAATAAATTCTCAAGAAGAAACCTACAGATTAATATTGAAGAATATTAAACTTCTTATTAATCGAGATATTGCAGTTATGTTGAGAATAAATTATACAAATAAGAATATAGATAGCCTCAAATCCATAGCTGATGATCTTGAAAAGTTGGAAATAAATTCTCCAAAATTCAGCATTGACATTCAAAGGGTTTGGCAAAACTATAAAATAGGAGATTTGAATATAATAAGTGAGAAAATTAAAAATATTATTTCATACTTCAGTACCAAAGGTTTTTATATATCCTCCCATTATGTAAGAGATACCGCCACATCTACATGTTATGGAGATAAATTCAACCATGTAGTTATAAATTATGATGGAAAACTTTATAAATGTACCGCTCGTGAGTTTAATGAGGAAAATAGTGGATACATAACAGATGAGGGCTTCCTGATCTATGATGAATATAAATATAAAGAATGGAGAAAATCTAAAATTATTGGGACAATATGTGAGAGATGTCGTATTGCAGCTATTTGCGGAGGCGGTTGCAGACAAAAATCAAAAGATCGAATTGATCCGAGGCAATGTTCTTGTCATTATACAGAAAGCGATATGGATAAAATTATATTGGACAGATTTGAATATTTCTATCTTCAGAATAAAAACAACGAATAAAAGTATCTTTCCAGTATAAAATAATATATTCAAAATTTGAATGAGTTCACATGGGAAATTTAAGGATTCTCATAGTTATTCTGATTTTATGTTTGGTCTCCGGACTTGACATCATGGCAGCAGAATATGACAGAATATGCGGTACGGTATTCGACCGTGACAGTCTTCCATTGCCCGGGGCTAAAATATCCATAGTGATTGGGAAAGATACTGTTTTTAACAAAGACTGGTATTCTGGGACAAAGGGTGAGTACACAATTTCCGAAATACACGCCGTTTCAATTGACAAAATAATCTGTTCGAAGCCGGGTTATAGTTCAGAGGTCTCGCCAATGACAGATGGAAATATTAACTTCTATCTGCAGAAGGAGACAACAACTCTGGAGGAATTTGTTGTCACGGCCACTCATGAATCACTCGTTTATTCCCCCGGGAAAATGATTTATAATCCCGGTATCCTGAAGACTCAGGTACCGAGTGTTTTCTCACTTCTTCGTTTCGTTCCCGGTTTAGAAGTGGCGGGAAAAACGATTACCATGAGCAGCAGCCAATGCGAGATATGGATAAACGGGCGAAATCCGAGGATGTCGAAAGAGCTTCTGGAAGCCAAAATCCAGAGTCTTGAACCGGAAAATATCATAGATATAGAAATTATTAGTGGCAACGCTTCAAACAATGGAAAGCAGATAGTAAATATAAACGTGACAGATCCCTATACCGGTTTTCGTGAAATGTTTGGAGCAGATTTCGTTTCTGAAACCGCAATGATCTGGCCCAAAGCTAATTTTACCATAGATTACAATAAGGGCGGATTCAAAGCTACATTGGTCGGCGCATATTCCTATTACCATAATAAAACTATCAAGGAGACAGATTACTATTATAAAGAAGAGGGAAAGAAAGTTTTCAGTCGATCAGAAGATAGGAGTATGGCAAACACTGTGCGTGGAAATCTCAGTATGTCATATAGCACAAAAAGGAGTGTGACCGGAGTCAGTTTCGGAATTGAGGAATCTAACTTAAACGCACATGATGTACTAACAAGCCGAACGGTCAGGGATATAGAAGATGAAATCACTCATACATACCAGCAAACAAAAGTTCCTTTCCGTCATCCTGAATTTTCCGCTAACGCATATTATGAACTTTACCCTGACAACAAAGGCTCAAAATTTGATGTCAATTTCAATTATTCGTATAAAGATAGGAAAAACGATACCGGTTTGAATTTTGAAGATTACGATGAAATGCGTGATGAAGCTTATCTTAGTTCCGGTCTTGAAGCAAGAACATCTTATACTCATAGATTTAGCTCCACTACTTCTTTGGCTGCGGGATATGAAATAATAGAATCTCGCAAAAATGACAGACGTTCTTCTATCTTCAGTTCCGCAACTTCTGAAACTGCATCTCACGAGAGCTTCAGGTTTAAAGAACTTATCAATGCAGCTTATATGGAATTCGCCACACGCATTGGAGAATCATTTTCGTTTAATACCGGATTAAGATGGGAATATACGTATATAAATGGGAAAGTGCCAACTGCGGGATATAATGTAAAGAATAATTATCATGATCTCGTCCCTTCCATAACATTACAATATTCTTTAGGACGATATAATAATATACTTAACTTTGCATATTCGAGTTATATTTTCCGTCCTTTTTATTCAGAATATAATCCGTTTATAACCCAAAATTCACCGAATGTTCTTTTTGAAGGAAATCCCGATCTACGTTCAGGAAGAAGTGATAATCTTTCTTTAGGATTCATAATGAGTAACGGCCTTTCTTTCTCCGTTTCGACCCGATTCCTCAATAAAATACCATCCGCCTATTCAATACCGGTAAATGATGGGGTAACAAAGAATGGAGTGGCAAATATCGGGAGAAAAAAAGAATTCGGAATTTCAGTCGCATGGAATAAGTCTTTCTTCGGAATATGGACTTTGCAGACCTACCTGTCTGCAAAATATAACATCCAGAAAGCGATTATCGACAACTATAATCTTGGTTACCACAACTTTGAGGGATTCTGCACGATTAAAAACATTTTTTTAGTTTCTAAGAAACATAAGTGGAATATGTCGCTTGCATGTATCCTTAATTCGCCGATCAAAACCATAGATGCTACCTCAAAGTTTAAACATCTATTGTATGTTACGATTGATAAAGCCATCTCTTCGATAGGCTACATCAGTCTATATTTTGGAAACCTGACTATGTTTAGAAACGATAAGAGCTTGGACACTCCCTTCTATTCCTATTCAACTCACAGGAAAGGATTTCCCCTTTCAACACAGATAAACATATCCTTCCTTCTTGGCAAGAAAAGGGTTAATTCAGCCATGAATCTCATTCCCTTCAGCTCTTACGAACAAAGGTCAAAATAAGTTATATATGAAACATAAAATAAGATTTATCAGTCAACTCGAACAATCAGACTGCGGAATAGCTTGCGCCAGAATTATTGCAAGATATTATGGGAAAAAGATACCCAATGAATATTTACTCTCAATATGTGAAGTCAGTCGAACAGGGCTCTCGGTGAGAGAACTTATAAAACTTCTGTCATCAATTGAATTAGAAAGTCTTGGTATTAAAATCAATTTTGACAAAGTTTTTGAAGTTCCTTTACCATGTATTATCCTTATTGATAAATTACATTATGTTGTCTTATATAAAATTACCGATAAGTATTTTTATATAATGGATCCACAAATGGGGAAATATAAACTTTCTCATTATAAATTTAAAAAAAGGTGGACTTTCGATGGGAAAGATGGCATTACTATACTCGTCGATAAAACTGAAAAATTTGATAGTCTTAAATTTAATAAAGAGGTCTCTTCAAAGTTTATTTTCAGAATATTAAAAAAATTTTTTTCTAAAAATAAAAAATTCTATTCAGGTATATTTATCTTGACACTTTTAACGATGGCCACTGAGCTATTGATTCCAATTCTCCTAAAGAATACGGTGGACATCGGGATAAAATCTAAAGATATCGGTTTGGTATGGTTACTCATTTGCAGCCAATTGGGAATCTTTTTAGGAAATTTTATAACATCTAACATATCCGGTTTTATTCAAACTAAGCTTAGTATGAATATTGGACTTGATATGATGTATGATTATTTTAGTAAATTACTTGATAAATCTTCAATTTTCTTCAATCGGAAATTCCGTGCTGACCTACTAAATAAAGCAGAAGATCAACTGGCTATAAAAGATTATATCATTGCAACTCCTCAAGATTTATTTTTCTCAATATTATCTCTTTTCCTTTTTTCAGGGATTCTTATTTATTATAGTATTACTATTTTTATTGTTTTCTTTGGTTTGACTTTTGTATGTTTTATTTGGCTTATTTTTTTCAAACAACGTCATGTGAGTCTTAATAGTGCATATAATATTTGTTCTTCACAAAAGAACAATTTATTACTTGAATTAATAGCCGGAATTAACGATATAAAGGCTTTTGGAGCAGAGGCTACTCATTTAAATAGGTGGAAAGAGCTTCAAATAAACTTGAATACACTCTCAGTCCGCTCTTTTTTTCTAAATATTATTGAATCAGGAGGAAATTCTGTTATCTCCCGTTGCCGAGATTTAATTCTTACCGGTATTTGCGCTTCATTGGTCATAAAAGGCAGTATGAGCCTTGGTGTAATGTTTATGGTAAGTTATATTATTGGGTGTCTCGGCCGACCTTTTCAATCAATATTAGCTTCTTACATACGATATCAGGATATTTCCATCGCATACGATAGAGTCCATGAGATAATGACTTTAGATGATATCTCTGAGAAGAAAACAGATGTTGATAAAATTACAATCAAAAAATTTCAAACTATAACACTTAAAAATCTTTCTTTTAAATATTCCGGAGCAAACGCACCTTATATTATTAAAGATCTTAATTTAATTATAAAAAGAAATCAGACTATTGCTATTGTAGGAGAAAGTGGATGTGGGAAAACAACATTTCTTAAGATTCTTTCGGGCCTTTTTCAACCTACATCAGGACAAATTACTATAAATAAACAGGAAACATTAGATCACTATAATAAAGCATGGGTAAGAATGTGTGGAAATGTATTTCAAGATGGAACAATTTTTACAACAACGGTAGCAGAAAATATATGTCTTAATAAAGATGAAATTAATATTGAAAAAATAAAGGAAGCTGCTAAACTGGCTTGTATTAATGACTTTATATCAAAACTGCCTATGGGTTATTACACTCCAATTGGTAAGGGAGGATTAGAATTAAGCGGTGGACAAAAACAAAGAATTCTTATCGCAAGAGCATTTTATAAAAATCCCGAGATAATTATTCTAGATGAAGCAACTTCCTCACTTGACGCGGAGACAGAACATAAAATCATGGAAAATATTAACAAATTTAAATCAAAAAAAACTATAATTATTGCCGCTCATAGGCTAAGCACTATAATGAACGCTGATACAATTGTATTAATGAATGATGGACATTTTTGCGAAATTGGGAATCATCATGAATTGATGGAAGCAAAAGGGAAATATTATAATCTTATTCAAAGCCAGATATCAGATATGTCATAATTCATATTTAATATTTATCGGGGCGAGTGGCATGGTGAAAATTTGAGCTTATTTCCCATTTGTATATTATGTAGTCCACTCGCCCCTTTTTATTATATCTTTAACCCCTGGTAAAGGTTTAACCCCTATCGTGATGTTCGCTGCTCGTTTACGAGGAGCAAAAGTTCGTCGCGGACGTCAGGCGGCAGAGCCAGGCGTCGCTGCGTGACACTACGGGCCGCTTGGCATCCCTATCGTATGGATTCCTCACTGCCAGTCGTCTTTCAGAAGAAAATCAAAAAGTCCCGTAAAGTATATGCCATTGTCATCGGTATATGGCATTATCTCATCTGCCACAACCACAATCTTTCGGAAGGAATCGGATACCTTAAGAAGCGAGGCTATTTCCTGCTCTCTCTTTTCTTCAGTCGGAATTGAGTAGGCCGATTGGATATAGTATTTCCGGTCTCCCTTATTTATTACAAAGTCTATTTCTCGCTGAACAAACTTCTGTTTGCCGTCTTTCATTTCGCGACTTTCCACCACTCCGACATCAACCAGAAAACCGAGCACACGAAGGTGATTATAAAGCACATTCTCCATAATATGTGTCGGTTCCTGCTGGCGGAAATTCAATCTGGCATTTCGAAGTCCTACATCAACGCAATAGTATTTCTTGGAGGACTCGAAATATCTCTTACCCTTGACATCATATCTCTCCGCACTTTCAAAAAGGAAGGCATTTTCAAGATAGGTCATGTAGGAAGCAACCGTCTTGGGATCTATCTTCATTTTCTGAACAGAGGCAAATGTATTGGCTATTCTTGCAGGATTAGTCAGTGACCCTATTGAACTGCACAGCGATGTTGCCAGCCTGGATAAGGCAACCTCGTTTTTGACATTGTTCCGCTCCACTACATCATCAATATATGTCTTGTCCCAGAGTCTCTGAAGATAATTGATCTTTTGCTCATTATCGCTATAGTGAAGCAGTCTCGGCATGCCCCCGAAAGTATAATACTCTTTCCAAGCCATATTAATATTGTCAGATAACTGACTAAACTCCTTGAATGAAAGAGGAAAGACACGTATCTCGTCTCCTCGACCCCGAAAAATTGTACTTATATCTTTTGAAAGAAAACGTGAATTGCTTCCTGTCACATAGACATCTATGTTATCATGACCATTCAGTCCATTCACAAGACGTTCAAAATTATCAAGTTCCTGTATCTCATCCAAAAATACATAATAATTCTCACCTTCGCTTTTTATGAGAGCATAGATATACTCCTTGACAGCATTATAGTCAAGCACATCAAAATTGTGTCTACCATCATCTTTGTCGAAATCTACAGTGATTATGTTCTCAGCTCTTACCCCGTTCTCAATCAGATAATCGCGGTATATATGGCTTAGAAGCCACGATTTTCCACATCGACGAGGACCGGTGATGATTTTTACCTCACCGTTGTCTCGTCTGAGGATTAACTTTTCAAGGTAGAGGTCTCGCTTAACGTATTGCTTACGATTCATATCTATTCCATTTTTACTGCAAATTTACAGTATTTTTGGACTGAACGCAAATCATTCCCTCAGTTATGATAGTTAAAGTAGAGTAAATCTAAGGAATTATCCGGATAAACGCTCCCCCTACCGAAATTCGACTTTTAGGCAGCAAATCATAAAAATTTTTACCTCCAGGGGCGGTTTTGAGCAGTCGATTTTTGCAAGTCAAGGAGGGAGCAATCTCCCGATTGTGACCGACGCGACTTGGCAAAAAGCGGCGCTCAAAACCGCCCCTGGAGGCAAAAATTTTATGATTCGCTGCCTAATCGCTACCTCTCACCTGGAAGTCGTGATGTTCGCTGCTCGTTTACGAGGAGCAAAAGTTCGTCGCGGACGTCAGGCGGCAGAGCCAGGCGTCGCTGCGTGACACTCCGGGCCCATCCGGTAATATCCTCCGGAAGCAAAGTCATAAGAACATCGCGGAATTCCTCTATCTCCTCCGGCGTATAGCTATTGGCATCACGTCCTATAAAGCGATCAAGTTCCTCATCATCATAATAGATCACCTCCGCACTCATTGGAGAAAGAGAATCTTTCTCACATACAAGATGCAGTCCGCAACATTCCGAATTATCTTCTTCTGGCGTAGATTCAGAAGTTTCATCCCCGTCGGTGTCCGCAGCGTTCTTTTCTGCCGAAGTCGCCTGATCATCTGAAAGCAATGACCGCTGTCGGCGTCGATAACGCAACTCATCGAGATAAAGGATGATCCCAACGCCAATCATTACTATTAATATTACAATTGCTCCTTTCATCGGTAGTCAATATTCAATATTTTACATCAATATTTATTATCAGAGAGAGGATAAAAGAGCAGATAAACGGGCCAACCAAAAGAATAGTATAATCAGAACTAATCCTGAACCATAACCTGCTGCCAGAAGTCGGGAAACGACTTGGAAACGCAGCCGGGATGTTTTATCTTAAGTTCGGCAACCAGCCCCGCCGCAATGGCAAACGCCATCACCATACGGTGATCACCATGAGGATCGATCTCTACTTTCCGCTCCTTAACAGCTTCAGCCAAATCATTCCGAAATCCGCACCATTCTATATAATCCGCACCTTCCGACATCTCATAACCGAGACTTCGCAATCCCCTACACAGAACAGAAATTCTGTCGCTCTCCTTCACCCGCAAATGCGGCACGCCTTCTATACGGTAGGGAATCCCGGCCAAAGCCATCCCTACACACAATGACGGAACAAGATCCGGAATTGATCCGGCATTCAGAACAAATCCGGATCTTGTTTGGGCAAGTCCGGCAATTTCTTTACTATCACCGACAATGGTTGCACTGCCATCCGCATTAAAAAAAGTGCGGACGCCCAGAGACCGATATATCTCCGCACAGCTTGAATCACCCTGTAAAGACTCTTCCGGCGGACATAGCGAGGAGATGGTAATCTCACGATCAGGATGGACAAGCGCCATCTCATAGAAATAGCTGGCCGCCGACCAGTCTGACTCACACTCCGGAACTGAGTGGGGTTGAGAGTATCCTCCGGGATAGACCTGAATAAAATGATCATGGCTATCCACTTTCGCACCGGCCTTCTTCATCATCCGAACGGTCATCTCAACGTATGGGCGCGAAAGGAATGTTCCCGTTACGTTCAGTCGCAGTCCGCGAGGCCATATCGGAGCAGCCAGCAAAAGCGCTGAAATAAACTGCGAACTGATATCTCCCCGGATAGAAAGGTCTCCACCTTCAATGCCTCCTCCTTGTAGAAGCAGTGGGGGATGCCCCGGCTCTGCGGCATATTCCACAGACCCTCCAAGCTCATTCAGAGCCTCCACCAAGACCGCTACAGGACGCCGCCGCAAGCCTTCGCCACAATCTATCAGCATCTCCGACCCGGAGACAGAAGCCGCCACCGGGAGAAAAAAACGAAGGGATGTCGCCCCCAATCCGAGATCAAAACCGGCAAGACATAGACCGGGCTTTTCGCTCAATGCGCCAAGACGCTCAAGAGCTTCGGCCAGCTCACGAGTATCGTCTGCGGCCGGCAAAGCAAGCGCATCGGGATTACTCCCTGACAGATAGGATATAACAAGAGCCCGGGCAGCCATACTCTTGGAGAGCGGCAGGTTTACGCATTCTCCGGCGAAAAGCGGTTTCCGAAGTAGCAGACATTCATCCATATATCATCGTCAAACTGTCAGGAAAAGAAAAGGCAAGCATCTCCATACGAAAGGAAACGATAACCGGAAGCCAGTGCCTCCTCGTAAATCTGTAACCATCGCGGTGTCTCCCCTTTCGCAGAAAGACTCCTGTCGAGAAATGAAGAGACAAGCAGCAGGAGCGTAGATTGCGGCTGATGGAAATTGGTTATAATAATATCCACTATGCGCCACTTGAAGCCGGGAGCAATCATTATAGAGGTTGAAGCCGTAAGAGAACTCAATGAGCGGGAATCCATAAAAGAGGCTACAGCCTCAAGAGCCTTATCGGTGTCAAAACCGGCATCCTCGGCGTAAGGTTCCCATTGATCGACATAAAAAGCGGAAGATCCGGACATCAGCTCTCGCCCCAGATAAGGAATCGATTCAAGAGTGCGCACACTTGTGGTGCCGACGGCAATTACCTTTCTCCCCTCTTTCCTTGCATTTATCAAATCGTCGATGAGACGCCGGCTTATGCTGAACACCTCCGTATGCATCGGGTGTCCTCCTATCTCCTCCGATTTAACCGGCTGGAACGTTCCGGCGCCGACATGCAATGTGAGCGGCGAGCGACAGATTCCTTTCGCTTCAAGACGTGAGAAAAGAGCTTCGGTGAAATGCAACCCGGCGGTAGGAGCAGCCACAGAACCCTTGACACGCGCATATACTGTCTGATAATCAGATGCGTCAGTGGCCTCAGAATCTCGTTTAAGATAAGGAGGAATGGGAATATACCCGGCCGCTTCCACAATAGAAGCGAACGTAAGCAGCGGGTCGTTCCAGCGGAATTCTATTTCAAAAGCATTCCCGGAACGCGGTTGGCCGAGAAAAGCCTCAAGAATAACTTCGCGGCCTTCTATCTTAAGCATCTTCGAAAGCGGGCCTTGCTTCCAGCGCTTAAGATTGCCGACAAGACAGCTCCAGCGGCATTTCTCATGCGATTGGAAAGTCAGCACATAATCATCGGGAGCTAAAGGTTCAAGCAGAAAAATTTCTATTTTAGATCCGGTATCCTTACGGAATCTTATTCGGGCATTGATTACGCGCGTATCATTGCAGACAAGCAGAGAGCCGGCCGGGAGAAGATCAGGAAGATCTGAAAAAAGATGATGACCGAGAGGCTTATCGGGAGAAGCCATTAGCAGCTTGCACGCATCACGATTCTTCTCGGGATGGCGCGCTATCCGCTCATCCGGCAAAAAATAATCGAAGTCTGCAATTTTTATAGCGCGCACCTCGGAGAGAGTTTTATCTGGTTGAGAATCTGAAATTTTATTCTCCATAATATTTATAAAAACGATAACCGGAGCCCTATAAACTGAGCCGGCACGGGAGCATTTAAAAAATTTTTTCACAAAAATAATAAAAAAAATTTGGTAATATTTAAAATTTGGTTTAACTTTGCACTCGCAATCGGGCGTTTAGCTCAGCTGGTTTAGAGCATCTGCCTTACAAGCAGAGGGTCGGCGGTTCGAATCCGTCAACGCCCACCGGTTTTAACAACAATTGTTTTTTCAGAATGCTTTTTCGGGCGATTAGCTCAGCTGGTTTAGAGCGTCTGCCTTACAAGCAGAGGGTCTGC
>CAZOPN010000057.1:0-15416 GCA_964581685.1 uncultured Sangeribacter sp. | reverse complement strand
TCTACGAATCTATAATAAATTTTTGCTGAGTCTCAAAATGGTATCACTATTCCCATTCGATTGTGGCCGGCGGCTTGGAGGAGATGTCGTAAACTACGCGGTTAATACCCCGCACTTTATTAATAATCTCGTTGCTGACGTTAGCCAGGAATTCGTATGGCAGATGCACCCAGTCGGCTGTCATTCCATCGGTTGAAATCACGGCACGGAGTGCAACGCAGCTTTCGTAGGTGCGTTCATCACCCATCACGCCTACACTCTGCACCGGTAGCAGAATTACTCCTGCCTGCCATACCTTATCGTACAGACCCGTATCATGCAGCCCATCGATAAAGATTTTATCAGCCTCCTGAAGGATTCTAACTTTTTCCGGAGTGACTTCGCCGATGATACGTATGCCCAGACCGGGCCCGGGGAAGGGATGACGCCCTAACAGGCGCGGATCCATATCCATGGCTTTACCTACCCTCCGAACTTCATCCTTGAACAGCAGACGAAGCGGTTCCACTACCTTGAGTTTCATGTCTTTGGGGAGACCGCCGACATTGTGATGGCTCTTGATCGTGGCCGACGGGCCTTTTACGGAGCAACTTTCAATTACGTCAGGATAGATCGTGCCTTGTGCGAGCCAGCGGGCATTGGTAAGCTTTTTGGCTTCTGCATTGAAAACCTCTATGAAATCCTTGCCTATTATCTTACGTTTGGTTTCAGGGTCGGTAACACCCTTGAGATCGTTATAGAAGCGTTCTGAGGCATCTACGCCGATAACGTTAAGCCCCATGTGTTTATAAGAATCAAGAACGTCGTTAAACTCGTTTTTACGAAGCAGACCGTTATTGACGAAGATACAAGTGAGCTGTTTGCCTATTGCTTTATTGAGGAGCATGGCTGCCACAGATGAATCCACACCTCCTGAGAGGGCAAGAATCACATGTTCATCTCCGATTTTATCACGCAATTCCGCCACAGTGGTCTCAATGAACGAAGCCGGGCTCCAGCTGCCGGAGCAACCGCAGATTCCGAGCACGAAGTTAGAGAGGAGGATCGTTCCGTCTGTGGAGTGATACACCTCCGGATGGAACTGTATGCCCCATGTCTGCTCCCCTTCGATGTGATAGGCGGCAGCCTTAACATTTTCCGTTGAGCCGATGATATGATATTTCTCCGGCAGACGTGTGATTGTGTCACCATGGCTCATCCATACCTGTGTGGGAGAAGGCACCCCTTTCATCAATGCATCGGAGGGTTCAACCACAGTCAGCATGGCGCGTCCATATTCGCGGCTCGGAGCACCCTCTACTTCACCTCCATATTCATTGGCCAGCAGTTGTGCCCCATAGCAGACACCAAGTAGTGGAAGTTTCCCTTTTATGGCGGTTAAATCAGGCTTCGGAGCATCGGCATCACGTACTGATGAAGGCGACCCCGAGAGCACGACGCCCTTCACATCGGCATCGAGAGCCGGAATCTTGTTGAAGGGATGAATCTCGCAATATACGTTCATTTCACGCACACGTCGCGCTATGAGCTGGGTATACTGCGAACCGAAATCTATTATTAATATTTTTTCCATGTCTTAGCTTCTCGAATAGTTGGGAGCTTCTTTGGTAATTGTCACATCGTGAGGATGATTTTCAGCCACACCGGCAGCCGTGATACGCGTGAACCTGGCATTGTGGAGAGCATCTATATCCTTGGCTCCGCAGTAACCCATACCCGAACGCAGACCCCCTGCAAGCTGATATACAGTTTCGCTGAGTGTGCCTTTATAGGGAACGCGGGCTACGATACCTTCCGGAACAAATTTTGAGGAATCAACCTTGTCCGACTGGAAATAACGGTCTTTCGAACCGGCTTCCATTGCATCCACCGAACCCATTCCACGATATGATTTGAATTTACGGCCATTGTAGATTATGGTATCGCCCGGAGACTCTTCCACTCCTGCAAACATCGAACCGCACATCACGCAGTCGGCACCGGCGGCAAGGGCTTTTACAATATCTCCCGAATATCTTAGACCTCCATCGCCAATCACGGGCACACCATATTCCTTAGCTACTTTTGAAGCATCGTAGATTGCCGAGAGCTGCGGCATACCGACGCCTGCTACGATACGGGTGGTACAAATTGAGCCCGGACCTATTCCGACCTTGATGCCGTCGGCTCCTGCTTCAATGAGGAAACGTGCAGCTTCTCCCGTAGCGATATTTCCAACCACGACATCAAGCTCCGGATAGGCAGCTTTCACGGCCTTGAGAGTTTTGGCAACGTTGGCCGAATGACCGTGAGCCGTATCGATCACCACGGCGTCCACACCGGCCTCTACAAGCGCCTTTACACGGTCGAGCGTATCGGAGGTAACCCCGACTCCTGCAGCCACGCGCAGACGCCCTTTATCGTCTTTACAGGCCGAAGGATAATCCTGGATCTTGGTTATGTCGCGATATGTGATAAGCCCCATGAGTTTTCCTTCGTTATCTACCACGGGAAGCTTCTCGATTTTATTTTTAAGCAGAATCTGGGCTGCTTCGGCAAGATTTGGGTTAGAGGTTGTTACGAGATTGTTTTTTGTCATCACCTCAGAGATCGGAAGCTCCATATCCTGCTGGAAGCGGAGATCGCGGTTGGTAACGATGCCGATAAGACGGTTTTCGGCGTCTACTACCGGTATGCCTCCGATATGATTGTCGTGCATGAGACGCAGGGCCTCCCCGACAGTCTGTTCTTTTGTGATGGTGACGGGGTCATAGATCATCCCGCTCTCTGCGCGTTTCACCTTACGCACTTGTGCCGCCTGAGCATCGATCGACATGTTCTTATGAATCACTCCGATGCCTCCTTCGCGGGCTATGGCGATTGCCATCTCGGCCTCGGTCACCGTATCCATGGCTGCCGAGACGAAAGGAATGTTTAAGGGGATATTGCGCGAGAAACGGCCTGCAAGGTTCACCATGTTGGGGGTTACCTCAGAATATGCCGGTATGAGCAACACGTCGTCGAAAGTCATGCCTTCCTGAACGATCTTTTCATCTAAAAATGACATAAGCTACAGATTAGTGACTGGTTAAAATTTTTTCAGTTTCTCATCAAGGATTACAGTATCTTTTCTGTCGGGACCGACCGATATGATGCCTACCGGAACTCCGGTAACTTCCTCAACTTTTCTTACGTAGGCTTTGGCTGCTTCGGGGAGCTCGTCGAACGATTTGATTTTGGAGATATCCTCTTTCCAGCCTTCAAGTTCGATCAGAACCGGTTTGCATCTTGAAAGACGCGAGATTGTGGAGGGAGGTGTGTCAAGAATCTCGCCATCGCATTCATAGCCCGTGCAGATGCATACCTTATCCAGGCCGGAAAGCACATCGAAGAGCATAAGCGCCCAGTTATCGATTCCGGCAAGACGGGCTACGTAGCGGGCAACAACGGCATCAAACCAGCCTATGCGGCGCGGACGACCGGTGACGGTTCCGTATTCATGACCGCGTTCACGGATTTCGTGGGCAATATCGCCGAAAAGCTCTGTCGGGAAGGGGCCTTCGCCGACGCGTGTGCAATATGCCTTGGCCACACCGACCACATTGTCTATCCATTTGGGTGAGATGCCTGCTCCTACCGGAACGCTGGCGGCAGAAGGTGTGGAGGACGTTACGAAAGGATACGTGCCATGGTCGATACAGAGCATCATTCCCTGGGCTCCCTCGAAAAGAATCTTGGCATCGCTGTGGAGTGCCTTGTCGATCAGCTTCGATGTGTCGCAGATGCGGGGACCAAGGATCTTGGCCAGATCCATATATTGGTTGTAGACCTGCTCAAATTCATATTCGGGAAGGCCCAGCATGGCCAGCTCCATGTTTTTCTGAGAGAGAGCCGCTTTAAGACGTTCAGCGAAATATTCCGGTTCGAGGAGATCGCCCATACGCAGACCGATACGGCTGTATTTGTCGGAATAAGCGGGGCCGATACCTTTTTTAGTGGTTCCGATAAGCGCATCGCCCTTGAGATTCTCATATGCACCATCAAGTGCGGAATGCCAGGGCATCACCATAGCTGCACGGTCGGAGATGAAGAGCTGATAGTCGGTCACGCCCTCTTTATGCAGTTTTTCGAGTTCGGCTACAACCGAGACCGGGTTGATAACCATTCCGTTGGCCATAACATTGACGGTAGCCGGGTTGAAAATTCCCGAAGGGATGCTCTGAAGCGAATGTTTGCGGCCATCGAACATTACGGAATGGCCGGCATTGTTGCCTCCCTGATAGCGGACCACCATATCTGCGCGACAGGCGAAGTAGTCGGTGATTTTTCCTTTTCCTTCGTCGCCCCACTGGGAGCCTATTACTACTAATCTTTCTGACATTACTCTTCGATATTGTTGCATTTATAAATATAATCGACGTTTTTCATATAATAGTCGAGTGTGAAGCAGGCATCGAGTTCCTCATCTGTGAGTGCCTCCATCACAACCGGATTCTCGCGGAGAAGATCCTGATATGACGCTCCTTCGCTCATGGCGCGCATTGCCACCGGCTGGACTGTATCGTAAGCCTTTTCGCGGGCAAACCCTTTGTTGATAAGTGCGTTCATAACGCGCTGTGCGAAGATCACACCGTTCGTTAGATAGATATTCTTCATCATGCGGTCGTCGAATACCACGAGATTTTCAAGAATTCCCATCATTCGGTTGAGCATGTAGTCGAGGAGAATCGTTGCATCAGGCATCAGGATGCGTTCTGTTGCGGAATGAGATATGTCGCGCTCATGCCAAAGGGCAACGTTGTCGTAGGCGGTCTGCATATATCCGCGGAGTACACGTGCACATCCGCATATATTCTCGGAACTGATGGGATTGCGCTTGTGAGGCATAGCGCTCGAACCTTTCTGCCCTTTGCCGAAGGCCTCCTCCACTTCGTGCACTTCCGTACGCTGAAGATTGCGTATTTCGAGTGCCATCTGTTCCAGACTCGCACCGATGAGCGCAAGAGTAGCCATATAATATGCGTGGCGGTCGCGCTGGATCACCTGTGTGGATATATCAGAGCTCTCAATTCCAAGTTTTTCGCATACGTAGTCCTGAACAAACGGCGGGATGTTGGCGAAGTTGCCGACGGCACCGCTGATTTTTCCTACTTCCACGCCGCGGGCAGCCTCTTTGAATCGTTTGAGATTGCGTTTCATCTCTGCATGCCAGAGCACCCATTTCAAGCCAAAAGAGGTGATATCGGCATGAATGCCGTGTGTACGCCCGATACAGGGTGTATATTTATATTTTATTGCCTGCTTGCGAAGCATCTCGATATATCTCTCAAGATCATCGAGGATAATCTTATTGGCCTGGCTGAAGATATAACCGTTGGCGGTGTCTACGACATCGGTGCTTGTGAGTCCGTAGTGAACCCATTTGCGTTCCTCGCCCAGACTTTCACTTACGGTACGTGTGAAAGCCACTATATCATGTCGTGTCTGCAGCTCGATCTCCTTGATACGGTCGATATTAAAAGTGGCTTTCTCGTTAAGTTTCACCACGTCTTCCTCCGGAACGATTCCTAATTTGCTCCAAGCCTCGGCGGCGAGCAGTTCCACTTTAAGATAAGCGTTGAATTTATTTTCTTCTGTCCATACTTGGCGCATTACATCGCGCCCGTAACGTTCAATCATATCTATTTTGATATTTACGTGAGAGGACCCTTTGTCTCTCCCCTATTTTTTATTAAGTAGCTATTCATGACTAAAGAGCGCATACCCTTCAGTCCTTGATTGCCTGTTTGCCGATATCCGTACGATGGAAAAGCGTCGGGCAATCAATGCAGGCGATATCTTCAAGAGCGCATTCGCGAGCAGCCGTCAGACTGTTGCCTCGCCCGACAACCATAAGCACACGTCCTCCTGAAGTAACGGTTTTCCCGTCTTTCTCTGAAGTCCCCATGTGGTAGACTTTCCCTTTTGCTTTCTCCAGACCTTTTATTTCCGCTCCCTTGGAATAGGCTCCCGGATAGCCCTCGGAGGCGAGTACGACACCCAATACTGCATCAGGACTCCATTTCAGTTCGCAGTCACGTCCTTCTACCGCCGATTCGAAAAGAGTATAAATATCGCTTTCAAGCCGGGGAAGAACAACTTCTGTCTCGGGGTCGCCGAAACGGGCGTTAAATTCAATAACTTTCGGACCCTCTTTGGTGAGGATCAGGCCTCCATAGAGTATGCCGCAGAATGGAATGCCCTCGGCTACGAGTCCTTGTGCTACAGGCTTCAGGATTTTCTCCAGTGCTTCTTCCTTAATCTCTGAAGTTATGAAAGGAACCGGGGAATATGCTCCCATCCCTCCCGTATTCGGCCCTTTATCGCCATCGTAGGCACGCTTATGATCCTGAGCAATTTCGAGAGGATAGACCTTATCGCCCGAGACAGCGCACATAAACGAGAATTCCGGACCATCAAGGAAATCTTCTATCACGACCCTCCCCTTTCCGAACGATGAATCGAGAAGCATATCGCGCAGAGCAGCCTCCGCCTCCTCATAGCTTAATGCTACAACCACACCTTTGCCGGCAGCAAGTCCGTCATATTTTACCACTGCAGGAAGTGGACGCGATTTAACGTATTCGAGAGCCGGAGAGAATTCTTCGAATACCTTATAGCCGGCTGTCGGGACGTCATATTTGTCCATTATCTGTTTGGCAAATTCTTTGGAGCTTTCGATGCGGGCCGCCTCTTTTGTCGGACCAAAAATTTTAAGTCCCTCCTCTGAGAAACGGTTGCTTACTCCCGCGGCAAGTGCCGCTTCCGGACCCACAATCGTAAGGTCGATCTTTTTATCACGGGCAAAATCTACCAGTTTCTCGACATCGGTCACACCGATTGGTACGCATTCTGCCTGAGCTGCTATGCCGGTATTCCCGGGAGCACAATAAATTTTTTCTACTCTCGGAGAGCGGGCAAGTGCATCTACAATCGCGTGTTCGCGGCCTCCGGAGCCAATCACGAGTACGGTTTTCTTATCCATGACAGATCAGTGTTTGAAGTGACGCATACCGGTGAAGAGCATGGTGATGCCCTTCTCATTGGCCTTCTTTATGGAATCTTCATCACGGATTGACCCTCCGGGCTGAACAATTGCCGTAACACCATATTTGGAGGCGAATTCCACTGTGTCGTCGAAAGGCAGGAAGCCATCAGATGCGAGAACAAGACCTTCGGTATGACCGGCTGCCTTTGCCTCTTCCAAAGCGATTTCTGCCGAGCCAACGCGATTCATCTGTCCGGCTCCCACTCCCGCTGTGGCTTCATCTTTGACTACTACGATAGCATTAGATTTAACATGCTTTACAATGCGCCATCCGAAATTCATGTCGCGGAGTTCCTGTTCGGTCGGTTTGCGTTCGGTAACACACATATCGGCCGTTATCTCAAGGCATTTCAGGTCGGCATCCTGAACGAGCAGGCCGCCTGTTACACCGACATATTGTTTTTGTGCCACATCGCTCTTTTCCATATTGACTTCAAGCAGACGCAGGTTCTTCTTGGAGGCGAGCACTTCCAGAGCTTCCGGCTCGAAAGAGGGAGCCATCACAATCTCAAGGAAGATTGGTTTCATCAGACGCGCTGTGGCAGCGTCAAGAGGACGATTCATGGCTACGATACCGCCGTAGATACTCACTTTGTCTGCTTCGTATGCTTTTGTCCATGCTTCAAGAAGATCTTTCCCTTCAGCTGCACCGCAGGGATTCATGTGTTTTAGACCTACACAGAACGGTCGGTCGAACTCACGCACGATCTGGAGAGCAGCGTTTGCATCCTGAATATTATTGTAAGAAAGCTCCTTACCTCCAAGCTGGCGGGCAAAGGCTACTGAGAAAGGCACTTCCTGCTGAGCGCGGTAGAACATTGCCTGCTGATGAGGATTCTCACCATAGCGGAGACTCTGGACAGCATCGAAGCTGAGGAAAAGCTTCTCGTCAAGACCGGCCTGACGGCGCATGTATTCTGCAATATGGCTGTCGTAGAGAGCTGTGTGGGTATATGCTTTTGCGGAAAGTTTAAGCCGTGTCTCAGGGGTGGTGTTACCAGTGGCCCGGAGTTCTGAAAGAATCATTTCGTAGTCTGACGGATCGCAGACAACTGTTACATCGCGGAAATTCTTGGCTGCACTGCGTAGCATAGATGGGCCGCCTATATCGATGTTCTCAACGGCATCCTCCATCGTTACTCCCTCTTTTGCGATTGTGGCTTCAAAAGGATAGAGGTTCACGCAGACCATTTCGATTGTGGAGATACCGTTGGCCTCAAGTTGTGCCATGTGGTCGGGAAGATCGCGACGGCCAAGCAGACCGCCATGCACTTTGGGATGAAGCGTCTTTACGCGTCCGTCGCAAATTTCGGGGAAGCCTGTGATATCGCTGATATTGATCACCTCTACTCCGTTTTCGCGGAGTTTGGTCATCGTGCCTCCTGTTGCGATTATTTCCCATCCAAGACTGCGCAGAGCCTTGGCAAATTCAATAATTCCTGTTTTGTCGCTTACACTGATTAGCGCTCTCATATATTTCTTCTTCTAAAAATTTTCTGTTTTGTTATACGGATTCTCGGTCTTCTGCCGGCTTCTCATCCGGCGATGATATTGATTCCGCTTTCCGGGACAACGGTTCCTATCACGGATGCTTTTTCACCGCAGGCAGTGAGGATCTCAATGGTGCGGGCAGCATCTTCCGGAGCTACGGCAAGCACCATGCCTATGCCCATATTGAAAATGTTGAACATTTCTCTATGAGGCACTTTACCCCATTTTTCCAGGAACCGGAATACGGGAAGAATCTCCCAGCTTCCCTCTTTAATCTCCGCGCCGAGACCATCGTGGAAGATTCGCGGTATGTTCTCATCGAAACCTCCGCCTGTGATGTGAGCGATGCCGTGAACATCTATTTCATTAAGCACTTCGTGTACCTGGCGCACGTAGATACGCGTTGGGGTGAGAAGCATTTCTCCGAGAGTCTTATCCCCTGTTCCCTCATATTTCTGGTCGAATTCAAGATCGTTGTCGGAAACAATTTTGCGCACAAGGCTGAAGCCATTTGAGTGTACGCCACTGGAAGCTATTCCGATCAGGAGATCGCCGGCAGCCACTTTCGAGCAGTCGATCAGACGATCTTTCTCTACGGCACCTACGGTGAATCCGGCAATGTCGTAGTCACCCGGAGGATACATTCCCGGCATTTCGGCTGTTTCGCCTCCTACCAGCGCACATCCGGCCTGACGGCATCCTTCGGCCACACCGGCCACGATAGCCTCTACCGTTTCCGGGTGATTCTTGCCTACAGCCACGTAGTCAAGAAAAATCAGAGGTTCCGCTCCTTGGGCAAGAACGTCGTTCACGCACATTGCTACAGCGTCGATGCCTATTGTGTCATGCTTGTCCATAGCGAAAGCAAGCTTGAGTTTGGTGCCCACACCGTCTGTTCCGCTGACGAGTATAGGGTGCTTGTAGCCGAGCGAGCCGAGGTCGAACATACCGCCGAAAGCGCCGATATTACCCATGCAGCCTCTCCTTGATGTGGAGGAAACGTGTTTCTTGATACGGCTGACCACTTCATATCCGGCTTCGAGATTCACGCCGGAGGCTTCATAACTTTTTGCCATATATATTGTTTTTGTTGTCTTTATGTGAGACGGAGTCTAATTATTTTTTACGGAAATAAGCCACGGCATTCCCGAAAATATTCTGATCTTTATTTCCGGGAATATTCTTCATCAACCCTTCGGCATACCGCTCGGAATGACCCATCTTCCCAAGAATCAGGCCATCGGGAGAAATTATACCTTCGATTGCCTCTGTCGAGCCGTTCGGATTGAAGGGTGATGTCATGGTGGCGTTTCCCTCTTCATCAGCATATTGGAACGCAATCTGGCCATTGGCGCGCAGAGTCGCTGCAAGTTCTGCAGAGGCTGTGAAGCGGCCCTCGCCATGAGAAGCAGCAATCTTATGCAATTCACCGAGTTTAAAGCCGTTGAGCCATGGGGATGCAACCGAACCGACTCTTGTAGTCACCATCATTGATATATGTCGGTTGATATCATTATGGAAGAGCGTTGGAGAGTCTTCAGTTAATTCTCCGATCTTGCCGAACGGCAGAAGTCCTGATTTCACCAGAGCCTGGAAACCGTTGCAGATACCGAGGATGAGTCCTTTGCGTTCGCGGAGGCGGATGATTGCGCTTTTAACTTTGTCGTTAAGCAGAACGCTTGCGATGAATTTACCGCTGCCGTCAGGTTCGTCTCCGGCTGAGAAACCGCCGCTGATAGCAAGGATATCGCATTCGTCGATATGACGGGCCATGTCTTCAGCTGATCGTTCGATATCTTCGGCCGTGAGATTGCAGAATACGCTGCAGGTCACTTTGGCTCCTTCGCGTTCGAAGGCTTTGGTCATATCGTAATCACAGTTAGTACCCGGGAAAACCGGCAGATATACAATCGGATGCTCTTTGGGCTCTCCGGGATATTCCGCGTTCCAAAGGCCTGAGGTAGCGTTTTCAACCTCCCCCTCGATGCCGCTGCGGTCGGGATATACGGAGGTAAATCTGATTCTGTTGGCTTCACGGGCCTCTTCTATCGAAATGCTTGCTCCATCTATTGTTATCTCGGGGCTTACAGTGGTCTTTCCGATGAGAACGGCTGTGGGGAACTCAAGTTTCTTCTTGCTTTCAAACACTACCGAACCATCTCCGAATCTGAATAATTCATCTTCAGGCAATCCTAAGTCGGCACCGATTCTGTTTCCGAAACTCATCTTGGCTATCGCCTCTGCCACGCCTCCGAAACCGCATGCGTAAGCCGCAACGATATTTCCGTCGGCAATTTCTTTACGAAGGAAATCGAAATTGGCTTTAAGTTGTTCCGTGTCGGGCATAAGATCTGCTTTCGGTGTATGGCGGAGAAGGTAGATATAATCATCCGGTGTCTTGAATTCGGGGCTTATCACTTCACGGCTATCGACAGTTGTGATGCCGAAGGCGATGAGAGTGGGCGGAACATTAATATTATCGAATGTGCCGCTCATTGAGTCTTTTCCTCCGATTGAGGGGAGGCCGAGCTGCAGCTGCATCTGCAATGCGCCCAAAAGGGCGGCTAACGGTTTGCCCCATGCGAGAGGAGAGGTCATTTTCTCGAAATATTCCTGATAGGAGAAGCGCATCCGGCTCCAATCGGCGCCTGCTGCAGCCACTTTGGCAACTGCTTCAACTACTGAATAGGCTGCTCCATGATACGGACTCCATGAGGTCAGCTCCGGATTGAAGCCGAAAGCCATTATGCTGGCGGTATGGGTGGTATGGCTTCCAACCGGAAGTTTCTGCACACTCACCTGAGCTTCCGTGCCCTGAGTTTCCCCGCCGAATGGCATGAGGACCGTAGACGCACCGATACTCGAATCAAACATCTCTATAAGACCTCGCTGCGAAGTTACGTTGTCATCGGCCAGATTCTCCATAAATCTTTCGCGGAGGGTAGCTCCCGGGAGAGAACGTTTGAAAGGGTCGCGTTCTTCAATGGCACCTACTTTTGCTTTTGCGAAATGGCGCGCTCCGGCCGAGTCTATGAAGTCGCGGCTCAGATCTGCAACGACTTTGTCGCCGTAGAACATTCTCATGCGTCCCGTGTCGGTCACATCAGCAACGTGGCGCACTTCAATATTCTCTTCGCGGCAATAGCGTTCGAATTCCTCTTTATCCTTAGCTTCGACAACGACCGACATACGCTCCTGCGATTCGCTGATAGCAAGTTCTGTCGGATTCAGGCCGCTATATTTGGTTGTGACGCGGTCAAGATATATATCAAGACCATCGGTAAGCTCTCCTATGGCCACACTCACGCCGCCGGCACCGAAGTCGTTTGATTTCTTTATCAGGCGTGTCACTTCCGGACGGCGGAAAAGACGAGATATTTTTCTTTCTTCAGGGGCATTTCCTTTCTGGACCTCACTTCCGCATTGCTCAAGGGAAGAAGTGTTATGTTCTTTAGATGATCCGGTTGCTCCTCCGATTCCGTCGCGGCCTGTGCGGCCGCCGAACATCAGTATTACATCGCCGGGAGCAGGAGATTCACGCCGCACGTCGGAGGCTTTTACGGCACCGACAACAGCTCCGACCTCAAGACGTTTGGCTACATAGCCCGGATGGAAAATCTCACGGACGTGGGTTGTGGCCAGACCTATCTGGTTGCCGTAAGATGAATAACCGGCAGCGGCACGCAGCGAGATCACTCTTTGGGGCAGTTTCCCTTCCATCGTTTCCGACACGGGGGCATAGATGTTTCCGGCTCCTGTTACCCGCATGGCCTGATATACGTAGCTACGCCCACTCAACGGGTCGCGGATAGCGCCGCCAAGACATGTAGATGCACCTCCGAAAGGCTCGATCTCCGTGGGATGGTTGTGAGTCTCATTCTTGAACTGCAGTAGCCAGCGTTCAGGTTTTCCGTCTACGTCGATATCCACAAATATACTGCAGGCGTTGTTTTCTTCGCTCTGTTCCATATCATCGAGCAGTCCTTCGCGGCGTAGATAACGTGCTCCGATGGTAGCCAGATCCATCAGGCATAGGCTTTTCTCTTCGCGTCCCAATTCTCGTCGGATCTTTTTCCATTCCTCCACGGCTTCCCGAATGGATGGAGCTGCAAAAGAATCTTCAACTTCGATGTCGGTGAGCTCGGTAGTAAAGGTTGTATGGCGGCAGTGGTCGCTCCAATATGTGTCAAGAATACGAAGTTCCGTCTCATTGGGGTCACGTTCTTCGGTTGTGAAATATTTCACTACTTCCATCAGGTCGTCACCGTTCATTGCCAGACCTTTTTCCTTGCAATAGGTCGAAGCCGTTTCCGGAGTTATCTTCCGGAAACCTTCGAGAATCTCCACCGGCTGTGCCTCAGCGCGCTCCGGGCGTTCCAGTCGTGCGAGATCTTTTTTCCGTGATTCCACGGCATTTATGCAGTAGTGTTCGATGCGCTTCATCTCCTCCTCCCCAACCGAGGGATCGAAGATCATGAGTCGGGCACTGCTGATTTCGATATCGGCCTCCGGCTCTATGAGACGGACGCATTCTTCAGCAGAGGCCGCGCGTTGGTCGAACTGCCCGGGCAGGCACTCTACGGCCAGAGCGGGCATACCGGCAGTATCGACATTGTCAGAAACGGTGTCGGTTGCAATCTCTCCAAATACGCGGTAGCGACTTTTGTCGAGCAATTCGGGCGAAAATCCGAAAAGATCGTAGACGCATAGCAGACGCAAGGAGCCGATGTTGAGTCCGAGATTGGAATTAAGGTCGTTGCGCAGACTTTCCGCTTCAATACGGAAAGGTTCGCGTTTTTCAACGAATATACGGTTTTTTGTATCGGTCATCTTTCTGTTGATTATATTTCTGAAGCAAGCACTTTGTCGGCTTGTTCTTTGCGGAAGTCGTCGAGTTTGATTTTAAGCGATTCATCGAATGCTGCGGCAAATTCGATAGAGAGTAGTGCAGCGTTTTTTGCACCGTCAATTCCTACGGTTGCAACCGGAATTCCGGGGGGCATCTGCACCATGGATAGCAACGAATCGAGCCCTTCGAGCGATTTGCTTTTGATGGGAACTCCGATCACGGGGAGAGTGGTATACGCTGCCACGACTCCTGCCAGATGTGCGGCGCCGCCCGCTCCGGCGATGATGGCCGTCAATCCGCGGGAACGTGCTCCTGAAGCCCATTCTTCAAGCTGAGCCGGAGTGCGGTGAGCACTCAAAACGCGCTTCTCGTATTCTATTCCGAAACTGTCAAAAATGGCGAAAGCTCCCGACATCACATTGAGGTCGCTCGTGGAGCCCATCACTATTCCTACTTTCATCTTGATAATTTTATTGTCGCTTTATATTGTTGTTACTGTTGTTGTTTGGTGCCGGGAAAAAGAGAGGGCGTCAGACATAGTTGCCTGACGCCCCCTATCTTAGTTTTCGCAATATCGGCTAATGTTTTTGTTTGCATAAGATAAGCGCGACATGACCGCTCCACACCCCTCCACAGTCTGCCCGGCATCTATGACGCCCGGATGTCTGCGTTTCTTTTTCATATTGTTGAAAAATATGTTTCGGGGATGGCTCATCGAGTGATCCTTTCGGTTATCATTGAAAATGCAAAGTTACTCATTTTTTTTGAATAGTGAGCTATTGGCGGCATGAAATCGGAAATTTTGCAGAAATTTACTTTTTGCCGCCGGCGAAAGCCCTTATGCTCTTCTTATTTGTTGGCCGCCTTCGATTCGCAATATACACAACGGTAGGTGTCGGAGCCATCGGTGGCCGGACGGAAGAGTGTATCAACATTCTCGATATTGGAGATACACTTCCTGTTGGAACAGCGGAATTGATTTACGACTGTGCCGTCGGGAATCAGTTTGGTCTCATTCTTCGGGTTTTCACGTGCCCATTTCAGCAGGGTATAGATGAGGGCCATACGAACGAATTTGCCATTTTCAACCTGACGGAAATAAGCTGCCCGCGGATCGGCGTCGACATCTACTGTAATTTCGTTTACGCGGGGCAGCGGATGGAGAACGCGCAGTTCGGGTTTGGCTGTTGCAAGCTTTTCGGCCGTAAGGATAAAGCTGTCCTTTAGGCGGTCGAATTCATCTTCATCGAGGAAGCGTTCTTTTTGAACGCGTGTCATGTAGAGCACGTCAAGGTCAGGCATAACCTCTTCCATTGATGAAACCTCGCGATATTCAATTCCATTTCGGTCGCATACTTCCTCTTTCATGTAGTCGGGCAGACGCAGCTGTTCGGGAGCTATAAGCACAACTTTGACTCCTTCATAGCGCGATAGGGCCTTGATAAGCGAATGTACGGTCCGTCCGAAACGCAGGTCGCCGCAGAATCCGATGGTGATATTGTCGAAACGTCCCACTTCACGACGGATGGTAAGAAGATCGGTTAGGGTCTGAGTGGGGTGACTGTGAGAACCGTCGCCGGCGTTGATGACCGGTACGCGGGCATTCATAGCTGCTACAAGCGCGGCTCCTTCCTCATGGTGACGCATGGCGATGATGTCGGCGAAGCAGCTGATCACTTTTGATGTGTCTGCTACGGTCTCTCCCTTACTTACGGATGTGTTCTTGGCATCCGAAAATCCCAGTACATTTCCACCGAGTTCCATCATAGCGGCTGTGAAACTCAGACGTGTGCGTGTGGAGGGTTCGTAGAAAAGTGTGGCAAGCTTTTTCCCTTTGCACACTTCTGCGTAGTTTTCACGATGTTCTATAATATCGAGGGCCAGATCTATAATCTGTTCTGTTTCCTCTCGTGTAAGATCTGTCGGATCAATAAGATGTCGCATGCTTTGATATTTTTAGAGCCCATCTCATAAATTTGAGTGCCCCTGGGGTCGCTGGGTTGGAGCGAT